>CAZMXI010000212.1:0-7458 GCA_964570205.1 uncultured Tepidisphaeraceae bacterium
ATGTCGTCAAAAACTTCGCCTCCAACCCTTGACTTCAAACACAGTCGCTTCGTGGTTTCGGTCGTCCGGCCTGGCGTGGCAGGCGTTGGAGCGCCGGCTTCGGTCACTCGCGGCGCGGGGTCCGACTTGGGCGGAATTCGGTCCGCAGCGCCCGCAATTTCAGGGCCGCCGATCTCCTTGATCAGCCTTGGGAAATCGGCAGTAAGATAGAGCGTTTTCGCCGCACGGGCTGCATCGGCCTTGTCCTGCATAACTCTCATGTCCGCCAGCAGTCTGTCTCGGGTCAGCTCGGCGGCGGCTTTCTGCTCGGCGACGTTGAGCATGTCCTGGGCACCCAGGAATATCTGCGTGAGCTTCTGCCGCTTCGCGGGGTCGGCAGCTAGGCCGGCCACTCCCGCCATCGCGGCGCACCGCAGGGCGTGCATGCCCTGACGATTGCCGCCCCAATAGACGGCCAGGTCTTCCCAGATGAGGCCCTCGTCGGGGAACTTCGCGATGCCTTCGGTCCAGGCGGCCACCGCCTCGGGCCCTTTCTTTCGCTTGGCCAGGGCAAGCCCCAGTTCACGGTATGCCCAACCACGCTGCCAGGGGGAGATCTGGATGGCCTGCATCAGGTAGGCCGCCGCAAGTTCGTCCTGGTTCATCTTTCGCAACAGCATGCCCACGTTGTAGCACAGGTCGGAATTGACCGGATCGTTGAGCAGGGCTTCGCGGTAGCACCATGCGGCGTACCCGTTCAGGACCGCGACGCGAGGGTCCTGATGGCCGAACCGCTGCTGAAAATCGGTGGCCCGGGCCACAAGCTTCTCGGCCTGTTGCAGGAGCTGTTTCGCCTTGTCCAGGTCCTTCTTTCGCTTGTCCAGGGCGACGAAGTGCTGCAGACTGATGTTGTTGAGGGGGATGGCGAAGGCGATCCCCTCGACGTCGTTGATTTTGAAGGTGACGACGCCAAGGACGTTGCCGCTCTTGTCGCACACCGGGCCGCCGGAGTTGCCGGGATTCACCGCGGCATTCAACTGGTAATAGACCTGACCATCAAATTCGCGATCGACGGCGCTGAGCATGCCCTGGCTGATGGATTTCACCAGGGTCTTGTCGCCGGCGCCAGGGTTGCCGATGGCGTAGATGCGCTGGCCAGGCTGGGGTCTCGCTCGGGCCACGGTTGCGGCCGTGAGCGTCACGCCATGCTCTTTGGGGTCGATTCTCAGGACGGCCAGGTCAAGTTCTGGATGGACTCCGGCCTTCTGGACGTTCTTGAACGTGACAGTCTTCAGTCCGGTGGGGCTTTGAACTTCAACCTCAACGGTCACCGGCAGGGGCGAGGCGATCACGTGCGCATTGGTTACGATCACCCCATCGGCATGGACGATGATGCCGGTGCCGTTGCTTTCGAGATCCTTGACGGAGACGACAGCGGGACGCAGCGACTTGTATACGCTGACGGCCTCTTCATCATCTACCCCACGTGCGGATGCGGCCCAGAAGCCCGTGAGGATCGCGGCAATCGACAGCCATCGAGTCATGGAAACCTCCCCGGCCAAAGCGATGGGCGCATTGTAGCGCCCTTCGCTTGGCCATGCCAGAGGTGTTGAACGCGGTTTACTTCAACAGCAATGCCCGTAGCTGGCACGGTTCCATCGGCACAGTGACCGACCGACCGGTGGTCTGGATCAACTGACCGGTCACGGCATCGCGGACCGGGGCGTCCGCCGGAAGGTCGATCCTCACCTTGGGCTTGCCGACAAGGCCGGTGTTGACGATCGCCAGCCATGTTCCGTGTTGCCCGGCGTCTATGGCGCGGACAACGATATCGGGATCATCGGCGGCATCGGCCAGTCGTTCGCTCGGCATGGCGGGCAGCGTCAGAAAAGCCGAATTGAAACTGCGCACGTGGCTGGGGAAGCCCCGATTGAAGCATCCGCCGGACAGGTAGCCGAGATGCCAGGGGTCGCCGTTGGCGACAGCGCGGGCCTCGGCCAGCATGCAGTAGGGGCCCGTACGCTCGATGTCGGCGATGAAGTAACCCAGCAGGTCTTTGCCGGCCTTGTCGAACATCATGTTCTCGTTGAGGGGATAGTGTCGGACCATGGCCAGGCCGGCCGGCGTGCGGAAGAGGTCCATCGTTTCCGGGAGGGCGACGGTGTAAGCGCGGTTGAAGCCGTGGGTCATCATGACGCCAGGGGTCTGCCGGTATCGGATGGGATCGGCGGCGGGGCTGGCGTGGCTGACTTCCCAGTTGCCCCAGTCCAGGGGGGCGCTGAGCAGGGCGTTGTGATAGAGCTTTCGCGAGATCACCTCGGCGATGTCGAGGGGGACGATGGCTTTCTTCGGATCGGGGCTCTTGAGCCAGGCGGCGGTGCCTGCGGGGTCGTCGGTGACGAGCTGGCGCTGCCAGGCGGGGAACGAAACGCCGGGCTCGGAGGCGTCGGCGGTGAAGAGCACGACAGCGTCGGGATTCACGCCCGACTGTCGCATGTGGTCGCGCATCGCCGCGAGAAACTCCCTGCGTTTTCCGAACCACCATTCGTAGTAGCGGCCGAGCAGGGCCTTGTCGGCGGCAAGCTGCCGCCGCGTGACGGGCGTGAAGTTGGTCTCCTGTGAAAACCGGGCGAGGGCGGCGTCGGCGAAGCCGATGGGAAGCTGGCTGCGCGGGCGGAGCCAGACGCCGGCGAAGCTCGCTTTGTCCTTGAAGCGGAGGACGGTCAGATCGAGCATCTTGCGGAAATCGGCGTGGGTTTCGGGGTCGGTGATGTCAGCGTTGGATTGTTCGATCCAGGAGATGTGGGTGTAGGCGTCATCCCGCTTCAGCGGCTTGGCGCGTCGTTGATGGCCGATGCCTTTCTGCCCGCGGCTGCCGGCGTACTCGTAGTAGGGCAGGATGGAGAAACCGTTCTGGCCCATCAACTCGACGATCTGCTCCCACAGGTGCTTGTGGCGCTCGGCATAGTAGACCCAGTTGTGGCCGCCGCCGGGGGTGGAATCCCAATGCTGGCATGCGCCGAACTCGAGCAGGTCCTTGGAGAAGGTGTTGATGCCGAGGAATCGCATGAGCGATGCCTTGTGGCGGTACCAGTCCAGGGGCTGCGCCAGGCCGCGCTGCTCGGGCTTGTCGGAATCGATGACGCCGTCGGCCATTTCCTCGCGGTAGAAGATGTGGCGGCGAGGCAGGCCCTCGGGAAGCCGCGGCGCGGGCACGTCGAGCAGGCGCGGGTCGGGCACCTCGATAAGGCGGATGCGCTGGACGGCAATGCCGCGCGAGGGCGGGTCGTTCTCCAAGCTGAACTGGGCGATGGTGACGGGGAAACCATCAGGCGGGGTGAGCGTGCGCGGGCCGGCGCCGCGGATGAAGCCGCGCTCGGGGAAGCGGTCGTGGAGATGGAAGAACTGGGTCCAGGTCTCGTATCGCCTGGCGAGCGGAATGTCCAGGGATTCAGGATTGTTCCAGACGTACTTCGGACGGAGGGCATCGCCAAGGGTGGTGCCGGTGTGGAAGCCACGGCTGGTCTCGCAACCGCCGTTCATGACGACCATGCTGCGCGGGGCATCTTCGGGATATTCGATCAGCAGCAGATAGGCCGAGCCGGCCTTGAGCTGCTTGCCCCGGCCGACGCGGAAGGAAATGTAGGATGCCTCGTCGGCCTGCATGGGCGCCACCCGGCAGGGCCGATCGAGGATACGCTCGATCCGGCTGACGCCGGACGGGTACTCGGTGAATTCATGTCCGGGCCGGGCCGAACCGCAGTCGATTTCGTCGACGAGCTGCAGTTTTCCGAACGGCGGCCCGGCATCGACCAGTTCCCGTTGCGCGGCGGCGGCGGACAGACAGCTCAGGCCGAGGGCCAGGGCCAGGAACCATGTGGGGTTTTTCATCAGCGGTTACTCGATGATGAGCTTGATTTCAGCCCAGTAAGCGGCCTCGTACGCCCAGCCGCTGGGTTGATTGACCAGTTCCAGTTTGACTTTCCCGCCGGCGAACCGGGAGAGATCGATGTCCTCGGCGAGCCAATGGGCGGTGGCCGTCCTGGCGGTGACGGGCTTGCGGATCAGTTGTTTCCCATCCGCGCGGACAATCAGGTCAAAATCGCCTTGTGGGTCGTGGCCGACGACCAGGTGCAGCGTGGCCTTTTTGCCGGCGGGAATGTCGATCGTGCGGGTGAGGATGCAACCCGTCTGGCGGTCCAGCGGGTGCGTGGCGAGCACGTTCTTCTTTCCTGCCCATTCTTCGCGCAGGCCAGGATCCATATCGCTGCCGCAGTTGTCGATCTTCCATCCGGGGGCGAACTTGGCGGCGGCATCCTGCATCGCTTTGGGCGTGTTGCCGGCGGTGATCTTCGCCATTTCCTCCACGGTGAACCGGCTGTCGGCGATGGGGCCGGGTGCCCAGCTCAGTTCAAGCTTGCTTGGCTTGACGGGCTTCACCGGGATGACAAAGAACTCTTCGCCGCTGGCATCTTTCTCGATCCGGCCGCCGTATTTCACGACGACCTGGCGGGCGAGCTTCTCGCAGCAATCGAGCAGCCGTGGGAAGTTATAGGCCGTGTGGCTGAAGACCTTGGTCTCGTCGAGTTCTTTGGCGTAGCGGTCGGGGAGCTTGGAGAATCCGACGGTGGTGAACAGCACGCCGGCGGAACTGGAGGGGTTGCAGTCGGAATCCTGGCCGCCGCGGCAGGAGATGATGATGGTCTGGTCGTAGTCCTTCTTGCCGTAGAGGAAACCGAGCAGCACGTAGGCGCCGTTGATCTTGCAGTCGATGCCGCCGTTGGAGGCTTTCTGGTATTCCGGGTTTTCGCGGTACTTCTTCTGGCAGAGCTGCCAGGTCTTCTGCCAGTCATCGGGATTGGCCTGATACCATGCGAGCATGTCGCGGACCATCTCGGCGTACTGGCTGTCGGAGGGGATGGCGGGCAGGGCATTCTGGACAATCTTCACCGGGTCGGATTCGAAGAAAGCGACGGAGTACATGGCGCCCATGAACTGGCCGGCGTACATGCCGTCACCGTAGTTCATGAGCCGGCCGAACTTCTCGCCGAGGTCGATGGCGGCCTGGGGGATGCCGGGGGCGATGAGGCCGGAGTAGTCGGCCTCGATCTGGTAATCAATGTCATTGGGGCACTTGTTGAACCTGGGGTGCCCGGAATCGGGCGGGGCGATGCCCTTGCGCAGGTTGGTGCGCCCGGCGTTGTTGGCGCACCATAGCGGATAGCCGGAATTGGCGAAATCGATGCCGGCCTGGCGGATGGAGCATTCCAGCCCGTACTGCTCCATCGTGCGCAGGAAAGTCATCTCGACGTACAGGTCATCCTGGCCGAACGCATGGTTGATCATGTTGGGCGTCCAGGTGGGCATCTTGTCCGCGGGGATGATGGCATCGCGCCATTTGAACTCGGTGGGGGCGCCCCATGAGACCCCGGCGATCTGGCCGATCCAGCCGGCTTTCATCTTGTCGCGGTATTCCTTGACGGAAAGGCGCAGTTCCGCCGGGTTGGCGGCCTGGCAGAAGGCGCAGAGCAGGAGGACCAGCACGCCAGCGCAGATGGGTCGGCTCATCATGTTCGGCTCCAATGCTGAGGGTTTTCTACCGGAAGTAGATAGTGGCGAGCGTAGGGGATTGTTGAGGCGGCCGCAACCGGCGACAATGCTCCCGGGCATCGCAGAGGCGGATCGCGGGTGATGCCGGAGACCTGAACATGGCGGACGATCAGGAACCGGATGAGCAGGATCACGACGATGAGGCGCGCAGGCCGCGGCCGGTCCTGCCGGTTGACGGGCCGGTTGTGCCGGCATACTTCCCGAAGCAGGCGGGGCAGATGTCGGTCCTTCGCCAGATGGGGTTGATGGAGGCCGAACTGGCCAAGGCGAAGCTGGAGTCCGAAGGACTCATCTGCTTCATCGAGAACCGCGACGTGGCGGGGGTCAACCCGCTGGTCGTTCCCGATGTGAAGCTGAAGGTGCCGGTGGATCAGGTTGAGCTGGCGGAGTGGATTCTCGCCCGGCCGGCCGCAGAGGATGCTGGAGGGGAATACGCCGATGAGAACTGGCGCTGCCCCATGTGCCACCGCAAGAACGTGGAACTGATGCCGCTGTCGCCGGCGTGGCGGCGAGCCCGCGCAGGCTGCCTGGCATGGCTGCTCCTGCCCGTGGCTCTGGGCATCGTGACGGCGATCATCCCGGAGATCAACAAGCTGATCGCCCCGCCCGCCTGGGGGGTGCCGGCATGGATGGTCGCCGCGGTCATCCTCTCTCTCTCGGTGCTGCTCGTGCCCAAACGCCGCATACACTGCCGAGCGTGCGGGCATGAATGGGGCGGGGACGCGGATGGCGGATAGCCGCTCGTGACGCGGGAAGGCCTATTCTACTCCGGGCGCAACCTCGGCGACGTAGCGCACAATGGCTTCATCGATGGCATCCCACTGGCGGCTGCGGCGGGCGAAGACGGTGCGCATCACCTCGACGGCCTTGTCCATGCGGTAAGGGTCAGCGCCCTGGTCCGTCTGAAATGTGAAGCTGGGAATGAAGCGGGGAGCGATGGTCGAGCAGGCCACCATCGTCGAGAAACCGATATAAGTGCCGGCCATCAGGCGTGTCTGAATGGCCGTCTTGGCGTGGTCGCCGACCAAGGCCCCCAGGAACCGGCGGCCGGTCTTCTCTTCGCCATTGCGGATCCTGACCGTGATCTCGCCATACGTGTTCTTCAGATTGCTGGTCGTGGTGCCTGCGCCCAGGTTCACCCATTTGCCCACGTAGCTGTCGCCCATATAGCCTTCGTGAACCTTGTTGGTGTAGCCGAAGAGGATTGAGTTGGAGACCTCCCCGCCAACCTTGCACATGGTGCCGATGGTCGTGCCGGGCCGGATGCACGCCAGCGGCGAGATCTGGGCGCATGGGCCGATGTAACAGGGGCCCTGCAAAACGGCGTTCGCGCCGATGGTGACACTTCGGTCGACGATCACCGGCCCGTTGGATGCGTCCAGCACAGCGCCCGGCTGGATGATGGCGCTGGGGTCGATGTGGACGGCGTCCTGGTCGAGCATGTGATAAGCGCCGACAGGCTTGCCGGTCGTATGTCGGCGGAAATGGGCGGCATCCTCAATCAGGGATTCCTCGTTCCACTTGATCAGATCCCACAGTCGCTCGACCAGACGCCCCTGGTCGGGCATACGCGGCAGTTCGCGTAAGTGTTGCCATCGCAGCGTGTTGCCGACGCAGTCATCGGGCGAAAGGCCCGGGCAGCGCACCCGGGCGATGCGCACCTCGTTGCCGTCGACAATCACCCCGTCCTCCCGTGGCGGATTCAGTCGGTGGAACAGCAGCGTGCGGCCGGAGATCAGCAGGGCCGGCTCATCATCGAGAGGTTCGTTGACGCCCGTCGGCACGCCAAGCCTGGGTACGATCCGTCGCCGGGCCAGTTCCGCCAGCTCCGGGCGGACCCATAACGTCACGCGGGAAGGGCTGGCATGG
>CAZMXI010000213.1:0-2164 GCA_964570205.1 uncultured Tepidisphaeraceae bacterium
AGGGAAGGTATGAGACGGGACGATGCGATTCCGTACTTGCGGTTTGTCTCGGATGGGCTGACCGTCGCGGATCAGTGGCATGCGGACAACGACGTAACGCTGTACAGGGGAGACTGCAGAGCCCTGCTCGGGCAGATACCCGACGGCTCGGCGCAACTGATCGTCACATCGCCGCCGTACAACATCGGTAAGAGATACGAGAAGAAGATCGACTTGGTGGATTACCTCCGACGAGAACGGGACGTCATCAACGTATCCATAGACAAGCTCAAGCCCGGCGGCAGCATCTGCTGGCAGATCGGGAACCATGTCGATGACGGCGAGGTGTCTCCGCTTGACATCCTGCTATATCCATGCTTCAAGGAGCGCGGCCTCGCCCTGCGCAACAGGATCGTCTGGCACTTCGAGCATGGGCTTCACTGCAGTCAACGGTTCAGCGGGCGATATGAGACGATCCTGTGGTTCACGAAGAACGACCGGAAGGGAAGCTATTACTTCGATGTGGACCCGGTGCGAGTACCGCAGAAGTATCCCGGCAAGCGGTACTTCAAGGGTCCAAAGAAGGGCCTTCCCTCAGCAAACCCTCTGGGCAAGAATCCTGGCGATGTGTGGATCATCCCGAATGTGAAGCATAACCATCCCGAGAAGACGATCCACCCTTGTCAATTCCCTGTCGAGCTGATCGAGCGGCTGGTTCTTTCGCTAACCAGGAAGGGTGACCTGGTGATCGACCCATACATGGGGGTGGGATCGGCGATTGTCGCGGCCGTTCTGCATGGGCGTCGGGCGGCAGGCTCGGACACCTGCTCGGAATACGTGGATGTCGCCAAACGCCGTGTCGGCGAGGCCGTCGCCGGGACCTTGCGGATCCGTCCCAGGACCAGGCCGATCTACGTGCCGCCCGCAAACACGCAAGTCACCACGAGACCGCAAGCCAGCGGCGCGTAGGAAAGCCCGATGAAATACGAAGTGTTCAGCTACAGATATGCATGGGAAATCCTCCAGCACGTGAATTACCGAGCCGCATGGGATGAGATCGACAGCATCATCCGCAATGCTCCGGTCTTTACCCATCCCGGCAAGAGCAAGAAGAATCCCCGGCTGTACGTGGTTCAGCAGTTGATGAACACGTATTTCGATCGGGTATTCGCGATCGAGCGCGGCTGGGAGCATCACCCGTTGGCAACCGGCATCGCCGAATCAAAGCTGCGGGCAGACTATCGCAAGGTTTTTGTTGGCAGGAACAACGCCTCGCTGGCGGTCCAGACGGAAGTCCAGTTCGGCAACATGTCACGCTGGTACACGGACATATTCAAGTTTCAAACGGCGTACTCACAGAAGCTGATCCAGGTCGGACTGAGCGTCATACCTATGCGTAGCCTTGCGGCGGTTACTGATTCGAACGTCGTGAACTTCGAGAGGGCCGTCAGGGAACTGCCAAGCGCCGATCTGTCTATCACGCTGCCCATCGTCGTGATTGGACTGAGCATTGACGAGGCCACGACGACAGTGGATGTATCGCAATGCGCTTTCGGCGGAATCGCGGCGATCACCGGCAAGCGATGCAGCGACAACCGGCGGAAGATCATTGACGCATATTGTCGAGGCGAGCCGATGCGCGCAGTGGGGCCACAAAGCCCCGTCGGTCCCGAAATCCCCGGGCGCGACACTGATGAAGCTGATGAAGAGAGCGACGACGAGAATGCCTGAGTTGACAAGCTGACAGCAGCGTGGCCCTTCTCCATCTCAGCGCCCCTCGCGACGCTGCCCGAAGGTCACCGCGTACACCCATTGGATTGTCGCCGCCTTGCTCTCCAGGGCATGCATCCGCTTCGGTGAATCCCAAGCCCTTCGTACCATCCCGCCATCTCCAGCCTCCCCAAGCCCCCATTCGAGCCACGAAACCTCATCGCGATCCATCGCCACCTGCACGCGCACATGAATGGGATGCCCAGACTGATCTGACATGAGAATGCACGCGCCATTCGGCAAAGGGCTGAGAAACTTGCGAAGACAACTGCTGAGAACCTGTTCCGCTTTCGACGCCATCGATCCTCCGAGCACCGGCGACCCATCCCTCGCACGCAACCCACCCGCATTCGCCTCACCACGCCCCACCCAATCTAGAAAGAAATCCAAAATCCGCAAATCGCCCTTGACAAAC
>CAZMXI010000213.1:2174-7399 GCA_964570205.1 uncultured Tepidisphaeraceae bacterium
AATACCCGCGCGCTCGCCTGCTCTGTCGCAGGCCAGCCCCGGGGGACCCACAGCCGGCGCCCCGGCCATCTTCTCTTTCGCCCAAAGGGGGCCCTGCATGTCCATCGCCACCATCTCATCGTCCTCAACATTGCCATGGCCCAATGCCTTCCCCCAAAGCGCCACACCCGCCCTTTCTTCCAAATCTCTTTCTATCCTCAACTTACATCCCGCCATGCGACACAATGCAACCAAATGCGACAACTTCCCAAATCGCACTCCGCCCACAGCCCCGCTCTCGTCCCCTGCGCTCCCCCGTGCCACCCCGATGCGTGCAATACGCAATACGCACCCCCTCTGCGCATAAACCTTTGACACCACGAGCCCTATGCCTCCCCCATGTCCCACAATGTCCCGAAATGTCCCACTGTACGGTTTGCTCTGCCGGTGCCCGCAGAGCCAGGCTTCGTACCTTGGCAGGCTTCGTGCCAAGCCCCGATTCTCACACCCCCACCCGCGCTATCACGTTCCCCTCAAAATCCCGGTACACCCGGCCATCCTCCTCCTTTTTCACCTTCGCGTGCTGCTCCAGGTAGTACAGGGTCGGCTCCACGATGTGCTGGTTGTTCAGGAACGGCTCGGTGTACTTGATCGCCGCGAACTGCTTGCCGTCGATGTGGTGCTGCTGTCCAACATGGTTGTTCCAGTCAACGCCCTCGGTCAGGAATCCATGCGGGCCATAGTGATGCTTCGCCGCCGCACGAAGGATCGTCAGCCCATCGCTCAGATACTGCTTCTTCCCGCTGTCGCTGTACGCCTCCAGGTGCGCCAGCGAAGCCTCGGCGTTCTCCCACAGGTAAGACGTGTCCCAGCTCTTCTCCATCCACAGCAGCCCCAAAGTGGCCACGCCGTTGCGATTCTCCTTCATCTTGAACTGATCCAGGTTCGGCAGAATGGTCTCCAGTGCATACTTGCCCAGCGCCTTATCCTTCAGCACCCGCCCCGCGCGGCGGAACACGCGGAATGCCACCGAATACGCCACGTTCTCGTGCGGGTCGTATGTGTCGTGATTGATGCTGGCGTAGAACCCTCCGGCCTCCTGGAACGCCTTCAACGCGGCCGCCGCCTTCTGCCGATAGTCGCCCAGGCCCCGCGCTGTCAGTTCCAGCCAGAGTTGCGGGATGAACAACCCATCCGCACTGGAGTTGAAGAACTTGTCGTTGCCGCCCTCGGCCGCCTTCGCGTAATGCTGCCCCCTCTGCGTGCAGCGCCGGGGGAACCAGCCATTGGGCAGCATCTTCAGATTGGCATCCAGCCACCCTGCGTATGCCTTGGCCGCCGATTGCAGCGCATCCCGCCGCTTGAGGTCCAGGTCAGAGCAGAGCAGCATCTGCGTCGCCACCTTGGCGTTCGACCCCGGGCAGAACCAGTCGTTGTTGTGCTTGAAGTTCAGAACGATCTGGTTGCGCGGCACGTGGCGATAGCCGCGGATCAGCCCCGTCTGTCGATCCACGAAGCCGTTTCCCAGCACGTGGTCCAGCACCGAAAGCGCGGTCTTCTCCCACTCGGCATTGCCGGTGAAGCGCGCCCAGCGGATGATCTCATAGGCCCCGCCCACGGCGTTGGCCGCCCAGCCCGGGCCTTCCAGCGGGCCGAAGTCGTGCCAGTCCATGATCTTGCCTTCGGGATCGACGAAGCTCGACGTCGAGCACGCATGCCCGTTGTACGTCGTCATGCACTTGCCCAGCGTGAACCGCAGCGAGTCTGCCGCCGAATCGAAAATCGTGTATTTCGGGTTCTCAGGCACGTAAAAACCGCCCGCCGCCCAGGCCGGCCTGGTCGCCGCCTCGCCGCCCTTGCCCGATCCGCACCCCGCCACCACCCCGGCAAGTGCCGCGCCCGCCGCCCCCGCCAGAAACTCCCGCCGCGTCTTGGATTGAGTCGCTTTCATGGCCAACCATGTTAACTCAACGACCCCCGATGCAGAAATCCACCGAATTTCCCAGTTGAGCCCCTCCCGAATCCGCACTATTCTAATCCCATAAGTGGGGCCCGCACACCTGAGGTGAAAGGAGTGAGAGATGCTTACACGGCGAAACACATTCGGGCTGCTGCTCATCCTGTGCATGGCCGCGATCCAGGTCGATGCGGCCATCGTGCCTCTTCAGGCTAACCTGACGCCCGTCTCCACCAGCACCGCCAGCGGCACAGCCACCATGCAGTACGACGACGTCGCCAAGGCATTTGACCTCGACGTGGTCATCAGCGGCATCGCCCTCGCCAGCCTGCAGAATGTCGGCCCGAACCTCACGTCGATCCATATCCACGCACCAACCGGTGGCATCTGGCAGGATCTGGGCTTCTTCGGAACCTGGGTCCAGGACGGCGGCAACATCCGCCTGACGCTCAATGATGTGCTCCTGGGGGGAGCCCAGGGCAATCTGACCGGCCCGGCCGCCTCGATCATCGAGCCCGAACTGCTTGCGGGGAATACGTACATCAACGTGCACACACAGACCTTCCCCGGCGGCGAAATCCGTGGCAACTTGGCCGTGGTGCCCGAGCCCGCGGCGATCGCCATTCTTGGCCTGGTCACCACGATCCTGGGTGTTCGTCCCAGAGGCATCGCGCGTCAATAGACGCGCCAGTGAGAAGATATTCCTCCTCGTAGCAGGCCCGGGTGCACGTTGCAGTGCCGGGCCTGCTTTTCTGTTGCACAGGTCCGTGCGACACGCTTGCAGTGGGGAGGCACTCACGGCAGGATGGGATGCATGTCACCCCGGTCAATGGAGTCCAGCATGAACAAGCACTCTCGACGGGCTTTCCTGCGATGCACCGCCGCGGCCGGGTCGGCCGCAGTGTTTCCTTCGATCATCCCCGCCACGGTCCTGGGCGCAAACGCCCCCAGCAAGCGGGCCGCGCTCGGCCACATCGGCGTGGGCGGGCAGGGCGGCGGCGTCCTCCAGGGACTCCTGGGCGTCGGCCAGGGCCACACCGTTGCCGTCTGCGACACCATCCGCCAGCGCCGCGAGGCAGCCGCTCGAAACGTCGAGAACTACTATGCCCGCCAGGCCGACAGGGCAGGCTATAAGGGTTGCCGCACTCACGCGGATTTCCGCGAACTGCTGGACAGCGGGGACATCGACGCCGTCGTCGTCGCCACCCCCGACCACTGGCATGTCCCCATCGCCATGGCCGCCGTCCGTGCTGGCAAGGATGTCTACGTCGAAAAGCCCCTGGGCGTCAGTATGGAGCAGAACAAGGCGATGCGCGCGGCGGTTCATCGACGCGGCGCGGTCTTCCAGTACGGCACGCAGCAGCGTTCCTTCAATCGCCACTGCGGCTTCGCCTGCGAACTGGTGCGCAACGGCTACATCGGCGATCTCAAGGCCATTCATGTCGTGGCCCCCAACGGCGAAACCGGCGGCCGCGCTGTGCCCCAGCCCGTGCCCGAGGGACTGGATTACGAGATGTGGCTGGGCCCAGCGCCCTTCGCGCCCTTTACCCAGGACCGTGTCTTCGGCACCGGCCGCTGGCACATTTACGACTATGCGCTCGGCTTCATCGCCGGCTGGGGCGCGCATCCCCTGGACATCGCCCACTGGGGCTACCCGCACATTCCGGTCGAGTACGAAGGCACCGGCCGGATTCCCACCGAAGGGCTGTTCGATACGGTGGTCGACTGGGACATCGTTGGACGTTACGCCAGCGGCATCGAGTTCACCCTGAAGCACGGCGGCGACAAGACCACGTTTGTGGGCGACAAGGGATGGGTCGCTGCATCGCGCGGCGGCATCGCCGCCGAGCCTGCCTCATTGTTGAAGGTGACGATCAAGCCCGACGAAGTCCACCTGCTGCAGCACAACCACCATTACGAGGACTTCGTCCAGTGCGTGCTGACGCGAAGGACGCCGGTGAGCAACATTGACTCGGCCGTGCAGTCCGACTTCATGAGCCACCTTGGCGACATCGCCATCCGCACCGGCCGGAAGATCAAGTGGAATCCCGAGAATGAAACAATCGTGGGCGACGAGCACGCCTCGCGAATGATGCGCCGCGCCATGCGCGCCCCGTGGACATTGTGACCGCAAGGCTCGCCCTGGCCAGGAGGCGGCGCCTTACCGCGATGCGCCCGGCTCGATCTCGAGCGTCTGCTTCTTCTGGTTGCGGACCAGGTCGATGATGAGTTTCCGGCCGGGCGTCGCCTGTCGCACCTGGCGGGCAAGATCGGCTGCATCGCGAACCGCCCTGCCGTTGATCGCCTGGATATAGTCGTTGCCGCGCAGACCGACCTTGGCCGCCTCCGAGCCGGCAGGCGCCTCGGCCACGACCGCACCGCCGGCGTCGCGCGCCACGCCCAGGGCGGAGTATTCCTCGCCCGACAGGTTTCGAAGCGTCGCGCCCATCCAGTTCACGCGACGGTCGGCCGCGAGGGCGGGCCCATCGCTCGATTTCGGTTGCGGCAAAGCCGGCGTCCTGGCGATGGATTTCAACGATGCGGAGCGCACGCCGAACTGGTCCATCGCGAAGTTTCTGAACCCCAGTTTCAGGGCCGGAGAACCTTCCTTGACACGGTAGTCGCCCTTGGCGGGATCGATGAACATCGCATCTGCCTCGACGGACCCGGCGTCCAGGCCACTTTGTTGTCGGAATCCGGCCGCGGGCTTCGCCTCGGCCTGGCCGGGCCGGTGGAGCAGGTTCAGGTCGCACTCCCTGCCCCAGGGCTTGTTGACGCGAATGGGCCGGTAAGGTCCGAATACGATATTGCGGCGGAAGGCATCCTGACTGTTGCCGTACCACACATGCGGGTGAAACGAGTTATTCACCATGATGTTGTTTTCAACGATGCGGTAGAACCCTTCTCGCAGCTTGATGCCGCCGTTGAGGCAGAGGTTGTCGCGGATCTCGTAGCGCGAAGAGCCGTCATCGAGGTCGATGTCCCACCCGTGATCGCAGCGCCAGCGGTTGTTGCGGAGGATGATGGGCTTGACCACATCCAGCAGCGGCAGGCCCTTGTGCTCGCCCAACGTGACGGTGTTCAGGTCGATGTCCTGCAGCCCCCAGTAGCGGTCGCGGCCCCATGAGTTGAAGGAGCCGTGGTCGCCGGTTTCCAGGACCGTATTGAATACATCGCAGAACTCGATGACGTGCCCGCCGAAAGTGCCTTCGGAGATGTTGATGCCGGCGCGCGGCACATCGTAAATGGAGCAATGACGGACGGTGATGCCCATCGACATGGAAATCTG
>CAZMXI010000214.1:0-368 GCA_964570205.1 uncultured Tepidisphaeraceae bacterium
ATGGCGTGCTGCCTCAATGAATTAACCGTTGCCCGGAAGATTGGGCACGCCCGGCGGTCGAATACCCAACCGCCACCCCGCTATTCCCTCCATGTCAACCGACTCGCCAAGTCCCGCTTGATGAGGGTGATCGGCCATGCGACGCTCCAGCACGTCCGGCCGACAAGATCCATGTTCGGTGGCTTCAAAGGTCATAGTAGCAGTGGCCGTCCTCGTCGTCCGTCGCCAACAGCCTGGGCAAGCCGGACCGGCTGCCTATGCATTTCAGGCGACGTTTGCAGTTTGACCGTCGGGCTGCAATAATACCTTTCAGTCAGGGCCAGCTTGTCACGTCTTCTCTAAGGCCCGGACAATACTGTGGTTGGAGG
>CAZMXI010000214.1:378-3188 GCA_964570205.1 uncultured Tepidisphaeraceae bacterium
GCGTGGCTGCTCAGGCATCCCTTCAGAGTACGTGCGTGCTGCATCCGGACTGGAGCAAGGCGCAATTCAACTGCTCGGGCATGTTCACGCACCATCCGATGATCCTTAAATTGTTGGAACTGGTTCAGACCGACTACGGCGTGAGGCTGCCGATTGAAGCGATTCACGGGGCGCCGCCAGTGCCCTGGAACGCGGGACGGGTGATGCAGCGGCCGGTGAATCAGAACAGCCTCGCCAACGCGATGCGTCTGGTGGAGGCCGCCGGGATAGGCTATTTCCCCACTTTCACAAACCACCTGCTGGAAGATGGGGATCTGGGCAACCCGACCTGCAACTTCATCCTCGAAACCATCGCGGCGAAACCGGACCTCAACGGGGTGATCGTCGTGAGCGACAAGCTTTCGGATTACATCCACCGTAGGTATCCGAACTTGCGCCAAGTGGCATCGGTGATTAAGGCCACGCTGGAAGGCGGCCTTCGCAAGCCACAATACTACAATGAGTTAGGGAATCGCTTCTACCGATATGTGGTGGATCCGGACGACAGCCGCGACTTGAAACTGATGGACCAACTCGACCGGGACAAAGCCGAGATCATGCTCAACGAGAGTTGTGTGGCGTTCTGCCCGGATCGGGCGAGGCACTACCAGGCATATGCTCGGTTGCAGCGCGCCATAGGCACGCCGGATCAACAGGCTGCTCAAGCCGAAGCCGATCGAATTCGCGCCAGTTGTCGGTCGCCGATGAGCGTCAACTTAGCCGGGCATAACGAGCGAAGCTGCAATATGGAGCGGTCTGAGGTTAAAGCTCTATATGACATGGGCTTTCGACATTTCAAGCTCCAGGGACGTCTGGACGATCCGTTTACATTTTCGTACGACCTGGTTCGGTTTCTCCTCGAACCTGACATCGCCGCGCCGCGAACGCAGAAGATGCTCTCGGGTTGGCTGATGTCGGTGTTGGTGATGACCGGCAAGCGATAGCGGTCGCATATCTTCCCAAGACGGCCAGCCGATCATTTCAGGCCGCGGGAACTTGACAAATTGGAGGCTCGCATGGTGACGGAGACGTTGCCGCAGGGTGTTGCCGCGCTGCATCCGGATTGGCCGGAAGCGCGTTTCAATTGCTCGGGGATGTTCACGCATCACCCACTGATTACCCAGCTTGCCGAGCTTATTCGCACGGATTATGGGATTGCCGCGCCCATCGCTGCGATTCACGGGGCGCCGGCCATCCGGTGGAACGCGGGTCGGGTTATCCGGCAGTGGGGCGATCAGGCAGCGATCACCAGCGCGATCCGGCAGGTCCATGCGCAGGGAATCGGGTACTTTCCAACCTTCACGAACAACACGATCGAGGACGGGGATATGGGGGATCCGGCTTGCAACTTCATTCTGGAACTGGTTTCGTGCCGCGCGGACATCAATGGAGTGATCGTCGTCAACGACAGGTTGTCGGATTACATCCGCCAGCGCTGTCCAGAGTTACGGCAGGTGGCGTCGGTCATCAAGCCGACGCTGGAAGGCGGTCTGCGCAAGCCATCTTATTACAACGAGTTAGGGAAACGGTTCTTCCGGTACGTGGTCGATCCGGATGACAGCCGCGATCCCAGGCTGATGGATCAGTTGGACCGAAGCAAGGCCGAGATCCTGGTCAACGAGAACTGTGTGGCGTTCTGCCCAAACCGAGCAAGGCACTACCGGGCGTACGCGCGGTTACAGCGAGCGATAGGAACGCCGGACCAGCAGGCAGCGCAGAAAGAGGTGGCCGACGTCGCCGCCAGTTGCCGTTCGCTGTTGAACATGACGCGGGCGGGGCACGGGGAACGGAGCTGCAACCTGTCACGCGCTGAGGTGAAATCGCTTTATGACATGGGGTTCCGGCATTTCAAGTTGCAGGGGCGGGCGGACGACCCGTTCACGTATGCGTTCGACCTGACCCGTTTTCTGCTGGAACCGGAGGTGGCCGCTCCGCGGACGCAGAAGATGCTCTCGAGCTGGCTGACGACGATGGTCGTGCCGGCGGGCCGCTGAGGGCAACGGCCAAACGGGGTGGCCGGTAGCGAAGGGGAGATGGCCGCCTTGCAGATCGCTGATCAGGAGGATTCCACATGCACACGATGCCGGTTTCGGATCGCCGACGCTTTCTTGGTGCCCTCGGCGCGGGGGCGGTTTCGCTGGGGATGACGCCGTGGCTGTCGCCGCGGGCTGTGCGGGGTGCGGAGTCGCCGGCAGGGCAGTTGGCGCCGTTGAACCGATTCCCGCGCATGGTGCAGGAGTACTTCGTGCGCCGAGTGCGGCAGATCGAGCAGGCCGGCAACAAGGCGAGGGACGAGCTGAAGACCAGGGCGGATGCCGAGCGATATGTCGCCACGGTCCGGCAGAAGATTCAGCAGTGCTTCGGGCCATTTCCGGAGAAGACGCCGCTGAACGCGCGCATCACCGGGACGATCGACCGCGATGCTTATCGAATCGAGAAGGTCATCTTTGAGAGCCGGCCGGGGTTCCTGGTGACCGCGAACCTGTACATCCCCAAGGGGCGCAATGTGCCTCTGCCGGGGGTGGTGGGCTCGTGCGGGCATTCGAGCAATGGCAAGGCGTATGAAGGGTATCAATCGTTCGCCCAGGGACTGGCGCGGCAGGGATACGTGACGCTGATCTATGATCCGCTGGGGCAGGGCGAGCGGCTCCAGTATCCGACGAAAGAGCTGAAATCGCGCGTCGGCGTCGGCGTCCGCGAGCATCTCTACTGCGGCAATCCGCAGTTCCTCGTGGACGAGTTCCTCGGCACGTGGAGGGCGTGGGACGGCA
>CAZMXI010000214.1:3198-7334 GCA_964570205.1 uncultured Tepidisphaeraceae bacterium
GGTGAGCCGGGTGGGCGTGGGGGTGGCGGAGCATCTGCTGTGCGGGAACCAGCAGTTCCTGGTGGGGGAGTTCATCGGGTCATGGCGGGCGTGGGATGGGATTCGGGCGCTGGATTACCTGCTGAGCCGGCCGGAGGTTGATCCAAAGCACGTGGGCGTCACGGGCAATTCAGGGGGCGGAACAATGACGACCTGGCTGTGCGGCGTTGAGCAGCGATGGACCATGGCCGCGCCCTCGTGCTTCGTGACCACGTTTCGCCGGAATCTTGAGAACGAGTTGCCGGCCGACACGGAGCAATGTCCGCCGCGCGCGCTGGCGTTGGGGCTGGACCATGCGGATTTCCTGGCGGCGATGGCGCCCAAGCCTGTGGTCATTCTGGCCCAGGAGAAGGACTTCTTCGATGTGCGGGGGGCGACCGAGGCGTTCAATCGGCTCAAGAGGTTGTATGGGCTTCTGGGAGCGGAGCGGAACATAGAGTTGTTCGTCGGTCCGAATCCGCACGGCTATTCCAAAGAAAGCCGCGAGGCGATGTATCGCTGGTTCAACCGCGCCACAGGCATATCGGATGCGAAAGAGGAGCCCGCACTGACGATCGAGAAGGATGAGACGCTCTGGTGCACGCCGCGCGGGCAGGTGGTTGATCTGAAAAGCCGGCCGGTTTGCGCGTACACCCGCGAAAAATCGCAGAAGCTGGCGGCCGAGCGCAAGGCGCTGGAGGGCGATGCCTTGCGGCGGGCACTGGCCGACTTGCTGAGGCTGCCGCAGCGGAGCCGGCCGCCGGCATATCGCATCCTGCGGCCGATTTCGGGCCGGAAGCATCCTCGCAGGTCGTGCAGCGTCTACGCGGTTGAGACCGAGCCGGGAATTCAGTGTCTGGTTTACATGCCATCGGATGAGCAGCACCTGTCGCGGCTACCGAAGGGGCGGGCGCGGGCCGTGCTGTATGTGGCTCATCATTCCAGCGATGCCGAGCTGCGCGAAGAGCCGCTGGTGGCGGAGCTGATGCGGCAGGAGGTGGACGCGGCTTTCTTCGCCTGCGATGTGCGCGGGATTGGCGAGTCCCGGCCGGATACCTGCGGGCAGAACCAGTTCCTGCTGCCCTATGGCAGCGACTACTTCTACGCCATTCATTCGATCATGCTGGACCAGCCCTATGTCGGGCGGAAGACGCACGATGTGCTGCGCGTGCTGGACTGGCTGGCGGCGGCGGGGCACCGGGAGATTCACCTGGCGGGGCGCGGCTGGGGGGCCATCGTCGCGACCTTTGCTGCGGTGCTTTCGCCGCAGGTGACGCAGGTGACGTTGAAGAATGCACCGAAATCTTACAGCGAGATCGCCGAGGCGGAGATGTACCGATGGCCGCTCTCGTGCCTGCTGCCGGGGGCGCTGCCGCGGCTTGATCTGCCGGACTGCTATCGGGCACTGCGGGAGAAGAAGCTGCGGCAGATCGATGCCTGGGGCGCGATGAGAGAGGCCTGATAGGAAGCAATGGTGCATGCCAAAGAAGAAGCCCCGTGTGACACCACGGGGCTTCTCATCGTTCAGAGGTGGGCGCCGACAGGGCCGCGGGTCATGTCTTCTTGCCGGGGATGCGTTCGGCGGGCTTGGCGACGACGGGCGTCGCCGCGTCGCCGTTGGCTTCGCTTTCGAGCTTGGCCAGGACCTCTGGCACCTGCACGCCGCCGATGTCCTTCATGACCTGCATCATGGGTGGGAGGGTGCGCGCCATGCTCTGGAGGAAGTTGGAGGTGGCGCTGGAGCCGTTGCCGTTGGCATTGGCATCCCACACGACGACCTTGTCGAACTTGATGTTGGAGATGGCCTTGGCGGCCGAATCCGCCAGATGGTCCATGTGCTCGAGCATGAGGAGCTGGAACGCCTGCGAGGCGCCGCCGGCGGCTTCGATGATCTGCCGCAGGCCGTCGCCCTTCTTGGCGAGGATTTCGTACTGGCCTTTGGCCTCGGCTTCGAGCCTGGCGAAGATAGCCGACGCCTCGCCCTCGGCCTCGATTCGCCGTTTTTCGGCCTCAGCTTCGGCCTCGACGATCTTCTTGGCCTTTTCGGCCTTGGCGGGGGCTTCGAGGGCAGCGCGTTTCTCGGCCTCGATGCGCTCGGCCTCGGCGAGTGCGGCGCGGGCCATGGCGCGGTTCTGGACCTCGAGAACGGATGCCTCGGCCTCCCGCTTGCGCGTCTCGCCGATCTGGTAGGCCTCGGCCTGCTTGACCTGCAACTGGGCCTGGGTGGCAACGATCTCGGCCTGGGCGCGGGCTTCGCCGGCGATCGCCTTGGCGTTGGCATCCGACATGGTGATGCGCATTTCGCGCTCGGCGTTCTTGACCTGCGTCTCTCGCTCATAAGCCGCCGTCTGTTCGCCGATCTTCTGCTCCTTCTCAAGCTGCGCCACCCGCACGGCCTGCTCGCGCGCGGCTTCGCGCACGCCGATCTCACGCAGCTTGTTGGCGTTGGCCACCTGCACCAGCTTTTCCTTCTGCGCCTCGGCCACGCGGACATCGCCGAGTTTTTCCTGCTCGGCCACGTCGGCGCGGGCCTGCTGGATCGCCTGGCTGGCGGCCTTCTTGCCGATGGCCTCGATGTAGCCCGAGGCATCGGTGATGTCGGTGATGTTCACGTTGATCAGCACCAGGCCGATCTTCCGCAGCTCGGGCTCCAGCGAGCTCTGGATGTTGTGCAGGAAGGCCTCGCGGTCGCGGTTAATGTCCTCGATGCGCATCGAGGCGATGACCTGGCGAAGCTGGCCGAAGATGATGTCGCGGGCCTGCTGGGTGATCTGCTGCGTGTCCAGGCCGAGCAGGCGGATTGATGCGTTCTGCATCACCTCGGGTTCGGTGCCGATGGCGACGGTGAACACGCTGGGCACGTTGACGCGGATATTCTCCATCGACAGCGCGTCGGCCAGCGGGATCTCGATCTGGATGGGCTCGAGGCTCAGCCAGTCATAGTCCTGAATGATCGGCCAGACGACCTTGGCGCCGCCATGGATGCACTGCGCTGTGCCGACACCCACGCCTTTGCCAAAGATGACCAGCACGCGGTTGCTGGGGCATCGCTTCAGGCGGCGGAGGATCATCTGCGCCGCGCTGAGGATCACAATGGCGACAAAAATGACCGCGCCCCAGCCGACCATCTGCCAGGCGGTCATGTCCGAGAACTGCGCGAGTGGATACGTCATATCAGGCCTCCCTCATATTCGAGCCGGCAAGACTTCAACCACATCGTTCTTCAACACTTTCACGACGACGACCTTGGCCCCGGTCGGCAGCTCGGGCCCGCTGCTGATGGCGGACAGTTCCACCGTCCGGTTCTGGAGATTCAGTGTGACCTTGCCCATTCCGGTGTTGTGAGCGGGTACGCCCAGGTAGACCGTGCCGACCTGTCCGATGGCGCCCGCGAGTTGGACCGTGCCTTCTTCCGACAGTCCCTGAATGGCCTTCATCACGAGGGCGACGAGCAGCATGGCCGCCAAGCCGCCGGCAACGGCCGTCGCAAGGCTCTGCCACACTGGCCAGTTCTCGCGGTTTGCCGCCCATCCCGAAAGCCCGAAGAACAACAAAGCCGCGGTGGCCGTGCGCAACGTCAACAGCCCGAGAAACCAGTGAACAGCGCTGTCGTGGTGGCCGGTTGCGTCATCACCATGGCCGACAAGGTCATGGCCAGCATCGCCGCCATCGGAGACATCTGCGACATCCCCACCATCGCCGTCTCCGTCAGTGCCAAATCCGACCAAACCGAGCAGGAACTGCCCGATCCAGATGACTCCCCCAAGGACGGCACACGCAATGTAAAGCGTATCCATAGGGTACCCCACTGACCAAGACACCGTTCGCTGGGCATGATCGGTTGTTCGCCGGGCTGTGTCAATTTGGCCCGCGTTAGAAACCGACGCCCATTTTAGAGAGGCGTGGGGCGCGCAACAGGTATGAGGCAGCGATGCAAGTCAATATGCATCGGCGGCGGCTCAACGGTCCACTTCGATCAGGCCAATCATGGCGAGGTTATACCTGGTGTAAGTGCTGTATGTGCCGCGAAGCCAGAGTAATACGGTGCGTTTCGGATCGCCCGCGGGGACGATGGGGCGGATGTTGTCGGCGGTAGAGTTGGCGGTTATGGCCGTCCA
>CAZMXI010000215.1:0-7186 GCA_964570205.1 uncultured Tepidisphaeraceae bacterium
CGTTCCTGGGCCCTGTTTTCAACAGCGGAATACAACGCCGGCGCTGGCTCGGCGGTAGACGGCAGTGAGATTCAACGAAAGGAATCGCAACAGTGAACAGAGCGATGATCAAGCGATGGGCGATCCCGTTTGTGGCGACCTGCGCCATGGGCGTTTTCTGTGGCTGCGACAAACCGGAACAGGCCGCCGTACCGCCGCAGGAGCAGCAGCCGATCAAGGCGGCGGAGGTGGCGCCGCCCGAGGACAAGCACGTGGCCGCAGCCTATCCGGTGCCCTATGTGACTGCGGTGGAGACGCCGGCCGGCAAGGACATCCGCGTGAAGATCAAGCAGCGGCTGGCGGAGATCAAGATGGTGAAGATCCCCGCCGGGTCGATCGAGATGCCCGTGGTGGGCGACGACGGGAAGATCGACAGCAGCAAGACGCAGAAGGTGGAGATCAAGAGCTTCTACATGGCGGAAACCGAGCTGCCGTGGGAGCTGTACGACATTTTCTTCGACATGCACGACCTGGACCAGACGCCTGAGAAGGGCGAGAAGGATGTGACGATGACGAAGGAGGGGATGCTGCCGGCGGCGGAGCGTTCGCGGCCGAGCCGGCCGTACAGCGCGCCCGACCGCGGCTGGGGGCACGAAGGGTATCCGGCGATGTCGCTGCACCATCACGCGGCGGAGATGTACTGCAAGTGGCTGAGCAGCGTGACGGGGCAGAAGTATCGGCTTCCGACCGAGGCCGAATGGGAATACGCGTGCGGCGGCGGCAAGGCGCCGGAGAAGCTGGATGCCAAGGCGCTGAAGGAAGTCGCGTGGTTTGACGGCAACTCGACGAACGAGGCGGGCGATTACACCACGCACCCGGTGGCGAAACTGAAGGCCAATGCGTTCGGGCTGTATGACATGCTGGGCAATTCCGGAGAGTGGGCGCAGGGCATTGACGGTCAGTGGGTCATCAAGGGCGGCTGGTACGAATCGGCGGCTCGCGAAGTCAACTGTCGCGCTCGAAAGGTGTACACCGTGCGGTGGCAGGAGCGCGACCCGCAGGACCCCAAGAGCTCGTGGTGGCTGAGCGATGGGCCGCACGCAGGATTCCGGCTGGTGCGCGAAGAGTAGGATGCCCGTGCTCGAGCGGGAGGACAAAGGAGACGAAGGGCCGATCGCCAGATGGCGGTCGGCCCTTTGCCATATATCGTAAATGCATATTCTGCAACGACCAGAACAAGATAGGCGGCTTTCTCAGGGTTTTCGGCAACAAAATGCGACGGTCGCGGTAGACAGGAGCGAGTGGGGCACAACTCACGGGGTGCAGCATGAGCGCGACTTCCTCGGGATTGAGCGTTGTTGTCGCGACGGTGGTTCTGGCTCTGGCGGCGTGTGATCGCGAACAAACGGATGGCAATGGGGTGGCCCGCAAGGAGCGAGGACAGCCGCCGGCGGCGGAGGTTCCGGCGGCAACGCAGCCGGCGGCCGGCGCCGTGGTGGCGGGCATGGCGAAGCCGGCGACGATCGACCCGGAGAAATACGCCGTGCCCTACGTGGCGCTGGTGCAGACGCCCGAAGGGGATGGAATCCGGCTGAAGGTGAAGCAGACGCTGGCAACCATGAAGATGGTGAAGATCCCGGCCGGATCAATCGAGATGCCGACGGTTGATGGAGATGGAAAGCTCGATCCCGCAAGGCGGCAGACCGTGTCGATCAAGAGCATCTGGATGGCGACGACTGAAGTGCCGTGGGAGTTCTATGACATCTGGTTCCTGCGGCAGGATCTGACGCAGGAGGAGCGCACGAAGATCGAGCTGAACGAGTATTTCCTGCATGAGAAGGCATCGTTTTCCCGGCCGAGCATGCCGTTCAACGATGTGACGCTGGGGCTGGGGCGGGATGGATATGCGGCGATGCTGAGCCACACGCGCACCGCCGAGTTCTACTGCAAGTGGCTTTCGAGTATGACCAGGCAAAAGTGGCGGCTGCCGACGGAGGCCGAGTGGGAATACGCCTGTCGCGCGGGCGGTGGACCGATCCAACTCGACAAGAAGCAACTCGACAAGGTGGCGTGGTTTTATGACAACTCGATGCACGAGGATGGCAACCGCCTGCCCCACCCCATTGCCCAGAAGGAGCCCAATGCGTTCGGGCTGTACGACATGCTGGGGAACCTGTCGGAATGGGTGGTGGGGATCGACGGCAGGCTGGTTCTGAAAGGCGGGTCGTTTGACACGCGAGCGAAGGACATGCACGAGCGGTCGCGCTGGCCGTATGATCCGGCATGGCAGACGTGCGACTGCCAAGACCCCAAGAGCAAGTGGTGGCTGAGCGATGGGCCGCATGCGGGCTTTCGAGTGGTGCGGGAGGAATGATGCGTGTTGCGTGATGCGTGATGGGGTGCGACATGAAAGCGGCTCTTGTGTTACTGCTGGCGCTTGTTGGGGTGGGGGCTTGCGACCGGCCGACAGGGCAGGAACCGCCGCCACAGGCGGTGAATGGCCAGAATGAGGCCGAGCCGGCGACTGTGCCAGCCAGCGCGCCCGCAGGCGTGGCGGCGTGGGACCCGGGCGGTTACGCGATTCCCTATGTCACCGTCATCGAGACGCCGGAAGGAAAGGACCTGCGGGTCAAGTGCAGAGAGACGCTGGCGTCGATCAGGTTCGTGTGGATTCCGGCCGGGGTCGTCGATATGCCGGTGGTGGGCGAGGATGGACGGATCGACAGCGGCCGGCGGCAGGTTGTGCCGATCGCCGGGTTCTGGATGAGCCAGACGGAAGTGCCGTGGGAGTTCTATGACATCTATCTCCGCAGCCAGGACCTAACGCCCGAGGAACTGATGAAGGTGATGGATGCCGAATCGGGCATCGAGCCGGCCGCGCGGTCGCGGCCGAGCCTGCCGTTCAGCCAGATGGACCGCGGGTTCGGCCATGAAGGCTACCCGGTGATTTGCGTTCATCACCACGCCGCTCGGATGTATTGCCAGTGGCTGAGCAGTCTGGCCGGGCGGAAGTATCGCCTGCCCAGCGAGGCCGAGTGGGAGTACGCATGCCGGAGCGGTTTGCCGGGCACTGGCTTGGCGCTGGAGGAATTGCGGCAGCAGGCATGGTTTGCCGAGAATTCCGCCGATGAGTTCGGCGAAGAGATGACCCATCCGGTGGGGCAGAAGCAGCCGAACGGCTTTGGCCTGCATGACATGTTCGGGAATGCCGGAGAGTGGGTGCTGGGGGTCGATGGGCAGTGTGTGCTCAAAGGCGGCTGGTTTGGCAGCAGGGCGGCCGACCTGCAACACAGCTTCCGCGCTGCTTTCAGGGCTGAATGGCAGGCCCGGGACCCACAGGACCCGCGCAGCGCCTGGTGGCTGAGCGATGGGCCGCATGCAGGGTTCCGGGTGGTGCGCGAGGATTGAAGGGGGCGGCGGTATGCCTCTGCACCGGCGGGTGTTGTGCGCGTATACTGCGGATTATGAATCCGTATGATGAGAGCCCTTATCCGCCGCCCCTGCGTCGGCAGCAGCGCCCGGGCGATGGCGGCGGATTGGCGGTGTTGGTTGCGCTGATCCTCGGAGCGGTGGTTGCGGTGCTGGTGTACCGTTATGCGTTTGAGGCCGGGACGCCGGCGACGCAGCCGCGCGTCGTCGTGCCACGAGGGGAACTGGCGGCCGACGAGAAGGCAACGATCGAACTCTTCCAGAAGGTCAGCCCTTCGGTGGTGCACATCACGACGCTTTCGCAACGGCTGGACCTGTGGACCCGAAACATACAGGAGATTCCGCGTGGCACGGGCTCGGGGTTTGTCTGGGATGACGCCGGGCACATCGTCACGAACTTCCACGTGGTTCAGAACGCCAGCTCGGCGAACGTCATGCTGGCCGACAAGAGCAGTTACGAGGCCGACATCGTGGGCGTTGCGCCGGATTACGATCTGGCCGTGCTGCGGATGCGCGCGCCCAAGAGCAAGCTTCCGGCGATTCCGGTGGGCACATCCAGCGATCTGCTGGTGGGGCAGAAGGTGTTCGCGATCGGCAATCCATTTGGGCTGGACCAGACGCTGACGACGGGGATCGTGTCGGCCGTGGGGCGGACCATCGCCTCAGTAAGCGGCCGGCCGATCGAGGATGTGATCCAGACGGATGCGGCGATCAACCCGGGCAACTCCGGCGGGCCGCTGCTGGATTCGTGGGGGCGGCTGATCGGCGTGAACACGGCGATCCTGTCGGCTTCGGGCAGCTCGGCGGGAATCGGGTTTGCGGTGCCGGTGGACACGGTGAACCGCATCGTGCCGCAGCTCATAGCGAAAGGCCGGGCAAGCGCGCCGAGGATCGGTGTTGTGCTGGACGACCGCCTCGGCTTGGCATTGACGCGGGAGATGGGGGTGGAGGGCGTCATGGTATTGGGCGTTCAGCCGGACAGCTCTGCGGCCGAGGCGGGTCTGCGCAGCACGCAACGGACCCGCCGGGGCTTTATTCCCGGCGATGTGATTACTGCGGTCAACGGCCGCAAGGTCGCCAACGCATCGGAGTTCATGGGAGCGCTCACCCGCTTCAGCCCGGGGCAGACGGTCACGCTGACGGTCCTGCGCGACGGCCAGACAATCCAGGTGCCGGTGAAACTGGAGAACGACTGATCAGCAGCATCACAGGCGACGCACATCAACGTAGTGCGCGCCGATGGATCTTTGCGGGAGCTGAATCTGCGGTTCCAGATGCCCCCTTGCGGCCGTCAGGGCGATTCTGGCAAATGTGTACTGAACGTCGCCCTTCTTTGCCTGGGCGGTCAGCGTCTTCTGCGGCAGCTTGAGAGACAGCGTTGCATCCGCCGCCAGCGCCGGGAACCGAAGCGTGATGTCGTAGTCGCCATCGCGGGCGAAGCTGACGACCCAGTGGCCGAGCGAGTCCGAGGCCCAGCCAGCGCGCGGCCCGCGCCAATCCTGGCGGGTGAGGGTGGAGGGGTTCTCGCGGTCATCGCCCAGGATGATGTCGGGTGGCTCGTAGCGCTTGTCCCTTGTCACATCCTCAAACCATTTGTCATAGAACGCCCGCAGATCCTGGACGACGCCGGGGTTCTCGGATGCAACATCCCTGGATTCGGCCGGGTCGGCCTTGAGGTCATACAGTTCCTTGCCGTTGACGAGCTTCCAGGTCTGGTTGCGCACGCAGCAGTTGTTGTAGGGCTGGGGGACATCGCCGCGATGCCACTGGATGACGATGTTGCGGTCGGGCCAGGCGGCGGTGGTCTCTTTTAGAAGGGGAACCAGACTGCGGCCGTCGAACTTCGCGGCCAGGGGAACGTCCACGCCGCACATTCCAAGCAGCGTCGGCATGATGTCGATGTGGGCGGACACGGTGCCAATCTTGTGGCCGGGCGTCAGATGGCCGGGATAGCGGATGAAGAAAGGCACGCGGATGCCGCCGTCGTAGACCGATCCCTTCAGCCCCCGGAGCCCTGCGTTGTAGCGTTTCTGCTGCGGGCCGTTGTCGGTCATGAATATGAAGATGGTGTCGCGATCGAGGCCGAGGGTGCGTAGGGTGGCCAGGAGCCTGCCGACGTTACGGTCGATGTTCTCGACCATGGCGTGGATCTTCGCGGTGGTGTCGTTGAGGCCCGCCAGCCTGAACGGCTGGACCCATTCGTCCGGCACTTGGAGCGGCGTATGCGGTGCGTTGAAGGCGACGTAGGCGAAGAACGCCTGGCTACTGTTGGCTTGGATGAACTCGATGGCCGCGTCGGTGAACACATCCGAGCAGTATCCCTTGCGCTGGACCTGCCGGCCGTTGTGCTGGAGGACGGGATCGACATAGCCGGTATTCGGAGGGTCGGCTGGCTGAGCCATGCCGCCGCCCCGGTGCATGAGGACTTCCTGGAAGCCCTGGTCCTGCGGGCGGAGGGGATAGTTGTCGCCGAGGTGCCACTTGCCAAAGAGACCGGTGGCGTAGCCGGCGTCGCGGAGAACCTCGGCGAGGGTGATCTCGTCGGGGTGCATCATGGCGCGGCCGATGTATGTGTCGATGGCTCCGGTGCGGTAGTTGTAGCGGCCGGTGAGCAGGCTCGATCGAGTGGGGGCGCAGACGGGGCACACGATGAACTCGGTGAACTCGCCGCCGTCGCGGGCGAGGGAATCGATGTGAGGCGTCTTGATTCCCGTATTGCCGTGGCAGCTCAAGTCGCCGAAGCCCTGATCATCGGTGATGACCAGGACGATGTTCGGGCGGCGGAGCTTCCGGCCGGAAGTGCCCGTGGATTGCGAGGAAGCGCAGCCGACCAGGGGAACAGCCGCAGCCGTGGACACAAGAAAGCTCCTTCGAGAGGTCATCGCTTCTCCTGCGGTTGCAGTTGGGAAAGGGATGTGGACCGGTGCAGCACGAGATTGCCCTGCGTATCGCGGACTTCAAAGTGAATCAGCGGGCTGGGCCCGGCCCAGTCGATCTTGATCAGGCCGAAATTGTCATCCAGGAAGTTCTCGCCGAGGCGGTGCCGGTTGGGCTCGTTGCGATACTCAGCCCCGCTGTGTCGGTTGAAGCCGCTGGAGGTGATGTCCCAGAGCGGATAGCCGATAGGGCCGTTCTGGCAACTGATTTCAGCGCGATGGCGATCGCCGGAAATGACGAAGACGCCGCCGACGCCTGCGTCGCGCAGCAGTTGGCAGAGGCGATGTCGTTCATGGGGAATATTGGCCCATTTCTCGAACTCGTGGTCCTCGGCGACGACCTGGATGCTGGAGGCGATAATCCGGATTTCGGCGGGAACCCTGAGTTGCTCCCGGAGCCAGTGCCACTGGTCAGCGCCGAGAATGGCGGCGTCAGGATCCGTGTTTGGCCGGTACCGCCAGAGCTTCGGCTTGGCAGGGTCCTTGGGGATAAGCGGACTGCGATGATAGCGGGTGTCGAGCGCGATGACCTGCACGCGCTGGCCGGGCGGCCCGAAGACTTCGGCATGGTAAACGCCTTTGCGGTTGTGACGGGGGTCGCGCGGGTCTTTCGGACCGAAGTACTCCAGAAAGAGCCTCTGGGACTCTTCCTTCCTCGGATACTCGGCGCCTACGTCATTGGCGCCGAAATCGTGGTCATCCCACGTGGCGATGATGGGCGTATTGCGATAGAGCTCCGCGAACCCGGGGATGCGGATCTGTTTCTCGTAATCCGCGCGCATCTTCTTCATGTCGAGCGTGTCGGCATAGATGTTGTCGCCGAGGAGGACCAGGAGGTCGGG
>CAZMXI010000216.1:0-4622 GCA_964570205.1 uncultured Tepidisphaeraceae bacterium
AAGCTGAAGCTTGGGCATTGAACGGAGATTGTACGTTGAGCGGAGGTGGTGGGGCACTGCGCGTGTGGCGTGTCAGGTTTGGCTGAGCCGGTGGCCGGTGACGTGGATGAAGACATCTTCGAGGGTGGGCTTGCCGATGGAGATGGAGTCGATGAGGCCGGGTAGGGCCTCGACAAGCTGGGGGATGAAGTCGTGGGCGCTGGGTCGCTCGATGCGAAGGGTGTTGTCGATGGGCTCGGCGTTGACGCCGAGGCGAGAGGCGATGGCGGCCCGCAGGGCGGGCAGGTCGCGGCCGGTGAGGGTGATGACATCACCGCCAATGACTTGTTTGAGCTGTGCGGGGTCGCCGATGGCGACGATCCGGCCGCGATCCATGATGGCGAGGCGGTCGCAGCGTTCGGCCTCATCCATGAGGTGGGTGGTGACGAGGATGGTGACGCCATCTCGCTGTCGGACATCGGCGAGGGCGGCCCACATGTCGATGCGGGCGGCGGGGTCGAGGCCGGCGTTAGGTTCATCCATAAGTAGGATGCTCGGGGTGGTGAGGAGGCCCTTGGCGAGCTCGACGCGGCGTCGAAGGCCGCCGCTGAGGGTTCGGACGTAGTCGTTTCGGCGATCGGAGAGGCTGAAGCGGTCGAGCATGCGGTCGATGCGGGTTTCGAGATCGGTTCCGCGCAGGCCATAGAGGTGGCCATGGTGCCGGAGGTTTTCGTCGACGCGCAGTTCCTTATCGAGGCTGGGGTATTGGAAGACGACGCCGATATGGCGACGGAGTTGGGCCTGGTTGCGGGGCAGTTGGAGGTCGAGGATGGCGACTGTGCCCTCCTGGGGCGGCATGAGGGTGGAGAGGATTCGGAAGAGGGTGGTTTTGCCGCTGCCGTTGGGGCCGAGGAAGCCGAATATCTCGCCGGGCGGGATGCTGAGGCTGACGCGATGGAGGGCTTCGCGGTCGGCGTAGCGGTGCGTGAGGTCGTTGACTTGGATGATGGGCGCCATGGTGGATGCGGAGGGCGGGGGTTTGGCGGGTTCAAAGCTTGTCGATCATCATGCCGGCGAGCAGGAGCGGGAGGTAAAGGATGGAAGCGAGGAAGAGGCGGCGTGCGTCGGGGCGGCCGCGGCTGGCCGAGCAGCGCAGCCCGGCGAACAGGAAGCCGAAGCCGAGCAACATGGCGAGGATGAAGTAGACAGGGCCGGCCATGCCGATGGCGGTGGGCAGCAGGGTGACGGGGATGAGGGCGAGGGTGTAGATGACGATCTGGCGGCCGGTCATGCCGAGGTGGGGATCGATCACGGGGAGCATCTTGAATCCGCCGCGCTCGTAGTCTTCGCGGTAGAGGATGGCAATGGCGAGAAAGTGGGGCATCTGCCAGAGGAAAAGGATGGTGAAGAGGGCGACGGCTTCGGGGGAGATGGCGTTGTGGACGGCGGTCCAACCCATGACGGGGGGGATGGCGCCGGGAACAGCGCCAACGACGGTGCAGAGGGTGGTGTGGCGCTTCAGGGGGGGGTAGATGAAGACATAGCTGACGAGCGTGATGGCGCCGAGGAGTGCGGTGAGGCCGTTGACCGCGAGAGCGAGGTAGACGATGCCGGCCAGGGAGAGAGCGAGGCCGAGCCAGAAGGCCTCGGCGGGTGTGATGCGGCCCGCGGGGAGGGGCCGGCGGGCGGTTCGGCGCATGCGGGCATCGAATCGCCATTCGACCCGTTGATTGAGGACGCCCGCGGCGGCGGCGGTGAGGGCGGTGCCGAGCATGGCATGGATGAGGTTGGCCCAGTGGATGGGCTGCTGAACGGCCATGTAATAGCCGACGGCGGTGGTGACGAGCACCAGGAAATTGAGCCGGGGCTTGGTGAGCTCGACGAAGTCGGCGAAGCGAGACCTGGCCGGGGCGCGGGCGGGAGCCTGCAAGGCCGGGAGGATGGCGGCGGCTTCGCGGATCGGTTCGATGGGGTGTCTTGCGTTCATGCTGATGTGATCATCATAGGCAAGTGGGAAACGGCGTGAGGATCAGGCCATTGCGGGCGACGGCAGTGGTTGGGGGCTGGGCAATTCCTGCAACTGGCCGAGGCCGCGGAGACGGATGGCGCGAGTGGCGATGGTGAAGGCGGTGAAGAGGCAGAGGGCGCCGACGACGTGCAGACTGGCGACTTCGGGGTGGCGTCGGAGGAGGATCGTGGCGATGCCGAGGGTGAATTGGGTGACGATCAGGGCGGCGAGGATGAGGGTAGGGCGCACCAGCAAGTGCAGGTGGCGGAAGCGGCGGAAGAGGCGGATGGCCAGTTCGGCAGCGAGGATGACGATAAGGACGGCGAGGATGCGATGCGTGAAATGGATCCAGACCTGGCCCATGGTGACGGTCTGGTAATTGAGATCGTGTTGAGTGGCGCGCCAGGCGTTGATCCGGTCGAGGGTGGCGGCGTCGGTGGGGGGCAGGAGGCCGTCATAGGCGGTGGGGAAGTCGGGAATGGCGAGGCCGGCTTTGTGGTGGCGCATGGTGGCGGCGACGATCAGTTGGATAAAGATGACGGCGGTAAGAAGGGCGGCCATCGTGACGATGCCGCGGGCAAGTGGGGCGCCAGGCGTGTGCGGGACAATGGCCTGCTGGGTGTGGAGGGCCCACCAGCGGGAACTCATGGCGACGTTGAGGGCGGTGAGGCAGAAGAACGCCTGGGCGACGCAGGCATGTACGATGGCGAGATCGAGGTTGATCCAGATGACGCGCAGGCCGCCAAGGACGCCTTGCAGGATGACGGCTGCGAGAATCGCCAAGGACAGGATGCGCAGAGACTTGCGGGTTCTGGTCGCCCAGGCCCATGCAACCAGGGCGATGGCGATCATGCCGACGAGCGAGCCCATGAGGCGGTGCGTGTGCTCGTAGAAGACGCCTCCCTGCCACATGCTGGGGGGCAGGAGGAACATGTTATGGTCGAGACTGTCGGGCCAATCGGGAACGGCGAGGCCGGCTTCGTAGCTGGTGACCAGGCCGCCCATGAAGATCAGGACGGCGGTGGCAACGGCAAGGAGGATGGCAATACGATGCAGGCCGCGGTTGAAGGCGGGCGTTTGGGCGGGGTTGATTTGGCTGGTCATGGCAGAGCTCATCATCTGGCGGAATGGTAGGTTGCGCCAAGGGCGATTTCTCCTAGAGGGGGGGCAGACATGCATTACCGGACGGGCGGCGCTCAATTGCCCAGGCTGCCGAGCCGATAGAACTGACAAGAGCGTTAAATTACGCGCACATGGACCCATATGAACAGATTGAAGATCGATTTTGTCGGGCTGGCTGTGTTGGTCGTGGCCTTGGGCGGTTGCGGGGGCAAGTCCGCGACGGACAGGCCGACGGGCGTCGGTCGGACGGCGTTTGAGCGAAGCGATGATCCCGCGATCATGGCGGATACGTATTTTGCGGCGGGTCAACTTGCGGAATCACAAGGGCTTGGGGCCAAGGCGATTGAGCAGTATCGGTCAGCGCTGGGGCTCGATCCGCGACATCAGGCAAGCCTATACCGTACTGCAGTGGTGCGGACGCAGCTTCGGCAGTTTCCTGAGGCGATTGCGGCGTGGGAGGCATATCTGAAGGAAACCGGCTATGGGGCAACCGGTTACAGTAACCTGGGGTTCTGCTATGAGCTGGCGGGGCGTGCGGAGGAGGCGGAGCGGGCTTACAAGCAAGGCGTTGCGAACGAACCTGCGAACGTGGCGTGCCGGACGAACTATGGGCTGATGCTGGCGCGGCTCGGCCGGAGGAACGAGGCGATCGTGCAGCTTCAGGCGGTGCTGCCGGATGCGCAGGTTCATTACAACCTTGGGTCGGTTCATGAGTCGCTGGGGCAGGCGGAGCAGGCTAAGGCGGAATACGCCAAGGCGTTGTCGCTGGATCCGGGGCTGAGAGAGGCGCGAGAGAAGCTGGCGGGGTTGGATTGAGGCCGGGGGCGGCTGGTCATTGCCACTGGTGAAAAGCGGGTGACAAGGGGCGATTACGCCGATGAGCGCAGCGCCGAGCTTGCGCGTGCGCTGGCGCTTTTACGCAACCTGCCGCCAAATCTGCTGTAGATCATGGAATTCCCGATTGAATGCGCATTTCAGTGGGCGAGCCATCTTGCGATCAAGAAGACACCTACCTCGATCGCTGCCAAGACGAGGACACCGAGCCAGAAATTGGCGCGACTGTCAGCATCTGCTTCGACAAAGTCCATATCATCCCTCGATGCTCACCGGTGGCCGGGGCGGTTCGGACCTGCACGCGCAAACGCCGCTCCGGCGCAAGGGACTACAGGGGCGACTCGTGGAGGTTTTGCCAACTGCAGCTTCCCTGGGTGACCAGAATCGCGGCTTCCTCCGGATTCCATAGCGTTGATCAATACCGGCTGCGGCCGAAGCCGCTGGGGCTGCGGCCGCCGCTGCCGCCGAAATTGCGCTTTTCCTTGGGCTTGGCTTCATTGACGGTCAGCGCACGTCCGCCGTGGTCCTGGCCGTTGAGCGCGGCGATGGCCGCCTGGGCCTCGCCATCGCTGCTCATCTCGACAAAGCCGAATCCTTTGCTCTGGCCGGTGTCGCGATCGGCGATGACGGCGGCGCTTTCGACGGTGCCGTGCGGCTTGAAGAGCGTCTCCAGAGCGGA
>CAZMXI010000216.1:4632-7177 GCA_964570205.1 uncultured Tepidisphaeraceae bacterium
CGTCAACGTCATAGCTCAGATTCCCGACATACAGCTTCTTGCCCATGCGATTCTCCTGTTGAGTTGGGCGTGTGACCCGTATTTGACTTTCCAGGTCCTGGTGAAAGGGGCCAACGTCGTGGCCCAAGAGGCAGAATGGCGATGGGGAAAGAGATTGCGAGCAGTGGGAGCTGATGCGTAATCTGATTCGGCTTCGACAAACCGACCAACAACATCATAGCGTCGCGACAGGTGCTGGTCCGTACAAGAATCGCAGATACTCGAGACAGAGGGGCGGGCCGGCCGCGTCGCCGTGTAGATGTAAAGGCAATTCAATACAGATGTTACAAGCGGATAGCGTGCATTGGGAACGGGGTGGTGAGGAAACTCCGCAGCGATGGACCCGATCGCCATTCCGCTGACAACCTGCTTCTCGTTTGCTTATCGACGATGTAGAATCACTTCTTCATTGACGATCCCGGCCTGTTTAGAATCGCCTGAGGAGAGAATCCATGATCGCCAGTCGGCTGCTGCTCGCGTCGCTGTCGGTGTGTTTTTTGTGCGCTACAGGGTTGAGTGTTCGTGCCGCAGATGGAGTTGCGCCGGCGCGCGCGGGAGGGTATGGCGGCGCGTCGGGCTATGGCGGTTCGGCGGCCGGAAATGGCGCCGAGGGGGTCCCTGCGGGCAAATCGGACCTTTCGGCGGCTGAGGACAATGTGCGCAAGACGATGGCCCGGCTGCGGCAGGAGTTCGAGCAGAGCCCGGATTTTTCGGCCGCCATGGAGGAGCGGAAGGCAGCGGTGGCGGAATTTGATGCTGCGCGCAAGGTGCTTGTCGAGAAGTTGAAACAAACGCCGGCGTACAACAACGCCGTGGCCGAGCAGCGCAAGGCTCAGGATGAGGTTGACAAACTGCGATCGCAGCCGGGCACACCGAAACTGGTGGAGGCGGCGACCAAGGCCATGCAGGCCGGATCGGTGATCACGAAGATGGAGGGGGAGGCGATTGCCAAGGATGAGAAGGCTTCGCAGGCGCGCAAACGGATGACCCAGGCCAGTGCGAAGGTGGCGAAGATGCAGCGCGAATTTCAGGAATCGCTCAGGAACCACCCCGATATCGAGGCCGCAAAGAAGGATGTCGAATCCACGCGGGAGCGGGTGAGAACGGCAGCCCAGGAAGCGGCCGCATCGCGACAGCGAGACATGGAACAGGCACGCGAACGGGAGATGATGGATCGTCAGCGCGAGGCCGAGGCCCGTGATCGCGACCGCGAACGGGATAGAGAACGGGAACGCGACGACCGCCGGCGGGACGCAGGCCAAGGGAATAATCCGCCCCTACCGCGCGGCAACGGCGCGGACAGGGGCGGCGCGCCGGGTGGTGGAGGCGACGCTCCGGCGGGCGCCGGGGGGCGCTGATCGAACGAATCGCCGGTCGCCGCCGCAGACTGCGGCGTCAATCCTCAAACGCGAAGTCGTCGTGCGTCATGACTCGGGGCAGGCGGCGCACATTGCCATCCTTTGAGCAGAAGTACAATTCAGAATCAGACGGCGCGAAGGCGTTGCCGTCCGCCCAGAATGCGTAGAACGTCTCATGGGCGTGGAGGGGCTTGCGCACGTAGGTATGATTCCGGCCGCTTTCGACGGGGAAGGTCTTCATCTTCCACCATGTCGATCCCTGGTCGCGGCTGATGTGCATTGCGATCTGGCCGCCGGTGCCGTGTGGCTGAGGACCGGGTTCGGTAGGCGCGATGATGCGCCATAGGCCGTCGGGTTCGATGTACAGCGATCCGTGGTCGTAGTTGTGATCTCCCGGCACGCACGACCGACGCTGCCAATCGTTGCCGGTCCAGCGGATTGTCTCCCATTGCCGCGGGCCGGCGGAGGGACCCGATTTGTACCCCTTGCTGGTCATGTACAGCATTACTGGCCGGCCGTCGCGGTCAAAGGCCAGATCCTTGAGGTAGACCAGAAGTCCTTCAGCATGGAAGTCGTGGACGAGGGCAGGGTTCTTCACCTCTTTGAGGGGCAGTTCGACCTCGGCGCCGGCGGCGCTTCTCCATGTGCGCCCCAGGTCGTTGGTCTGGATGTAGTAGATGTTGGTTCGGGCGTTCAGACCCACGGGCTCGGGATGATAATCCATCGCCGTCGCCACGATGTTGCCTTGCGCCCAACTGATCTGATATGAGCCCAGGCCCAGCCGGATCAGGGGCTGCGGTTCGGACCACTTGCCGCCATCGCGCGTGGTCGAGAAATGTATCCAGCGGTGGTTGCCCTGGTAGCGCGTATGGAGCCAGAGCATTCCCTGATCCGGCACCCACCAGGGTTGCGAATAGGAGAAGTTGTCTTCGCGCACGGGCAGGAATGCATCGATCGAGTGGGGCCGAATACTCCGGTAAATGTAGGACTTGCCGCGGGTCGGGTCATCCTTCGAGACTTCATAGCCAGTGCCGTGGGAATTGCAGAAGATGTAGATGAAGCCTTCGGCATCCATGGCCATCGTGGGGTTGTAATGTGTTGCCTCAGTCGGAATTGGAGAAGCGGGCCATCGGCGTTACACCTATACT
>CAZMXI010000217.1:0-7165 GCA_964570205.1 uncultured Tepidisphaeraceae bacterium
GGCTCTGCGTTACGCCGAGATCGTATACAACGGACAGTGGTTCCACCCACTGCGCGAGGCATTGCAGGCGTTCGTCGACCACACCAATGTGGCAGTGACGGGGAGCGTGAAGGTGCGGCTATTCAAGGGGCGTGCGCAGGCCATCAGTGTGACCAGCGCGCAGACCCTGTATGATCCGCAACTTGCGTCGTTCAGCATGGAAGGCTTTGACGTAACGGCCGCCAGAGGATTCATCGACCTGTTCGGACTGCCGATGAAAGTCGCAAGTCAGGCAAGGCGTTGGTAGTCGGCGGTGAGTCGTCGCGGACGGCGTGCGGCGAGCAAGCCGCCAGCGATGACGAGTAGTGCTGGAATCGAAGGCTCGGGAACCACCACTGTTCCGTCGAACCGCAGATGCGCTGTTTCATACCCCAGGTGATTAAGGGCGGTGACGGCGACATCACAAATGGCAGGGGACCCCAAATCCACCCCTTTCGGGACCGACTGCCCACTAACGATGTAGAACGTGGTGTACACCTCCGCGCCCCCTTCGGGCAGAAGGTGCTGCGTGCCTCGGCCGCCATGATCGGTGGTTGCGAGGATCAGCCAATCCTCGGTGCCGTCGGCGTAGCCCGTGCGGGCGTAGAGCGATTCCAACACGATGCCGAGGCGTGCGTCGGCGCTCTCGATAGCGCCAAGGTACTCCGGCACGTCCGGGCTGAAGCCATATTGGTGCCCTGTCGTATCCACCGCCTGCAAGTGAAGAAACAACAGGTCGGGGTCGGCGGTGCGCAGCAGATCCGCCGCCGCCAGAGCGTTGGCGTCGTCGCCATTCCACGCGACCAAGTCGGCATCGCGATCGGCGCGTAATCCAAGGGCGATGGGCGCCCATCCCACAAACGCCGAGGTGCTGAGCGAAGGATTCCATGCCTCAAGACGGGCGAAGACCGTGGGCCACTGATCAAAGTGGTTGCCGAGAAAGCCGTTGGCGCCGAGTGCGTTGCTCATGACGCCGTGTTTGGCCGGAGCGACTCCCGCAAGCATGCTCGCGTGGTTGGGGCCACTCCAGCCAACAACCATCGTGTTGCGCGCATCGAAACTGACCGATCCTGCGGCAATGAGAGCGTCCACGTTGGGCATATGGGCCATGTGAAGAGCGTCGGCGCGGCAGCCGTCGATGCTGACGATCAGCACTTTCGGCGTCGCGGCAACCTGAGCGGCCGTCCCCAGAAGAACAAGCGTACACAGGATGCGATCCACGACATGACCTCCAGGCCGGCTCACGGGTTCCGCACATCCACGCAGCGCATCTGCCGCAGGTCCCGCACCAACAGTCTGCCATCCGACAGCGCCAACGGGGCCCAGATCGTCCCGCCTTCGCCACCCAGCACTCTGGCCCGCCCGAGTTCCTTGAACACGGCCGGCTTCGCCTCGGCCATGAGCAACTCGCCCGTCCGGCCGTTCATGATGAACAGCAGCCCGTCCGCGATGATAAAACCGCCGGATTGAAACGACTGCTTCGGGCCGGTCTGCCACTTGACCGCCAGCGATGCGTCCAGGCACACCATGCCTTCGGTTATGGCGCCCTGGCCGCGGCCGCTTTCGGTGTAGATGTGCCCTTCGTGCAGAATCGGCGTGTGGATGGACGCAGCGCAGTTCCGGCTCGTGGTCCAGGCGTGCGACCAGTCCTCGCCATCCTTGCGGACCTGAAGGATGGCCGCCCCAAACCCCAACCCGCCCGTCAACAGCAGCCGGTCATCGCCGATGTTCACCGGCGAAGGGATGGGGATCTTGTGCGGCCGGGGCGTGCGGGTTGTCCAGAGGATCCTGCCCGTCTCTGGCTCAATGGCCGAGACAACCGCCGGCGGGGCTTTCGCGGGATCCTTGTCGGGGTCGGTGAGGTGGCCAAGGGCGATGATCTGCTCCACGCCGCCCAACGTGGTCAGGTAGGGACTGGCATAACAGAACCAGCTCCGCCCGACCGCCGCGGACTGCCAGCGGAGCATGCCGGTGGCGCTTTCATAAGCCACCAGCCCGACTTTCTGTGTCTGAGGCGCAACGAGCACCAGGTCTTTGTACAGGATGGGGCTCTGGACGAAACCCCACTCCGGCACCTGTGCTCGTGCCAGTTTGTCGGCCCGGCCCGTGGGCGGCTCTTCGCGATCGATGTCCGGGTCCTTGAACTCCCGCACCAGGTGGTGCGACCAGAGCGCCTTGCCGGTGGCTGTGCTGATGCGGTGAAGGTCGCCGAACGGCCCGACGGTGTAGACGGCTTGCTGATCAACCGTCGGCACGTTCCGCGATCCGGGATAGGGCAAGGTTCCCGGTGCATCATAAGCAAACCGCCAGAGCTCGCGGCCGGTCTGCAGGTCCAGGCAGCGCAACACATCCTGCCGATCATCAGGGCGGTCCAGAACATACACCCTGCCGTCGCGCACGGCTGCGCCGCCGAAGCCCTTGCCCAGATCGACGCTCCAGACGATGCGCGGTCCGGCCGCGGGCCAGCTTCGTGACAGCCTCTTTTCACCAGAAATGCCTGACCTGCCTGGCCCCATAAAGCCGGGCCAATCATCCGCGCGCGCAATGGCCGCAAGCGTCACACGTGTCACGGCACAGGCGAAACAGCATCGACAGAGCATGACGCCGAGCGTCTGATGCCAACGACGGCAGCCAAGAATCATCAGCGGCCTCCAGGAGCCCCCTGTCTCGTACCACGGTCGATTGCCACGCCTGGTGCGGCGCACTCGCTGGTCGGTCTCCCCAAGTGCGACCGCGAAATGCACGCTCGCCGCGACGCCCTTCACCGGCGTACGATCTCGGCAATCGCGATGCCCTGTTCTCCAGCCACGCTGTACAGCAGAAACAGCCGGCCGGCATCCTCAAAGACGGCCGGATCGCGTAATTGTCTCACCGCTTTCCTGGCGGCGCCGTAGCCTGACTTGACCAGTTCCAGATCCGCTCCTTCGTACTTCAGTTCCGGCTCCAGCAAAACCTGCCTCTCGACAACCCGCCACCGCATCCAGTCGGCGTTCAGGTCCACCGTGCCCAGGTAGATGCGTTCAGGGGCCTCGGCAACACGTGTGTACAACAGAAGGAGGCGATCGTTCTCGACCCACATGGCCGTGTGCCGCACTCCGGGCAGATAGTGCGGTCCCGGCTGAAAATCGGCCAAGCCATCCTTCGAGCGGTAGATCACTCCATCGATGTTGTCGTTCTTGGCAAATGCATAATACCAGCTGCCGTGCCGGAAGACCCGGAAATAGAACTTGCCGAGCACCTCTTTCCGAGCGTTGAAGTTGAGCCCGTCCGTCGACAGGGCCACGAACGAGACCTGCCCGCGAATGCGGCTGCTTTTGGGTGCGGGCTGGTGGAAGTACATGCGAATCTGCTTCGCCTCATTGTCCACATGGACATCGGGGCTGGCGATGTGGCTGACACCCGGAGAATCCTCCAAATTCAGCACCCCGCCGGGATAAACTGTCCAGGGTCCCTCCAGCCGGTCGGCGCAAGCCAAGCGAATATGCTTGCCGTTGTGGTGGGCAAAATACAGGTAGTAGCTGCCCCTTGGTTTCTGTACCCAGTCAGGAACGCGAATCAGCGATGGGCCGTTGATGTTCGCGCCATCCTCTCCGGTCAAACCCGACATGCCCGGGCGGATGATGGGGTTCTGCTTGAACCGGATCGCGCGATACTCCTGCGGAAGGGCAGAGCCGACCAACAGGAGTACTGCCGCCATAGATACAACAACTCGCATCGATATCTCCGATCCCGCCCGGCACTCAACAGTACTACTTCGGTCAATCCATTCCGTTCTACCTCGCTGCGCACCGCGCGGCCGCACTTGCGTGCGGGGACGGGCTTGCGGTAGTCTCAGGTCTTTGGGGAAACAAGGGCGTTTCATCGAGGAGGTCACGGGATGCTGACGCGTCGAGGTTTTCTGGCAGGCGGAACGGGTCTGGCGGCTGCGGTCGCGGCGGGTTGTGCGGGCAAGGACCCCCTGGGCGCGGGCGGCGTCGCGGTCAAGGGCGCCGGCCGGCCGAATATCATCATCATCCAGACGGACGACGTGGGGTTTGAACTGCTGGGCGCCTATGGGGGCCAGACCCACCCGACGCCCAACCTCGACAAGCTCGCGGCCAGCGGGATGCGGTTCAAGTACTGCTTTGCCAGCCCCGCGTGCTCGCCATCGCGGGCGCAACTGCTGACCGGGCGCTACAACTTCCGCAGCGGGTACATCGACATCTCCGGCCGGAACGGCGCGCCTGAGAAGCTTGACCCGGCCAAAGAACGGACGCTGGCCAACCTCTTGAAAGAGGCCGGCTACGACACCGCCATCTGTTGCAAGTGGCACTTGGGCTGGGGCAGCACTCCCACGACCGGCCCGGCCGAATTTGATCCCGCGCAGTATCGCCCCTCCAGCAACATCAAGGCGTGCGGGTTCGACGAGCAGTTCTGCTTCTCCGGGCCGCACATCACCTATGGTCCGTCGGCCAAGGGCAAGTATCACCCCGACGTCTATCACGACTGGGCGATGAAGTACCTCGAAGGCCGCAAGGAGAAGGGCAAGCCGTTCTTTCTCTGGTACGCGATGGGGCTGGTGCACTTCGATTATGACCCAACGCCTCTGAATCCGAATGGCAAGAAGAACGACAAGGCCAATTTTCCCTACATGGTCCGCTATATGGACATGCTGGTAGGGGACACGATGCGCAAACTAGACGAACTGGGCCTGCGCGAGAATACCATGGTCATCTTCACGTCGGATGGCGGCACCGACAGGCACAAGACGAGGTTGAATGGCAGGGAGTTGACCGGTGGCAAGGGGAGCATGCTGGACTGCGGGGCCTGGGGGCCGCTGCTGGTAAGCTGGCCGGGCAAGGTGCAGCCGGGGAGTTACTGCGGCGAACTGGCCGACCTGACCGACATCCTCCCGACTTGTTGCGAGGTGGCTGGCGCGAAGACCCCAACGGATCGGGTGATCGATGGCGTCAGTCTGGTCAAGCCGTTGCTCGGCAAGACCGGCCGCCAGAAGCTCTACTCGCATGTGCAGCTTGTCGAGAAGAGGTTCATCCGCGAGCATCGCTGGAAAATGCGCGAGGATGGCCGGCTGTACGACTGCAAAGGTGCGCCGTTCGAGGAGAAGCTGGTCCTCCTGGCGAATGACTCGGCCGAATCGAGGGCGGCGAGGCAGCGGCTAACCCAGCTTCTTTGGACGCTGGTTTAGGATTGCTACGGCAGCGCCAGCACGCGGACTTCGATGGCTTTCTCGTCCGCCAGGAGCTTTTTGACCTCGTTTGGGTCGGAAGTGCCCTGGTGGTAGGGATACAGCACCTTGGGCTTGAATGCCCGTGCCGCCTCGGCCGCCTCCTTCGGCGGCATGGTGTAGGGCAGGTTGATGGGCAGGAAGGCGATGTCGATGTCCTTCAGGGCCTTCATCTCGGGCGTGCCCTCGGTGTCGCCGGCGACGTAGACCCGTTTGCCGCCGAAGGTCAGGATATAGCCGTTGTCCTTGCGGGCCTTGGGATGGAAGCGCAGCCGATCGGAGGTCATGTTGTAGGCCGGCATCGCCTCGACGATGATGTCCAGCACCTGCAGCTTCTGCCCGACCTCGATCGCCTTGCCGAAGCCAGCCGCCTTGACGGTTGATTCGATCGCATAGATGAGCGTGGGATCCTTCTTCAGTTGGTCGATGATGCGGGGCGCCAGGTGGTCGCCGTGCTCGTGGGTGATGAGAATGACGTCGGCCTTGGGCATCTGGTCCCACTGGGCCTGCCCGGCCGGATCGACATAGTATTGCTTGCCCTTGAACTCAAACCGCAAAGCGGAATGGTTGATCGGCTGGATGACCAGGTTCCCCTGGCTGGTTTTCTCGATGGCCGCGTTCTTCTGCGCTGGCGGCTCGGCGGCGAAAAGGGCGGTGCTCAGCAGCATGACCGGCACGACGATCAGGATGGTTGCATTCATGATTCTCCCGGGTTTAACCGTGACATCATACCGATTCCATGGGCGACTGTGGACAGGCAGTGGCGTTGCCGGGCGGACGAGGGCACAATAGCGAGCATAGCAGTGCCAGCGCATCATCAGAAATGAGGACATCATGCACCCCACGCGAAACGCGCGACAGAATGGAACGACCCGCCGCACTCTTCTTCGAGCGACCGCTGGTGCGGCGGTGGTTGCCGTTGCACGGCCGGCTTATACGGCGGAGAACAGCACGATCCACGTGGCCCTGGTCGGCTGCGGCGGACGGGGCACCGGGGCGGCCGGCAATGCACTGGCCAACCGCAGCGGGCCGATCAAGCTTGTCGCCATGGCCGATGTCTTCCCGGATCGCCTTAACCGCAGCTATGAGTCGTTGAAGAGCGCTGCCACGCGCGTGCAGGGCTCGGCCGACACCTGGATCCGGGGCTTTGACGGCGCGCAGGTCGATGTGCCGCCGGACCGGCGTTTCATTGGCTTTGATGGTTACCAGAAAGCCATGGATTGCCTGCGGCCGGGGGATGTCGTCATCCTCACCACGCCCGTGGCATTCCGCTGGGTCCATTTTGCCTACGCCATCGCCAAGGGCCTGAACGTATTCATGGAGAAGCCCATTTCGGTCGATGGCCCGACCACGCGCAAGATGATCGCGCTGGCGGACGAGGCATCGAAGAAGAACCTCAAGGTGGGCGTCGGATTGATGTGCCGCCACTGCACGGCGAGGCTTGAGCTGTACGACCGCATCAAGTCCGGGCAGATTGGCGACATCACCATGATGCGCAGCTATCGCCTGGTCTCGAACGCCGGCGCTGTCGGACCGAAGCCCCAGGGCATGAGCGAGTTGCTCTACCAGGTCCAGAGGTATCTCGGATTCCTCTGGGCCAGCGGCGGCATCTTCCATGACTTTGTCGCCCATAACCTGGATGAGTGCTGCTGGATGAAGGATGCCTGGCCTGTTCGCGCCCAGGGTCTGGGAGCGCGCTGCTACCGCGGCGCGGCGGTGGACCAGAACTTCGACAACTACGCCATCGAGTACACGTTCGACGATGGCACCAAACTGTTTCTTGACTGCCGGTGCGTCGACGGCTGCCAGCAGGAGTTCGCCAGCTACGCCCACGGCACCAGAGGCTCGGCCGTGATCTCAACCTTCATGCACACGCCGGCCAGGTGCCGCATCTACAAGGGGCACAGAGTCCTCAAGGCCGAT
>CAZMXI010000218.1:0-7153 GCA_964570205.1 uncultured Tepidisphaeraceae bacterium
TAAGCTGGCACTCATGGTGTTCGCCGGGCCGTTTGCTTGGCTTGCGCGGGCACTGGCTCTCGGCGATCTGGTCCGCACGAAACCTCGCCTTGCAGCATTTGCAGTCCACGAGCGGATCGGTGAAGTTCTGCTCGTGGCCCGACGCCTGCCAAACGGTGCGGTGCATCAGGATGGCCGAATCCAGTCCGACGATGTCTTCTCGCGTGGTGACGTTGTCGTGCCACCAGGCATTCTTGATGTTTCGAAGCAGTTCGACGCCCAGCGGGCCGTAATCCCAGGTTCCGGTCAATCCCCCGTAGATTTCCGAACCGGGAAAGATGAACCCGCGGCGTTTGCAGAGAGACACCAGTTTGTCCATCACGGTCGTGTCGGCCATCACTGCTCCTCGTCGTTGAGCCCCCCTGCTCGGTTGCTGCATGCATGAAGAAACGGCACTCGGCACCGCACCGGGGATCGAACCGCGCCGCTGAGCACAGCGCCCTGTCGATTCCAAGTGCCTGAAGCCGAATGCCGAAGGGAATACCTGGCAATATCACCGGCGTATGTTGGCCGCGATCAGGCTGTCGCGGCCTGCGTACCCGCGCCCTTGGCCGCCTTCGCGGCGTTCAGCCGCTTTGCAAGCCGGCTGCGACGGCGGGCGGCAGTATTCTTGTGAATCGTGCCCTTGGCAGCAACTCGATCCAACCGCTGGGCCACCTTCCGCAGCTCCAGTTCGGCCTTGCCCACATCGCCTGAGGTCAACGCGGCAGTGTACGCCTTGACTTGCGTGCGGATTTCCGCCTTGCGCGCCCGATTGCGCGCCCGGGCCTTGAGGTTCTGACGGACTCTCTTCTTGGCTGATAGCGAATGCGCCACGTTCTGTATCTCCTGTCGTCTCAAAAACTTCTCGCCGATAGTGCGGCTTGAAGGGTGAGAAATGATACTAATTCATGGGCGAATGTCCATAGACCGCCCAATTATGGTCGTGGGAAAGCGAGTTCCCAACTTCATTTGGCCGCCGCGCCCGCGCGCAGTTTTTTGATCCGCTGCTGTACATCCTTGTAGGTGAATTCCCACTGGGCAACCTGACTGTACCGCTTCAGGGCCTGGTCGATGGTGCCCTTGGCCTCGAACGCCCTGCCCTGCCAGTAATACATCAGCTTGGACCGATCGTCGCCCTTAAGCTGATAGTCGTCGATAACCACCTGAAGCGTATCAACGGCCTCATCGACGAAACCGGCCTCCAGAAACGCCCTTCCCAGCCCAATGGACCCATCGACCCGCTTCTTGGGATCGTCGCGTGCCTGCTGAAACAACGGAATCGCCTCATCAAACCGCTTCAGGGCGAACATGCGGACAGCGAGTTCGTACTTCAGTTCCAGATTGGTCGGGTAGTGCTCCAGCCAGAGCTGGTACTCGTTCAGCTCCAGTTCGATCTGCTCGGTCCTGAACTGCTCGTATTCCTGCCGCAGCTTCTCATCCTTCTTGTTGGCTTCGGCATCCGCCCGCATGGATCGCTCCATGCGAGACATCTGAGCCATTTTGATCCGGCCAATCCGCTGGCGATACGCGAAAACCTTGGTTCGGCCGTACGCCTCCTCCAGCACCTCGATAGCCCTGTTCTCATATTCGAAGTCTTCGGTTCGCAGCAGTGCATCGACCAGTCTGTTCAGTTTGGCGGCATCGCCGGAATCCCGTGCGTACTCTGCTTCGGCATCCTGAATCGACCGCGACATCACGTCGCCGCTGACCACATCCTTCTGCTGCTGAATATTCTGATCCTGCGATTCCTTATTCCGCATCGTGGTGCGGAAGTTGCCCCCCGCCGCGTATCCGGCTCCGTACATGGTCTCCTGCGCCCCCAGATTCTTCAGCTCGGCCTCCAATTCCATTTCGTCCGGCTTCAACCGCATGGCGAGCTGGCAGGCCTCCACTGCCTCGCGGAATCGCTTCAAATCCCGGTAGACATCCTTCAGCGCGATGTACTTGGCGGCATCCGGGTTCTTCATCTCCGCGTTGGCCTTGAGCAGAATCGGCGCGATCCACAGGCAGGTGTCGTAGAACCCCGCCTTGTAGGCATTCTGCAAGACCTGCAGCATGAAATCCGTGTTTCCCGGATCATAAGCCAAGCCCTTCTCGGCACTCAGCATGTCCTGCTTGGGATCCTTGGATGATCGCATCATCTTCATGCGATCCATCATCCCTAAGCCTTTGCCGCCAGCCGCCTTGCGACGCATGGCGCAGTCCCGCAGCGATTGGTGAGCTTCGATCGAATCCGGATCATAACTCAGACCCGACAGAAACATGGCAATTGCGTAGTCATATTGGCCAGTCTCGGCGACGGTCTTGGCCTTATCGAAGAAGGCCTTGGCCCGCTGTTGATCCTCTTCCGGAACATCACGATAACCTTGAGGAGCTTCAGTCACGATACCTACCTTGAAAAAACGCTATTCCCGCCGGGGCGCTCATCCGCCGGAACAGCACGGGGCACCCGCTCACGCACCGCGTCGCAGGAGCTCAGCCATTGGATTTACGGCTTTGGATTGAACGTGTCAACAAAGTATCCTAATGTACGCTAGCCGAATATGATACCATAGCGTGACGCCCTATGTTTGACGACCTTGAGATAATTCACTGGCCCGATCCGCGCCTGCTGAAAATCAGCAAGCCCGTGACGGTTTTCGATGACACGCTGGCGGCACTGGCTCGTCGGATGCTCCAGCTCATGCGCGAATCCAAAGGTGTGGGCCTTGCCGCGCCCCAAGTTGGCAAGAACCTCCGCCTTTTCGTGATGAACGACACACAAGAACCAGATGGAGACCGGGTTTACGTCAATCCGGTGCTCTGCGACGCCGAAGGGGAGCAGGAGGCTGAAGAGGGCTGCCTCAGCCTGCCGGGCATCAATGTGAATGTGCTTCGCAGCAACAAGCTTCGCCTGACCGCGCGCGATCTGCGGGGGCATCCGTTGGAGGAGATTGGCACCGGGTACATCGCTCGGATATGGCAGCATGAGACCGACCACCTCAATGGCGTCCTGCTGACCGACCGCATGGGCGCCGTTGCCAAACTCGCGAACCGTCGTGTCCTGAAGAACCTGGAAGAGGAATACCGAGAGCAACACGCCCCGGCCCTGGCAAGGACGAGAAAGCGGTGACGCCGCCGGACCTTACGCCGGCAAATACCTTGTCCGCTTTGGTTTGCCCGATATATTCCTTCGTTAATTGAGTCATCGAATCGCCATTCTCGGGTCCACGGGGTCCATTGGGACGAGCGCTCTGGATGTCCTTGAACATTTGGGCTCCCCATTTCGGCCTGTGGCCTTGAGCGCCCATCACCAGACCGCCAGGCTTATTCAGCAGGTTCACAGGCACCGCCCCGCCGCCGTCGCCCTGACGCAGGAGCGGGTTCCGCCCGGCGTGCTCGATGAATTGGACGCCGCCGGCGTTCATATCTACCGGGGCGTCAGCGGACTGACTGAGATGGTGCGCCGCGACGACATCGACATGGTCCTGGCGGCGATCGTCGGTTCGGCGTGCCTGCCTGCCACATTTGCCGCGGTGGAGGCCGGCAAGACGCTGGCCCTGGCCAACAAGGAGAGCCTGGTTGTCGCCGGCTCTCTTCTGATTCCGCTGGCCCGCAAGCGGGGTGTTCGGATATTGCCGGTGGATTCAGAGCACTCGGCCGTCTTTCAGGCCTCGCTCGCAGGTCGCGTCTCTGAGATCAAGCGGGTGATTCTCACCGCTTCCGGCGGGCCCTTCCGCAACGCCACGCGGGAACAGATCGAGAATGCCACCCTGGAAGACGCCCTTCGCCACCCCACGTGGCGCATGGGCAGGAAGGTCACGATCGACTCGGCCACCATGTTTAACAAGGGGCTGGAGATCATCGAGGCCTGCTGGCTTTTCGATCTTCCGCCTGACAAGGTCGAGGTCGTCATCCACCCCGAATCAATCGTGCATTCCATGGTGGAGTTCATCGATGGCTCCATCATCGCCCAGATGTGCCCGCCCGACATGAGAACCCCCATCCAGTATGCCCTGACTTTTCCCGATCGTCGGCCAGGGATCGGCCGAAAGATGAACCTTTCTGTGCCGTTCTCGTTGAACTTTGAGCCGCCCGATTTTCAGCGGTTTCCCTCACTGAGGCTGGCGTATGATGTCGCCCGCCGGGGCGGGACGCTCGGTGCGGTGTTGAACGCGGCCAATGAGGCCGCAGTGGGTGCCTTTTCGTCCGGGAGAATAGCCTTCGTCGAGATCGCTCGTCTTGTTGAGCGTACAATTGGTGTTCATCGCCTTCAGCCCAATCCCTGCCTTGACGATCTTGTCGAAGCGGACCGCTGGGCCCGAAGGACCGTCGATGAATGGGACTGCGCGCATGCCGCTGCACGCGTTTGATCGCGTCGTCGCAGCGGTCCATTTGTGCTGGAACAGGTAAACGGATTTGCTCGCATGGATTATCTCTGGAACACGCTGACCGTCGCTGCGTTGATTTTTGGATTTGGCTTTGTCGTCTTTTTTCACGAACTGGGCCACTTCCTGGCGGCCAAGCTTGTGGGAATCAAGGTCGAACAGTTTGCTGTCGGCTTCGGCCATGCTGTCGCGTCCTGGCGCAAAGGCCTTGGCTGGACCATGGGCTCCAGCGGCAAGACCCTGGCTGACATGGAGAAATCCGGCCGGGACATCAGCCATCTCGGAGAGACCGAGTATCGCCTGAACTGGATCCCGCTCGGCGGCTATGTCAAGATGCTCGGCCAGGACGACCTGAATCCCAATGCCGTCGCTGAGGATCCCCGCGCCTACAACAAGAAGTCCATCGGCGCCCGGATGTTCGTCGTTTCCGCCGGCGTACTCATGAATGTGCTGCTGGCGGGCCTGCTCTTCATGGGCTTGTTCCTGCTCGGTTTTCGCGTCCAGCCCGCCATTGTCGGGTCGATGCTCACTCATTCCCCGGCCCAGAAAGCCGGACTGCAGTCCGGCGACCGCATCCTGACCCTTGGCGGCTCGCGGCAACACGACTTCAATAACCTCTCTCTGAACGTCGTCCTTGCCCCGGCGGGTCAGGATATTCCCATGACCGTCTGGCGAAACGGCCAGATCAAGGAGCTTACCGTTCGCCCGGAAAAGGCATCGGGCGACGCCGGCGCTTTTTTTGTGCTTGGCATTGAACTGCCCCACCATCTTCGCCCTTTGGACCTCAGGGGCCTGGACCCTAAAGGGGCCAAGACGCTTCAGAAGGAAGGCATTTCCCTTGATCCCGCGACCAACGTGCTTCCGGGCGAGTTGATTACCCGGGTCAATGGCACGGAAGTTGGCGTTACGGATTACCCCGTCCTTGTCCAGGCGATTCAGCAATCCTTCGGACGGCCGATCGAACTGACCGTCCAGCAGGCCGACCGCGGCACGCGCGCGGTCAGCGTTCAACCTCGCTTCGAGTTCTTCTTTGGCGATGTGCCGGTCAACGTCGCCGGGATGGAACTGGTGCCACAGATCGACTTCGTGCAGCCCGAGTCGCCTGCCAGGGACCACCTGAAGAAGGGCGATGTCGTCGTTGAGCTCTGGGTCGGCAATGACAAGCTCACCCACCCCAGCCCAAGGGAACTGGTCGAGAATCTCAAGCGGGCCGGAGAAAACGGCCATGAGGTGGCCCTCACCGTAGTTCGCGGAGGCCAGCGACTTTCAAAGACGCCTCCGATGATACCGAGCATCAATGTGGGTGGCGGCAAGAAGGGTCTTGGCATCAGCCTCGGTGCCGCCGGCAAGCACCCTGCCATCAGCGCTGTTATTGAAAATAGCCCTGCTCATCGCGCCGGCATGCCCAAGGGCGCCCTCGTCACGACCGTGAATGGCCACCCTGTTTCCTCGTGGTTTGATGTGCACCGCATCCTCGCTGCCGGCAATGGCAAGTACAACTTCACGCTGACCAAAGAGAACAACCCCGAGCCGATCGCTGTTGCCCTGGAACTCTCCCATGATGAACTGGTCCAAGTCCAGCGCATTCGGTATCGCCACGAACTGCTGCTGGCCGAGCACATCGAGCCCCGTCAGACATCCAACCCCGTCGAAGCCGCCTGGTGGGGCGTGATCGAAACCCGCGACATGCTGCTCCAGTTCTATATGACCCTGCATCGGCTCTTTCAGGGTTCCGTGGGCGTGTCCAACCTCATGGGCCCAATCGGCATCGTCCACACGGGTTCGGCCATCGCATTCAAGGGCTCTGACTGGCTCATCTGGTTTCTTGCGATGATCAGCGCCAATCTCGCGGTGGTCAATTTCCTGCCGATTCCTATCGTTGATGGCGGGCTCTTCGTATTTCTCATCGTTGAGAAAATCCAGGGAAAGCCCCTGTCGCCGCGTATGCAGACCGTCGCCCAGCTTGTCGGCTTTGCGATCATCCTCAGCGTATTTGTTCTGGTGACTTACCAGGACATCGCGGCCCCGAGCCCCGCCAGAATGAGCGATAGGATGCTCCCCACCGTCCATGCTGCCGGCCACAGCGGTTCGCCGCGCCGCAGACGGTGCATAGCCCGCGCGTGCTGGATCGGCGCTGTCACATTCACCAGCACGCCCATGAGCACCAGCCCAACCCCGAACCACAGCGATAGGCCGCCATCCTGCGGCACATCAATCACCTCGTGCGCTGCCGCCACTTCTCTCAGGAACAACCCGAATCGCGCCACAACGAACCCGAACCCCATCAGTGCCAGCCCTGTCCTGATCCATGCCAACAACGTCCGCTCGGCCGCATAAAGCACCCGCGGATCGATCTCAACCGGCTCCCGAGAACCCTGCGTCAGTTCCGTCATAAGGACATTGTCCGGCTATCCCCCACCGCCATCAACGCCTGTGGCTGCCGCAGTGGCAAGCGCGACTTCACTTGCCCTCTTGCACGGTGTCTGTCTGTTGTTGTACCCACTTGATGCAGTGATCGGTCCAGTTCAGCTCCGGGTTCTTCGGAGCCAGGCCGTAGCCGTGCCAGCCGGTCTCGAAAATCACGGCCTCGCTCGGCACCCCGTTCTTCCGGCACGCCTCGTGGAATAGAACACTGTTCTCCACCGGAACGACCTTGTCCGTTTTCGAGTGCACTAGGAATGTCGGCGGCGTCTTGGCCGTCACCTGCTTGTGATTGGACAGGCCCTCGACCAGCTTCGGGTCCGGATTCGCGCCCAACAGGTTGT
>CAZMXI010000219.1:0-2302 GCA_964570205.1 uncultured Tepidisphaeraceae bacterium
TGTTCCGCATCAGCCGCCACAATTTGCCCTGTATTATGCACTGGATCAGCACGATCGCCCCCGCAAGCACCGCCGCCGCAATGCACGCCTTCAACGCCAGCCCCGGCCCCAACCACGCCCCGGCCGCCGCCAGCAGTTTCACGTCGCCCCCACCGCGAAACCCCAGCAGAAACGGCCCCAGTCCCAGCACCAGCCCCACGCCCAGCCCCGCCAGCGCGAATCCCGGCGATGCCGTCCCCGTCGCCGTGAAGCTCTGCAACATGCCGGTTGTCGCGATCAGCAGAGTCAGCGAATTGCTGATCCGCCGCGTTCGCAGATCCTGCGCCGCCACCACGCCCAGCATGACCACCAGCGGCGCGAAATTCAGCAGCCCGGCCCAGCTCATGACGCCTCAAACAAACGGCGAGTGATGCGCGACCCGTGACCAAGGCCACCCGTCGCGCAACACTCGCCTCTGGTCTTCTCTGTCTCGCTTCTACATCCCGGCGTCCAGCGCGTTCCATCTCGCCAGCACCTTCGTGCCCACGGTGCCGATCACCGCGATCGCCGCCACCACGATCAAACCGGCGATCAGCGCGTATTCCAGCACCTCGCCGCCCTGTTCATCCTTCACCAGACGAATCGCCCAATTCTTCAGTGCCTTCATGACTTCTCCCGCTATGGATTTCCCGCTCTCCTCGTGCCTTGCTCCACGCTCTCCCCGACCGTCCGGCCGGCCGCACGAGCTCAGGCGCCACTCGCGCCGGAAACGGCCGCCACGTGCGGCTCGTTCCGCCGGCTCGCGCTGTGACGCGCAGTTTCTGCCGGCTGCTAACGCAACCATCGACCGGCCGCGCAAGCCACTTAAGCCCCCCGCCACTTTTCTTCAGGAATCACTTGATCTGCGGAATATCCGCCGCCGTCGTCGCGAGCTTACCGGACTTCACCCGGTCATACTCTTCCTTCACCCACGGCATGCTGTCCTTGTTCCGCTCCATCCACAGCGGAATCGGCGTGCGCTGACCCTTGCGGTCCAGATCCATGAATTCCACCACCACATCCTCGCGGCTGAAGCTGCTCAGATCATGCAGCTTGCCCATGTGGATGCAGTCCGTCGGGCATGGCTCCGTGCACAGGGCGCAGAACAGACACTTGGAATAGTCGATCGCGAACCGCAGCAATTCGCCCCCCGTCGCTTTGCCGGTCGCCTTGTCGATCTTGCGCACCGCAGTCTTGTCTATGTAGATGCAGTCCACCGGGCAGGCCTTGGCGCACTGGTCGCACGCGATGCACCGGTCGGCCTCGAACTCGTGAATCCCCCGGTACCGCGGCGCAAAGCTCAGCCGCTGATCGGGATAGTGCACCGTCACCGGCTTCTGAAAGCAGTACTTGAGCGTAATGCGCATCCCAATCGCGATCGACTTGGCATGGGCGTAAATGTCGCGGAAGTATTCACGGACAGCCATATCGCCTGTCTCCAAAGCAGAGGGGGCATTATTGCACGAACGCTATGCGATTTCCATTCCTCCTTGGCCTGGTTGTTGACATGTAAGATTTATATGTTATTTTAGTTTAATTATGAATTCAATGGATTATCGTGATCCTGATTGGGTTGCCGAGCGATTGGGCGTTGACAAGAATACGGTCTACAAGTTCCTCCAGGATGGGACGATCCCCGCCATCCAACTTGGGCGCAAATGGCTCGTTTCGGAAGGCCAGTTGGAGCAGTGGCTGCGGGAAGAGGCCGCCCGCCAGACACAGGCCCGTCGTGAGGCGGCGGCGTCGGCCGAACGCACCGCCCGCCGAATGGAGAACTTCACCCCCGAAGCGCGGGAGGCTATCCGTTCTGCCCACTCTGAAGCACGGCGGTATGGACACACCTACCTCGGCCAGGAGCACCTGCTGCTGGGGCTGGCGATGAATCCGGAATGTCCGGCCGCCAGAGTCCTCCGCGATTGCGGCGTGAGCGCTGAACAGGTTCGCGCCGGCTTCGAGGCGAAGATCGCGCCTGGCCAAGCTCCTGCCCCCCGGCGACTCGGCCGGACCGAGCGGGCCAAGAAGGCTATGAGGCTCGGCATGAAAGAGGCGAGGAAGCTCAAGGCAGAACGGGTTGGCAGTGAGCACCTGCTGCTGGGAATTGTGCTGGCTGGCGAAGGCGCGGGCTGGGAGATGCTCAACGGCCTGGGCATTGGCGAGCAGGCGTTGCGCAAGGTCATCGGCGAGTGAGCATGCTGATCGTGGATTCCACGGCGGGGTGGATATTGGAGATCACTATGAGCCAAAGCATCGAACAGCGCGTGATTGAAATTGTGGCAGAACAGGC
>CAZMXI010000219.1:2312-7002 GCA_964570205.1 uncultured Tepidisphaeraceae bacterium
TCGAGCCGGGACAGGTCACGCGGCAGCACGGCTTTATCGCCGATTTGAACTACGACTCGCTGGCGCTGATGGAGACGACCATGGCCATCGAGGATGAATTCAACATCAGCGTGTCCGACGAGGATGCCGCCAGATTTGTCACCGTCGGCGACGCCGTGGACTACGTGCAGGCCCGCGTGGAAACGAAAACCCCATAGCCTGCACGACTCTGCCCGCCGACCCCAGGACCGTCACGCCAGGTTGACGCCGCCGCCCGCTCGGCTACATTCTCGGCTTAAAGGAGCAAATCAATATGTTCAACATTGGTGCTGCCGTTGTCGGCGCTGGCTTTATCGGTCCGGTTCACGTCGAGGCCCTCCGCCGCCTCGGCGTCCCCATCCGTGGCGTCCTCGGTTGCGATCCGGCCGAGTCCGAGTCCGCACGCCGCTCCCAGAACCTCCCCAAAGCCTACAAGAACCTCGACGAAGTACTCGCCGACCCTTCCGTTCAGACCGTCCACCTCGCCGTTCCCAACGTCCTCCACTATGAATTCGCCTCCCGTGCCCTCAAGGCCGGCAAGCACGTCATGTGCGAAAAGCCCCTGGCCATGAATTCCGAACAGTCGGCCGCCCTCGTCGAACTCGCGGCCACAAAAAAGCTCGCCGCGGGCGTTTGCTACAACATTCGCTTCTACCCGCTTAACCTCCACGCGCGCGACATGGTCGCCCGCGGCGACCTGGGCAGCATCCACGCCGTCAACGGCTCCTACGTCCAGGACTGGCTCCTCCATGACACCGATTACAACTGGCGCGTCCTCGCCGAACAGGGTGGACAGCTCCGCGCTGTTTCCGACATCGGCACCCACTGGATCGACCTGGTCCTCTCCATCACCGGCCTCGAGGTCCAGCAGGTCTTCGCCGACCTTCTCACCGTCCACCCCGTCCGCCAGCGACCCAGGGGCGAGGTCCAGACCTTCACCGGCAAGCTCGCCGCCCCGCGCCAGACCGAACCCGTCAACATCACCACCGACGATTACGGCCAGATACTCTTCCGTTTCAGCAACGGCGCACGCGGCGGCCTTTACGTCTCACAGGTCTCCGCCGGCCGGAAGAACTGCCTTCGCTACGAGATCGCCGGCTCCAAGTGCTCCCTCGCCTGGAACAGCGAACAGCCCGAGGACCTCTGGATCGGCCGCCGCGAAAAGCCCAGCGAACTGCTCCTTCGCGACCCGGCCCTCCTCGGCGACCTCGCCCGCCCCTACACCAACTACCCCGGCGGCCACCACGAAGGCTTCCCCGATGCCTTCAAGCAGTGCTTCCGGTCCTTCTACAGCTACATCGCCGCCGGCGACTTCTCCGCCCAGCCCATGTTCCCCACCTTCCACCAGGGCCACCGCGAAGTCCTGCTCTGCGACAAGATCCTCCAGAGCCACCGTGAACAGCGCTGGATTACCCTCTAGCCTCCAACGGAGACCATCATGCAACTCGGCTTCGTCAGCGCCATTCTCCCGGACCTGCCCCTCCAGGATGTCCTCCGCTTCGCCGCCGATGAAGGCTTCGACTGCGTCGAACTGATGTGCTGGCCCGTCGGTAAGGCCGAACGCCGTTACGCCGGCGTCACCCACCTCGACGTCACCGACTTCGACCGCTCCGCCGCCCAGCGCACCCTCGACATCGTCAACGCCGCCGGCGTCTCCATCAGTGCCCTGGGCTACTACCCCAACGCCCTCTCCCCCGACCCCGCCGAGGCCGAGGTCGCCATCGCCCACATCCGCAAGGTCATCGTCGCCGCCGCGCTGCTCGGCCTCGACCGCATGACCACCTTCATCGGCCGCGACTGGAAACGCTCCGTCGATGACAACTGGCCCCGCTTCCTCGAAGTCTGGCGCCCCCTGGTCAAGCTCGCCGAAGACCATAACGTCCGCATCTGCATCGAGAACTGCCCCATGTACTTCACCGCCGATGAATGGCCCGGCGGCAAAAACCTCGCCTGCACCCCCGCCATCTGGCGCAGGATGTTCCACGACATCCCCAGCCCCAACTTCGGCCTCAACTACGACCCCTCCCACATGATCTGGCAACGCATGGATCACCTCCTGCCCCTGCGCGAGTTCGCCGGCCGCATCTACCACATGCACGCCAAGGATGTGAAGATCGACCCCGATCGCCTCAACAGCGTCGGCATCATGGCCACGCCCCTGGAATACCACCAGCCCGTCATCCCCGGCCGCGGCGCCATCGACTGGCATGCCTTCACCCGCGCGCTCGTCGCCGGCGGCTATGATGGCCCCTACTGCATCGAGGTCGAGGACCGCCAGTTCGAAGGTTCCCTCGAATCCCGCAAGCAGGCCCTCCGCCAGACCGGCGCGCTGCTCCGCTCCGCCATGAATGGCGACGCCGCCAGGACCGGCCGATAACCGCACCGAAAGGACCACCGCCTTGAACTGCACGCTCCAACAGCTCGCAGGCATGATCGATCACTCCCTGCTCAATCCCACCTTCACCGACGCCGACCTCGAACGCGGCATCCAGCTCGCCCTCGAATACAACGTCGCCAGCGTCTGCATCATGCCCTACTACCTCCGCCGCTGCGCCGACCTGCTCCGCGGCTCCACCGTCCACCCCAGCACCACCATCGGCTTCCCCCACGGCGGCCACGCCGCCTCCATCAAGCTCGCCGAGGCCCGCCAGGCCCTCGACGACGGCGCCCAGGAGCTCGACATCGTCGTCAACATCAGCAAGGTCCTCAGCGGCGACTGGAACTACGTCCGCAATGAAATCCGCGCCCTCACCGAACTCATCCACGACCGCGGCCAGAAGATCAAGGTCATCTTCGAGAACTGCTTCCTCAACGATCCCCAGAAGATCCGCCTCTGCGAGATCTGCGGCGAGCTTGGCGCTGATTGGGTGAAGACCTCCACCGGCTATGGCTCCGGCGGCGCGACCGATGAAGACCTGCGCCTCATGCGCAAGCATTCCCCCGCGCATGTCCAGGTGAAAGCGGCCGGTGGCGTCCGTACGCTCGACCGCCTGCTCCAAGTGCGCGCTCTCGGCGTCACCCGCTGCGGCGCTACGAAAACGAAGGAAATCCTCGACGAGTTCCGCTCTCGCCCGTAATCCCCCCGCCATGCCGCATCTTGATGCTCCGACCCGCCCGAAGGCCCCGCCCACACGTCTACTTCAGCTCCACCGTCCAGTACGCGTTGTCCAGGAACTGCTTCCAGCTCCAGTAACGCTCGTCCGCCAGCCGAATGCTGATCACCGGGCTTCGCCGCGGCTTAATCGGCTTGGCGATCAGGTGCATCGTCGCCTGCTCCGGCGTCCGCCCGCCCTTCTTCACGTTGCACTTCACGCAGCAACAGACGATGTTCTCCCAGCTCGTCCGCCCGCCCTGGCTTCGCGGCACCACATGGTCCAGCGATAACTCGTTGGTCGGAAACCGCTTCCCGCAATACTGGCACCGGTTCGAGTCCCGCGCGTAGATGTTCCGCCGGTTGAACTTCACATCCTGCCGCGGCAGCTTGTCGTACGCCAGCAGCCGGATGATCCGCGGCACCGCGATCTGAAACCGCACCGTATGAATCCACTCGTACTCGTCCGGCTCGAACTCCGCCTTGAGCTGCGACAGTTCCTGCCAGCTCTCGAAATCCAGGTTCAACCAGCGGCTATGACCGGCCGAATCCGACTCAATGTGCACCACCTCCGCCAGCTCCCGACAGAGCAGCGAAAACGCCCGCTTCACATTGATGACCCGGATCGCCTGATAGAACTTGTTGAGCACCAGCACGTTGGCGTTCAGGGCTGCACTGCCCCCTCCAGCTCCGCCCAGACCCGGAGCCGGCGGCGATGCGTCGAGATTCTGACCGAACACAGGCATCTTCGGCATCCCGAGACAATGTGGGCTTGGCTTCAGGCAGTAACTGCTGATGACGCCGAGCCCTCCGACCGCCAGTGCGACGGCACAGTCTCGGCCGAGCCCCCGCAAACCATGCACCGGCCGCGACCGCCCCGCACTCTTCTCGCTTTGCAATTATAAGACGTGCCACCCCCCAATGCCAGTGCCCCCGCGCCCGCCCCAAGCCCCGTTCGCAGTCCCCGTTCCCCCGTTCGTACTGCGGCCTTTCAGGCCGTCTCCCCACCCCCGCCGCGTAGGGGCGGGGTCTCCCCGCTCTGTTGCCGTTGTCGTATACCCTCACCAGCCGTCATAGCCAAAGTGCAGCCGCGTGGATTCCTCTCCCCTGACGCTCTTGGGCCCGCTGATCATGTTCCCGGCCGTGTCATAGCTCGGATCGGCCCAGGTGCCGCTGATGCCGGTGATCTCGTTGGCCTCGTTGAAGGTCCGCGTCTGCTCCGGGTCGCTGCCGACCGTCGTGCCTTCCCAATCGCCCAGCAGGTCCAGATCCCAGCTCTGCAGATTGGCGGCCGAGGCGATGTTGTCGATTCGGCTGAGCACCAGGCCCAGTCCCGATGAGGTGTACTTGTGGTATGCCGTGTCCCGGTCCTGACGAGCGACAGAGGCCAGGACTGAAAGAACCATGCTTGGATACATGCCTTTCCTCCTTGGTGTTGCGCTCCGGAAGCAGGATTCAGCGCCGCCCGCCGAGCCGTGGACGGCTCTGAGAAATGGCAGGAAGGGCTCCCGTCCCTGTTCCATCGTCTCTCGTGCGCAAAGTATATGTGGTTCGCCTGACAGACCAGGAACGCCAACAGCT
>CAZMXI010000220.1:0-6942 GCA_964570205.1 uncultured Tepidisphaeraceae bacterium
CGCCACATTTGACGCCGCTTTTGAGGCATCCCCTTCCTTTTGTCTATAGCCGCTTTGACAATCCGCTCCGCCCCCGTCCTCTTTCCGCGCCCTCTCCCTGTACGCACCACGCCACCCTGATGCACGCAACACGTGCCCCCTGTGTTCATAAGCCTATACCATCGAATGCATTACACCTACCCCGTGTCCCAAAATGTCCCAAAATGTCTCGCTTTCCATTTTCAGTGTCGCCCTTCCCCTCCCCTCATCCAAGGCCGCCTTCGTGTGTTGCGACTACGTGTTTCTATTCCTCCGTGCCTCCTCGCGCCCCGCGCGGTATTCTTCGGCCATGAAAATCGCATTCATCGGCGCGGGAATCATGGGCCTGCCCATGGCCGGCCACCTCCTCTCCGCCGGGCATGACCTCACCGTCCATTCCCGCACCAAGGCCCGAACTGAGCCCCTGCTGGCCCGCGGCGCTGCCTGGGCCGACTCGCCGAAGCTCGCCGCCGCCTCCGCCGAAGTCGTCTTCATCTGCGTCCCCGATAGCCCCGATGTCCACGCCGTCGTCCTCGGCCAAGCAGGCATCGCCGAGGCCGCCCGCCCGGGTATGATCGTCGTCGATCATTCAACCATCTCACCCAGTACCACCCGCCAGATCGCCGACGAATTAGCTCGAAAAGGCGCCTATTTCCTGGACGCCCCCATCTCCGGCGGAGATGTCGGCGCGCGCAACGCCACCCTCTCCATCATGGTCGGCGGCGATCCGGCCGCCTTCGACAAGGTCCGCCCCCTGCTTGAGAAAATGGGCAAAACCATCACACATTGCGGCGGTCCCGGCACGGGCCAGCTCACCAAGCTCGTCAACCAGGTCCTGGTCTCCGTGACCAACCTCGCCGTCTGCGAAGCCATGACCTTCGCCATCAAGAACGGCCTGGACCCCCAGAAGGCGCTCGCCGCCGTCGGCGGCGGCGCGGCCGGCTCCTGGCAGCTCAGCAACCTCGCGCCCAAGATGATCCAACGCGACTTCCGCCCCGGGTTCATGATCGATCTGATGCAGAAAGACCTCCGACTGGTCATGCAGGCCGCACACGAGGCCGGTGTCTGCCTGCCCGCCTCCAGCTTAGTCCACCACCTCTTCACCGCCGCCCAGGCCGCCCACCGAGGAAAGGAAGGCACCCAGGCCCTTTTCACCGTGATCCAGCGGCTGGCGTCAAACGAGCGGTAACATTGCGGCCCAATCCGGCTTTGCCACTGGCGAAAGGCGATCTGTTTTGCCGATGAATTATGGGACCGCCAACACCCGTAACCGATGTCAGCATTCTCGCCTATCCGCGCCGGTGCGATTCTGTTCCTCGTCGCCGCCCTTTTGAGCGGAATGACGGGACGGGTCGCCTATCTACAGACCTACGCCCGGCAGGACACCATCCGCGCGGCCGAGCGACAGCAGCACGTCACGCTCCCCATCGTCGCCCGCCGCGGCAGCATCCTCGACCGCAACGGCCTGATGATCGCCACCACCATCCAGCAGCAGGCGATCTTCATCGACCCGGCCTTCATGATCAGGCAGTATCAGAAGGAGGACAAATCCCCCCGGCAGCTCGATCAGGACCTGCGTAAACTCGCCCGCCTCATCCAGAAGCCCGAGGCCGAGATCATCGCCCGCGTTCACGAGCGACCCGACGCCCGCTACCTCCGCATTGCCGAGGAGATTCCCGACCGCCTCGTTGATGAGGTCGCCCGCCTCGATATTCCGGGCGTCGAGCCCGAGCCGATGTGCGTCCGCAATTACCCGATGGCGTCCCTCGCCGCCCACATCGTCGGCACCGTCGGCAAGGATGGGCACGGCCTGGAAGGCATCGAGCAGCGATTCGACCGACAGCTATCCGGCAAACCCGGATTGAAGCGGCTCCGCAAAGATGCCCGCGGCCGTACCATCGGCGTCGAAGCCGAGGACTTCATCCCGCCCGGCCACGGCCAGCATCTCGTCCTTACGATCGACACCAATATCCAGCTCATCGCCGAGCGGGAGTTGAAGGCCGCCTGCGAGAAGTTTCGCGCCAAGCAGGGCGAGGTTGTGGTGCTGGATCCGCGCACCGGCGAGGTGCTCGCTTTGGCCAACTGGCCGGCCTACAACCCCCAGGCCCTTGGCGCCACGACGCGGGAGCAGCGACGTAACAACGCGATCGTGGTTCCCTACGAGCCCGGCTCGACCCTCAAGCCGTTCATCATGGGACCCGCCCTGGCGACCGGCGTCACCCGGTTGAACGAAACCTGGAACTGCGGCAGCCCTTACATCACCCCATATGGGCGGCGTGTCAGCGATGTGCACGGCTACGGCAGCCTCTGTTCCTGGGATGGGCTTGTTAAATCCAGCAACGTCCTGATGGCCAAGCTCGCCGCCCGGATGGGCAATCCGCGCATTCACGATGCCTTGCTCAAGTTTGGTTTCGGCAGGCCCACAGGCATCGAACTCCCCGGCGAGGACGACGGACGGGTTCGGCCGTTGCCATCCTGGTCGCGCAGCAGCACTGAGTCGATCGCACAGGGCTATGAGATGATGGTCACCCCCCTGCAACTGGCTCGCGCCTTCTGCGTGTATGCCAATGGCGGGAAGCTCGTGCCGCCGCGACTGGTCAAGGGCCGGCTCGACGCCGACGGCAACGTCATCGAACACGCCCCGCCGGTCAAACTGGAGGACTGCCCCTCCGTCATCGACGAGCGCACCTCGCTCGACGTCCGCCGCTGCCTGGCCGACGTGCTGGTTCGCGGCACCGCCCGCGCTAATCGCAGCAAGGTCTGGAACATCTTCGGAAAGACCGGCACTTCGCACATCAGCCGCAACGGACACTACCAGAACGATCTGTTCAACAGCAGCTTCCTGGCCGGCGCGCCCTTGGAAGACCCGCGCATCATTGTGGCCATGATCATTCACGAGCCTGACCGCCGCCTCGGCCACTACGGCGGCGCCGTCTCCGCGCCCTATGCCGTGAACGTCGTCGAATCCACGCTGGCTTATCTCCAAGTCGAGCCATCCCCCCCGCTGGCGCCGCCCCCGCCGCACATCATCCCCGTGCTCTACAGTTACGAGCCCAAGCTCTATCCTCAGCGATCGGCATCCGCTCACTGAACCTGCCGCGGTCCGGTTCTTCGATTCACGGACCCGCTTCGGAAGCCACGGAGCACTTCATCTCTGCTATATTCATATATAAGCAGGAGTTACGGCGCGACATGCCTGGCGGGCGCGGTTCTAGCTTGGGCTTATCAGCGGCTCGGACGCAATCGAGCCCAGAGTCAGGCTGATGACTTTGGCAATGACTGTCTGCACGCAACTCGGAGGAGGAGGCGAGGATGGCCTGTTTCGCGTAGGTCATGGGTTTGTGATTACTCACCATTCGCCAGAGGCTCTCCAGTGCACAAGACGCCGGGTTTCTCCGGCAGGACGGACAGACTGCTGTGTGCCTCGCGGCCGGGCACGACGCCGAATGTCGCGTCCGACGAGACTGAGGACTGTTGGCAGCGGCCATTCTTGCCGGTAAAGTGATTGCGTTGAGCCAGGCTGACAGGGAATAAACCGCCATGCAGGAAGCCACGACCAAAAGCATCTACGACTTTCATTCCTTCTTCTATGACGCCACTTTTGGCCGGCTGGTCAAACGGCGGATCGCCCGCGCGATTCAGCACATGAACATCCGCGACGAGGATCGGGTCCTGGACCTCGGCATCGGCACCGGTGTGTCGCTCAACTACTACCCCCGTCGCGGGCACATCTGCGGCATCGATCTGTCCGATGGCATGCTTCACCAGGCTCAGAAGAAGATCACCGAGCGTGGACTGCGTCATGTGCGGCTCTTTCAGGCTGATGCGCTTCACCTGCCGTTCGCGACGGACACCTTCGACCACGTGTTCATCAGCCATGTGATCAGCGTCGTGAGCGACCCGTTCCAGTTGGTGCGCGAGGCCCAGCGCGTCGCCAAGCCCGAAGCCAGAATCGTCATCGTCAACCACTTCCAGTCCACCAATCGGATGATTGCCTTACTTGAGAAGTGGTTATGCCCGCTGTGCACGCGGCTCGGCTGGCGCAGCGATCTGGCCTTGCAGGAGATCATCCGCCAGACCGGAGTCCAGGTCGATTACCGCTACAAGCTTGAAAGCATCGACCTGTGGGAAACGGTCGTCATGTCCAACAACAAGTCCGCCATCGCCACCGTAGCCGCATGAGCGGGCCGCACGGAAACGACGAGTACCGCACCGCCCCCCACCCTCCGATGCCTATGAACCCCATCGGCCAGGCCAGTTCTTGCGTCATTCTCGTCGATGAGCACGACCGGCAGGTCGGGTTCGAGGAGAAGCTGGCCGCACACCAGCGTGGCGGCCAGTGGCATCGGGCGTTCTCGGTGTTTCTCTTCCACCACGATGGCCGAATGCTCCTTCAGCGACGCGCCCGTCACAAGTACCATTTCCGGCTGCTGTGGAGCAACGCGTGCTGCAGCCATCCGGTCCCCGGGCGGGAACTGATCGAAACGGCCCGTGAGCGCCTTCAAAGCGAAGTCGGCGTTGATGCGCAGCTCGTCGAGCTCTTCACATTCCGGTATGAGGCAACCGATCCAGACACGGGCCTGACCGAGAAGGAACATGATCACGTGCTGGCCGGCGTGACCAGCGATCGACCGGCGTTGATCGAACAGGAAGCCGAGGCATTGCACTGGGTAACGCGCGCCGAGTTGCGCAGCGCCATGGTCGACAGGCCAGACCTGTTCACACCCTGGCTGCGTGCGTGCCTGCCTGAAGTGCTGCGGCTTGCGCCGGCGAGACTGAACCTGCCCGAGACGGAAGGGCCGCTTGATCTACCGGCGATCTGACGCGGAACCCGTCGTTTTCGCGAGATGAAAATGCCCTCAACTCGCCTGGGCGGCGGTCCATTCGAGGCCAATGATTCCAGCGATGATCAATATGATGCAAATGAGCCGCGTCGCATCTCGAGATTCGTTGAAACAGGCCATTCCCACCAGCGCCGTGCCCACAGCGCCAATCCCCGTCCAGACGACGTAGGCCGTGCCCATCGGCATATCCCGCATCGGCCTGGCCAGCAGGACAAAACTCAGCAGCATGACTGGGATCGTCCATAGACCATGCGGCCAGAACTTCGCCAGCCCATCGGTCAGTTTAAGCCCCGTCGCCCAAGCCACCTCGCAAATGCCAGCCAACAGCAGGAGAATCCACGTAGTCATCGCAAGACAGTGTACCCGAGCGATGTTCAAATCGCGCCCAGATCTCGGGACCGGCGTGCGCTTGGGGCAGGCTCATTCCACCGGGTTCATGCGCTGGCCGCACTGGCAGACGAACGGCCTCAGTTGGTGGGGATACAACCGGGATGGCGTGAGCACCTCGATCCGGCAGCCACAGCGAGGGCACGCCAATATGTCGCCCGGCTTGGTTTGCGCCGGGGCGAGGCTGTCGATGGGGGTTTCATCGACGCCAGTGACCTCCCCTTTACGGTCCATGGCCAGGTTGGCGAGCTTGTCGGCCAGCACGTTCTTTTCGCGATAACTGTGTGATATCGTGGCGTGATCGAAATGTGCAAGAAGCGTTTTCGCCTGGTGATACAGTTCCTGCAGATCGGGGTTCTTCACACGATACTCGCCAAGCATCTGCTTGACGATCAGCTCGCTGTCACCGCGGATGCGCACCTTCTTTGCGCCCAGCAACCGGGCTTGCTCCAGGGCCGTAATGAGCGCCTTGTACTCCGCGACATTATTGGTGGCCCTGCCAATGAAACGGCCCAGGGTGACCACCGGCGTGCCGTCGGCCGCACGAACGACGACGCCTATGCCGGCCGGACCGGGGTTACCTCGGCTACCGCCGTCGAATTCGAGGGCCAGGGTCTCTTCCACGCTTTACTCCAGGCAACAAACATCCTGTGCGGGGGCTACAGAACGCAGGCGGTAGACGGCACGCCGTTCAGGTTCGCATCAATGCTCCGGCGTGTGCGCCGGCGGGGCTATTCAGCCCCGGCACCGACGCCCTTGCGCGCCGGCCGGGTGTTCAGCGCCAATTCCGGCGGCAAATCATCCGGGATGAAGAGCATCCGGCGGCAATTGGGGCAGACGACCGGCTCTTCTCGCGAATGCAGGCGGTTATAGATATCCGCCACCAGCGACATGTTGCAGGCGGTGCAGATGTACTCCTCGCGGCGGCGGTCGGGTTTGGCGATAGGCGCCATTGCCTCGCCCTCGTAGCGGTCAGCCAATCGCTCAAACATGTCCAGCGCCGATCCGGTCACGGCGCGGGCGGCTTCCTCGCGGGCCGGACGGCGCCGCTCCACCTCTTCGCGAAGCGAAGCGAGCTTTCCGGCAAGTTGCTGAAGCGTGTCGGCGTGGCGTTTCTGTTCGACATCAAGCTGCGCCTGAAGATCTTTGAGTTCGGCCTGCCGCTTCTCGATGGACTCCATGACTCTGAGCAGTTCGTCCTCGACCTTGCCCTTGTCAACCTTCTCGGTGTTGATTTCGGAAAGGAACGCCTGATATTCCTTGTGGTTTTTTGAATCCTGTTGTTGAGTGCGTAGGCGATCTATCTTGGCGTCGCGGGTCTTGATGTCCAGTTCAAGCTGACCGCCACGCGCTTGTACCTCGCGAAGCTGCAACTGGCAGAGGCGCAACCGCTCGTCCAAATCGGCGATACGCTTCTCTTGAACACGAACGCTGCGCGAGGCGTTATCGAGCCGATCCTGGGCCTCCCGCAGGGCCTGGTCGGCGCGGAACAGATTCACCAACGCAATATTGGCCGGACTCATCGATATTCCCTTGCTAAAGAGCTGGCCACGTCCGGGCTGAGCGGACGTGACCCAAAGGGATCATTATCGGGATTCCCGCCCGAATGAAAAGGGGACTTGACAAAAGCGTGGCCTGCGGGTGTAGCGCGCCCGTCGGGTACGTCTGGTAGGATGGGGGCCAATCAAGGAGG
>CAZMXI010000221.1:0-6925 GCA_964570205.1 uncultured Tepidisphaeraceae bacterium
GTCAACTTTCAGTTGCTCCTCAAACCCTCCGGCTTCAGCCGGTGGTCGTTTAGTTTCATCTCCCCGCGGCCCTTCGTGCGGCAAAAACTGCATGGCACCAATTCCTGCCCAAACCTCACCGCGAAGCATCGATCGCCTGCCGCAGCTTGGCCGGGCGGTTGGTGGTGATGCTCCTGGCGCCCAGGGCGATGGCTTTTCTGGCCAGGCCGGGATCATCCACGGTCCAGACGTGCAGCTCGAGGTTGGCCTGGCGGAGGCGGTCGGCGAGGATCTGGTTGACCATTTCCAGGCTTTCTGGGGCAAAACCCACATCGAGGCCGTCGGCCTTGATGCGATGGAGCGTCTGCATCACCTGGTCATGCGTGGTGGACCACTTGCCATCCTTCAGCTTGAACGCGACCAGCCAGAAAGCCTTGAGGCGGGGCATGGCGGCCTTGGCCGCGGCGATCACCTCGGCGTCAAAGGCGATGATGGCGACCTGGGCGGGCTTGAGGCCGGATTCGGCGATGGCCTTGGCGACCGCGGGGACGACTTCGGGGCCGACCTTGACCTCGATGAGCACGCGCTTGCCGGCCGGGACGACGGCCAGGGCTTCGGCCAGGGTGGGGAGCCGCTCGCCCTTGTACTGGGCGCTTTTCCAGGCGCCGACATCCAGAAGGCGGACCTGGTCGAGGGTGAGGTCGGCGATTTTCTTCTTGACGCCGGCGGTGCGGGTGAGGGTGGCATCGTGCAGGCAGATGAGCTGGCCATCTTTCGTGGCGTGGACATCCAGCTCGATGGCTTCGGCATCCTGCCGCCAGGCGAGGCGGAAGGCGGCGAGGGTGTTTTCGGGGGCATCTTCGGAAGCGCCGCGATGGGCGACGATGTCGGCCGCGAGGGCGGTCTGTGCCATAGCCAGAATGGTCATGAGGATTCCGGTGAAGAGTCGCATAGCCGGATTCTACCGCCGCCGGGCGGCTTGTCACCTGGGAGGACTGCCGGGATACTCTGGCGATGGCGCGTTCGCCTTATGAGCTTCCGAGGCTTCGCGAGGGGCTTCGGCCGTTTCGGCTGCACTATTTCCCGCGGCTCCGGTCAACCAATGACCACGCGGCGGTATTGCGCAAGCGAGGCGAGCTGTTTGCGCCGGCCGCGATCCTGACGGCGATCCAGACCGCGGGGCGCGGCCGGGGGGGCAATAGCTGGTTCGCATCGGCCGGGTCGATCACGGTGACGTTCGCCCTGCCAATCGAGGAGTATCTTGCTCCGCATCAGCTCCCGCTGGCCGCGGGGCTGGCAGCGCGGCACTGCCTGGCGGAACTCGCCGGCGAGGCGGGCATTGCGCTGAAATGGCCGAACGACATCGTGTATGACGGCATGAAGCTGGCCGGGGTGCTGTGCGAGCGGATTCACCGCGTTGACCTGGTGGGGATCGGGATCAACCTGAACCTGGACCCGGCCGAGGCGCCGGCGAAGTTGCGTGGTCGGATGACGAGCATGCTGGCGATCGCGGGGCGGCGGATTGACCCCACGGATGCACTGATCGCGCTGGCGAAGCGACTGCGACAGACGCTGGCGCAGAGGCACAGGCATCCCTTCGCAGCGCTGGTGAAGGAGTATGACCAGCACCACGCGCTGGTTGGCCGGATGATCGCGGTGCAGATGCCCGGCGGGACCATCACGGGCAAATGCGAGGGGCTGGACCAGCGTGGGAGGCTGCTGTTGAGAGATCGTGAGAAAATTCACAGTGTAGTTGCGGGACACGTATACATCAGTTAGAATTGCCGCTTACGAGTTCGGTTCAGGGAAGACCGAAGAAGACAGAATCAGACGTTTTTCTCCGCCGGGCGTGCGGGGGAGATGGCGTAAGTCGATATCCGGCAAACGTTTATAGCGGCAAAACCTCAGAACATAACCTTCAGGGGGCACATTCTCCATATTTACTATGACGATTGCATTTGATCAGCGTACGTTCGTGATGACTCAGCCGCGCGCCTTGCGGCATCGCGCGCTGTGGTTTGCGGTGCCGGCGGCCGCGTCGTTCCTGGCGCATCTGCCGGCGGTGATGCTGCTGGGCGATGGCGTTGCGGGTCGGAACACCGGCCTATTGGCGGCGGCCACCTGCCTGGTGCTTTCCGCGGGTCTGGCCCTGCTGGGCACGATGGCGGGCAAGAAAGCCCGGAAGAACAGCGAGTTGAAGGACAGGATCGGGGCGATCGGGCTGATGCTCAATGAGTTGATCCTGACACTGAGCCTTCTGGCGGTGGTGCTGCTGTTCATCGCCCCCTGGCGCTGAAGCTCATCGTATTCGCATCCGGCGCGTAGAACCGGCCGAGCGGCGGCCGGTTCTGTCATGCGCTGCACAGCGGGGATCGCCGATCACGGTCGCGGCGGCATCGGTCCGCCGAACTGGGGGGCGAATGTCCTGTTGATGCCGGCGCGGAGCTGCTCGTCGGTCATGGACCCGCTTCTGTCGGTGTTCCAGGCGTCGAACCACTGGGCGAATCCGCGGATGAACTCCTCCCGCGCAATCTGGCCGTTCTTATCGGCATCCAGCGAGGCAGTGGCGGGCTGGATGAACTGATTGGCCGGGCTGAACGCCCCCGGGCCGCCGGGGCCGCCGAATCCAAAAGCGCTGAGCTCCTGGCCGGGACTCTTTCCAGCCAACTGGTCTGAAACGGACCTGGCGCGGACCACAGCGAAGGGCTTGATGGGCTTGATGGCCTGGCCGAACCCGAAACCGAAGCCGCCAGCGCCAAGGTTCTCGCCGGCGATGGCCTTGTCAAACCGGGCGAGCTTGTCCTTTGACTCCTGTGCGAGGGCGGGGCGGATCGCCGCCGCCAGCTCATCCACCTGCCGGGCAATCCGGTCGGGCTTGAAGATGGTGCGGCTGAACTCTTCAAGCCTGGCAAGGTAGAGCTTCTTGAAGGCCTCGACCGCAAAGACACGCTCGAGGAAGAGGTTCTCTCCCTGCCAGGGCTTGTGGATGCTGAGATTTTCGCGCTGTTCGGAAGTGCCCCGCACTGGGAACTGGCCCCAGGAATGATCCTGATCCCACGGCACGAACAGGAGCTTGCGGGTCTCGGGATGCAGGTAGAGGTAGACGTTCTGGCCGGGTCCGAGAAGGCCGTCCAGATCGGAGAGCCAGACCATGACGGCCATGTAGCGGGCGAATTCGTCGAGGTCGATGAAGTCGGCGAGCTTCGCGGCGAATTCGGCATCGTCGGCGTGAGTCACGAGCTGGCAGAGGTCGATGATGTGTTGTTTTTCGGCCTTGGAGGTGTTGGTCTTGGGGTCGTAGGTCTGCTGGTAGTCCTTCCAGTCATCGCCGAGATCATCGAACATCCGCGGCGTGACAGGTTTGAAGATCGCGCCTTTGCTGGTGCCGAAACGTTCCTCGAAGAAGTTGTCGTCAACGTTTTCGATCAGCGAGTAGAGGCCGACGTACTGGTTGTCGTGCTTGCCGGGGACCGTGACGGAAACGCGGGCAAATGCCGAGCGCGGCGCCGGCACGCCGGCTTCACGGAAGAGGCGATGCGCCAGCACCTCGTTCATGCAACTGGGATCGGTGAAGTTGCTGTGGAAATTCAGTTTGGAAACGCCGGCCAGCTTCTGGCCTTTGACGAAGTCGTTGAGGTCGGCCTTGAGGGAGCGCTTCAACTCGCCGCGCGACTCGATAAACGTGCCATTGCCCTTGTATCGCACCGCGATATCCCTGAGAACCCGGCCTTCAAAATCCATGTCGGCGTGGACAAAGTCAAACTCGATGCCGATCATCGAGGCCACGCCGTTTCGCTTGCCCTCCGGGCCCTGGAGGCTCATGGCGAAGGGGTTGGCGGAGGCCAGGACCTTGTCCAATCCGGCTCGAAGCTGCTGGGCATCGAGCGTGCCATCCTTGTCCTTGTCCCAGGCCGCAAACCACTTGTCCGCCAGCGATGACCACTCCGCCCGGGCGATTTGGCCGTCGCGGTTGCGGTCGGCCTGCTTCATCATCGGTGGGGCCAGAAGCATGGCCGGGCCGAAACCGCCCGGCGCACCAAGGCCGCCCGGGCCGCCCCTGCCTGGCGCAGCGCCGGGACCACCCGCCGGAGGTCGATTCGTGCCCGGTGCAGGGGCGCCGCCAGGTGCCGGTGCGCCCGCCGGACCCGGACGCCGGCCGGGCATGCCGAAGAACCCCTGGCCGGCCTTCGGTTCCATCGCCTGCCACTGTTCAGCCGTGAACTTCAGGTGAACCGACCAAACCCGCAGCGGCGAGTAGAGCGCATCCGGTCGGTCCGCGACGGCGTTCGCCGGGGTGTCCGCCGCCCGAAGACCGGTATCGGCGGCCATCAACACAACGTTCAACGCAATGATCCCGATCCAAACCCGTTCCGATGATCGCACGCGCATGGCTGTCCTCCGCCGCACCTGGGCAATCGCCCACCATTATCATCCTACACCCCCATCCGAGCGAAACGATGCAGCGGCTGTTTCTGTCCGGCCGTTGCTGCGCCCGTTGCCCATCCGCATCGCCCTACCGGGCATCGCTCGCCGGGCGCGTCGATGGAAACACAAGGTAGGGATCGAGTGTGCTGACTGTCGCCGGGCCCACGCCTTTCACCCGCATCAGATCATCCAACGTCTCAAAGGGCCTCCGGCCAGGGTGGGTCGCCCGGTACTCCTCGCGATACTCGACAATCCTCGTGGCCAGGGACGGCCCCACTCGCGGCAGCGCTGCCAGTTGCCACATATCCACCGTATTCGGGTCGAGCCGGTCGTCCCATCCTGCTGCGCCAGGGGCGTCGTGGCCCTGCGGGTCGTCAATAAGAACCGGGTTCATCCACCATCTGACAGCGCCAACCGCCAGTATCGCCGCCGTCATCAGCAGCAGCGCCGCAAGCTGCCGTTGCGTCCACAGTTGCGGAAGCCGCTCGCCCCATGCTCTCCCACCTCTTTGCGTCACGGACTCACCCTCCGGCCGGGCCTACTTCCTCCCCTGCCATTGCTGGAACTTATCCCGTATGGTCTCAAGCCGATCGAAGGTGGCCTTGGGCTGGAACATGTCGTCCAGCAGACCCCCTCCGGGCACCGTCTGATTGATATCCGCGAGGTTGCCCCAGGCAACGCTCTCGACAAAGGGTTTGCTCAGGGCGATGTGGTAGACCGCGTCCATCCATTCGGACTGCAACTGGGGATCCCACGGCCTGTGCCATCGCCCCGCCTGCGAGGGGTCCAACCGCCCTTCCGAGCGGTCGCTGGGATCGGGAGAATTCCGTCCCGGGGCGCTCAGCGCCGTGATGAACACCGGCCGGCCAAGCTGTGAAAACCGGTCGAGCAGCGTGCTGATCTGAAACAGGTCGCGCGTGACGTAACCCTGCTCGGGCACGCCCATTTCCAGCTCCAGGGCAAAGCCGTCGAAGTTGATGCCGGCCTGCGCGACCATTTCAGCGTAGAGGATCGGCGCGACGCTCGTCGGGTTCTTGGCGTGATACTCGCCGAACGGCTGCGTGATCGTGACCAGGGTTCGCGCGCCGGGCAGGATGGACTTGACCTGCGAAATCAGCAGGCGGGTCATCTCGATCATCTGTTCGAAACTCATGGTGAAGGCACGGTTGCTCGGCAGGCCGGCAACGACGTTCCACAGGCTGACCGCCTTGCGGTATCGCTGGACGAGGCGCTGGACGTGCTGATAGGCCAGCTCGCGCACCGTGTCGAAGTCATTCTCCCAGATGAACATCCAGTCCGGCAGATCCTGCTCGTGGAAGTTGATCAGCGGCCCGGCGATGATCGGAAGCCGTTTCTTGCTGAGCGTCTCGGCCCATGCGTCCATCTGGGCCGTCTCGAACACGCCTTCCTGCGGCTGAAGCAGTTTCCATGGCATGGGCAACACGCCATAGTCGAAGTTGCCCGCGAGCATGTCCCGGTACTTCTGGTTCTGGACCGCGACATCGACCCGGCAACCGAAGATGTGCTTGACGAACGCCCCGGCCTGGCGGCGACGGTTGATCAGCAGTTCACAATGGAACATCGAGAGCTCTTCGGACAGGATGATCGCCTGGCTGAGGGCGTCGTCCGCCAGTTTCGACGCCTCGCCGGGCGTGTCGATCAGGGCCAGAGCGTCGGAGAAGATTTCCTGGGACTCCCGGAATCGCGCCAGCACCTTCTCGGCCTTGGGGAAATCGAACAGGCTCCAGTCCTCATTCTTCTGCATGATCTTCATCAGCCGCAGCCGCGCCAGCTCGATGTTGAGCACATACGGCTTCGCCCGCTGCATCAGCCTCGACGTTTCGAGGTGATACGCCCCGGCCGGCCCCGCATCCCACAGCAGGGACAGGCCCATCGGAACGTCATCCGACCGGCTGACGGTCAGCAGGCCGTCCCGGAACGTGATGTCCCCCTGCATCGGCACGCTCTCCGGCCCCACCGCATACGCCGCGACCGGCGCAAAGTCCCCCACGCGCCGACCATCGCGGTAAATCTCAAAATGAACGGGCATAAGCTGCTCGGCCTCTCTCCATCAGTTCGACGCGGCGATATTAGCAGACAATGCCTCGCACCGAAACGGCTTGCGCGCTTCCAACATTCGCCGCGCCCGATATGATGTCCGGCCATGAACACCACCCTGCTTCAATCGAGCCTTCCCCTGCCGGTTCGTCGCGGCAAGGTGCGCGATGTCTATGACCTCGGCGACAGCCTGCTGATCGTCGCCACCGATCGCATCAGCGCCTTCGACGTGGTCATGCCCAACGGCATCCCCGGCAAGGGCAGCATCCTGACGGCGCTCAGCCTCTTCTGGTTTGGCAGGTTCGCCGGTACGTTCGAGAATCACCTGATCGCCTCGGACGTCGCCCGATACCCGGCGCAGGTCCAGCCTTACGGCGATCAGCTCGCCGGGCGCTCCATGCTCGTCAAGAAAGCCACCGTGGTCCCGATCGAATGCGTCGCCCGCGGCTACCTGGCCGGCTCC
>CAZMXI010000222.1:0-6846 GCA_964570205.1 uncultured Tepidisphaeraceae bacterium
GCGGTTTACAACCTGACGGTCGAGGGGGATCATACGTACTTTGTCGAGGATGGCGAAGGTGCGTGCACTCCGGTGTGGGTGCATAATAGCTGTGGGCCTGGAAGAGTTGGTAAGCAGCAGCGACTCCGCGAAGTTGCGGTAGACATGAACCTTGGCCGGAGTGTGCGCGGGTGGCTGAAGCAAGAACTTAACGCCATAGCAAGAGGTATGCGGAAGACTATCCGCGTTCCAAAGGGCTTCCAGTTGGCGCATTATCGTGGTTTCGAAGCCAAGAAAGGTTTCAGTTACTTGCACTCTCAACTGCAGAGTATTGCCCTGCACAGATTACAGCACAAGATCGGAGGTTATTGATGGCCTGGAAGATGCATCAGCGCGAATTCGATTCAGTTCTGAAACTAGACGTTAATTCGCGGTACAAGTACTTCATAAAACGAGTTGCCGACTGGAAGGAGGTGTGGGGAGTGAAGGCTGGTGATGGCTGGGTTATGGTCGGTGACAGTGAAGGACATGAAGCGATGCCTGTGTGGCCGCACGCTCGCTTTGCGGATGCATATGCGGAAAAGAACGGAGGAGGGAAGGCTGAAATGATAGATTTGGATACCTGGAGAGACCGCTGGATTTCGGGGCTGACACGCGATGGCAGACTCGTGGCCGTTTTCCCGACACCGGACAACCAAGGAGTATTACTTATTGCTTCGATAGTGCAAAACGACATTGATCAAGAGCTGTCGACATTGGAATAGACGTCGATGTGTTCCGCCTGATAGCCAGGGACCTCTGAACGGACGTTGTCTGATGAAAGTTCTTGAGGAGATGGTCTGGTCTGCCTTGTCTCGGCTCTTCAGCGGGCACGTGTCGGCGGGGCGTGACCTGCGTGTGGCCAGCTATGGCGGGACGCTGCTGGGGCTCAATGCCGAGGCGGATCGCGACATCGTGTCGGTGTGGTCCCGGGGGGCGATTGCAGGGAGCTTCTGGGCCGGGCATGATATCGTGCGGGTGATGGGCTATGACGCGATCAACAGCGCGGCGATGACGGCGGTGAACCGGATCGGCGGCATCGACTGCTGGCGGACCCTGGGCGGCAACATCAGCGCCGGGCAACCTGCAGACGGGCAGGTGGTAGCCAGGCGAATGAACACCCGGCGCACCAACATTGCCGACCGTTCCTGTGCGCACGTGGACCGCTTCTATCAACGCCGCCGGGCCGGTCTACGGTGCAGGGCCGGAAGGCGGTGATCCACACGCAGCCCGATCCTTCGACTGCTCTGAAACAGGCTGCTATTGGCGGCCAGGCCGCTGCCGCCCTGGCTCTTCTCGACTTGGCTCTGGACGTAGGCTTTGCTCAAGAGGGCGAAGTCGGTTGTGCCGACGATCCCATCCAGATCGAAGTCGCCGGCGGTGAATCTGGTCCGAGAATTCGGGTCCGTCTTGTTGATTTGATAGGCGACGTAGCCTTTGCTCAACTCGGCGAAGTCGGCCGTCGTCATTTGCCGGTCGAACGTAGCATCGGCGTTCCAGGTGTACCGAACTAGGATGCTATCCGAGCTGACAGGCTGGCCGGCGTATTCGGTCAGGTTCAAATCGCCGGCAAGCGCCACGGCCAGTCCTCTCTGGGGCGCGATCACACCGCTGAAGAGATGGTTGCCGCGAACCAGGTGAACTACATCAGCATAACTGGCCGATGCGAAAACCATGGCATTGTTCGCCAGGTCCAACATGCCGACCTCAAGTCCTGCGGCGAGCAAGATATGGTCGCCGTTGTCGGGCAACGAGCCATCCAGCGTGTTATCGCCGCCGCGGCCGTCAAATGCGAAGACCTCGACACCGCTCGTATCTGTGCTGCACCCGCCGAGGGAAAGGGCCACACCCGCGCTTGACGGAACGATGGTGCCCGCCTCGTCGGCGGCAGCGCCCAGGAACCGGATCGTGTCCTGTCCTTGGCCGCCGACCAATGTCATGCCGCCAGGTACGGGATTGCCGTTGGAGAGATCGATTGTCACTCGATCGTTGCCCCCCAGCGTATCGAACGTCAGAGCGTTCAGACCCGCCAGCCAGCGCGCCTCGGTGGCAATGCCGTCGGGCGCATCGGGCACATTGTGGTATATCTGGACGATCGTTCCTGTGGGATCCAGGCGCAGATAGTAGTCATCATCACCCGGCGTGCCGGTGATGACGTTGGTGGGTGTTTCAAAAGCGATGGTGATGCACGCCTCGTTGTTCAGGTCGGTGATCTCGACCACCTCGTCGAGCCGATCCACGACGACACACAACTCGACGCTGCCCAGCAGCGGCGCGGTGTCGATCGCCAGCGTGACTTCCTGCGACGACAGAGGAGAGATCATCTCCAGGACCGTCGAGCCGACGGTAAAGCGGGCGCCACCCTCGACGCTGGCGAGCACCTCCACCAGCACGTTCTCGGCCGGCGCGATGCCTGTGTTCTGGACGGTGAACGTCACATTCAGCGGCTGACCTTGTTTCGGAGCGGTCGCATCCAGCGCCAGAGGGCCCGCCGGCGCCAGGTCGGCGAAGCCGTTGACGATGACCAGCGCCTCGGCGATGTTGTTGGTCATGCTGACGTCAAACGGCAGGGCGTCGATCGCCACGCGATAGCGGTTGTCGCCCGCCAGGGCGCTGGCCGTGAAATCGGCCGGCATCTCTTCCCCGGGCCCCAGTGGCGGAAGAGTCAGGACGCCCACATCCATCCATTCGCCATCGTTGAGGCTGTGCAGCAGGCGCACGTTCAGTTCCGGCGTCGGCGCTGGGCCGGTATTCCGGACATGGGCCGAGACGGCGACATTGTCGACGCCCGACAGGTCGAGCAGCTCGGCATAGATCGTCGGCGTTCCATCGGGCAGGTCTGATGTGATCTGCGGGTCGGCGGTGAGGATGATCTGGTACGCACCGTGGTTGTTGCCCTCAACAGCTTCGGCGAGCAGGCCGGTGGCATCGGCCCTGGCCGAGTAGACATACACGCCCGCGGCGGAAATCTCCGGCACTGCGAAGGCGTCTTCGCGCGACTCACCCCCGGCCATGCCCGGCACGCGCAGGGTGAACAGCGGCGCAAAGGCGACCTGCGGGAACAACGGATCACCTTCGTACACCACCAGGTCGAACTCGCCAACGGCTCCCGAGCCATTGTTGCGCAGGCCCACGAGCAGCGGATTGTCCGGCCCCGGCGGCTGGCCGGGATCGCCCAATTCCATATAGGTCAGCTCGACGTCGGGCGCGGCCGTCAGCACATAGCTGGAAGTATTGTCCGCATCGCCGCCGAGTTCCGCTTCGGCGGACACGAGATGGATCAGGTAAGTGTTCTCCCCCGCGGCGACCGGATAGTCATAGACTGCCGCGAAGGTCGATCCGGGGGACAGGCGGACCACCTGCGACTCCATCAGATGCTGCCCGTCGGGCAGGCCCAGCAGGTACTCGATCGTCACATCCGTCGCCGTCAGCCCGCGATTGATGATCGTGGCCGCGCCCCGGGCCGTCGAACCCTCGACAACCAGCGCGCTGTGACTGAACGTCAGTGGATCCAGGAAGGAGATGTCCGGCAGCGCCGGGGCGGTCGCCGAGCCCACGCCGGCGGCCGAAGGCACTTCACCCTCCGCCTGGGCGGCCTGGATATCGCCGCCTGTCGGGTCGAAGATCTCATAGACAACCTGGAACGTGCCGTCCGGCTCGATCGCCAGGGCGGGATGCTGCTCGACCAGGGGCGACGATGTGATGCGCGCGGGTTCCGACCAGGCCGTGGGCACCTGCCCCGCCGGCCTCAAGATCGATGCGAACACCTCGTTGGTGATGCCATCCGACTGCTGCCAGATCGCCACCAGCGAGCCATCGGGCATGTTCGCGGTTCTCAGGTGCGAGAAGTTGGCCAGGGCGCTGATCGGCTCGACGCCGGCAAGGGCGCCAAAATCCGCAGTCGTCGTCGGCCGATTGTACAGCCGGCTGTCGACCGACCGATCCTCCAGCGCACGCCGATGGTTGAACACCACGCTGATCCGTCCCGCTGATTCGGATCCCAGCGCAACGGCTGTGAACAGGCCTACCGGCTCAAGGCCGCTGACAGGCAGCGTCGCCGGCGTGGTCCATCCCGCGCCGTCGCTGGTGCTGTACACCAGTTCGTTGCCCTCGGCCGTATCGCGAATCCATACAACGTAGTAAACGCCCATACCGTCCACGAACACCGCCGGTTTCGTATCCGCCACCGCGTCGGCGGTGAGCGCCTCGGCCGCCAGCCACTGCTGATTCACGCCATCCCAGACTGCGACGTGTATCTCCTGGCTGTCGCGCACATAGGTGCCATCCTCGGCCATCGGAACGGCCGCGGTATTGTGGACCCACGCCGCGACCCCCTGCCCGGCGGCGTTGAAGGCACTCGCCGCATCCGAATCCGACCCCGCGCCGCCAGCAAGCACGCCTTCCGGCCCCCACTGCGCGCCATCCCAGACGCGATACCGCAGGTCCCGCGCTGCCAGGCGGCCGGCGAGAGTCTGCTCGCCCACCGGTACCGCCGAGTTCACCTTCTCGTATACCAGCACGAGGGTGTGCGGATCACCGGTTCGAACCAAACGCGGGTTGCCGACATCAAGGGCGCCGGGTACTTCCGTCAGAGCCGACCAGACGCCGCCGGACCGCGTGGCGAACACCAGGCCCGACAGGGTTGCGTCGGGCGATGGGTCGGTATCGACCACCTGCACGGTCATGGCGTCGCCCGTGACGGGATCGATCACAAGCTGCGGCGCGGGTGCCACGGCATACGCGCCCACCGGACTCGACCCGCCGCGCACGTCGGGCTGCGGTGGGTCGCCGGCCGCCAGCATGCCTGTCGCATCGCCGGTCATGGCGGATGCCAGCGCCATCATCACCGAATCCACGGCGGCGGCCTGGAAGCCAGCGCCCGGCTCATCGGTGATGATCCCGCCGTAGTTGCTTGTGTCGGCAATATCGAAGGTGATCGGCGCCGGCCGGAAGCTCCAGACCTCGCCGATGATAATGACGCTGGCCGACAGCCCGAACCCCAGGCTTCCAGTGACCTTCACAGCCAGCCGGTTGCCCAGTTCATCAAACGGAATCACCGCCGAGGGATCACCATTGTCGAGCCCCACCGTAATGTCCAGCCCAAGTCGAAGGCTGCCTTCCACGCTGGCGATGTCGAAGCCCAGCACGTTCACATCGCCGCTGATGATCGCCGAGCCAGTGATGCCCGGCCGCACGAAGGTCGGCGACATCAGGCCGATCCGGTCCGGCGCGGCGAATGGGTCCACCAGGATGTTCGGATCGAGGCCGAACTTGATCCCCGCATCCAGATCAACGTCCAGCCCAAGACTGAACGAGGCGTTGATCGACGCCACGCCCGGCAGGCCGAACGCAAACAGCGGGATTTTGGGTGTCCGCAAGCTCAGCAGGTTCAGGTCGCGAAGCTGGAAGCTGGCGGCGGCCGCAGTGGCATCCAGAGTCCGCGATGACACCACAAGCGAGGTGTACGCCGTGAAGTTGTCGGTGATCGGCTTGGCCTCGGTCCAGGTCTCGTCCAGGAATGTCTTGTCGAAAGCCGTCAGCTCCAGCTCGACCTTCAGCGGCAGGGCCACCGGCTCATCCGGGTTGAGCGAGGCCGACCCGCTGGCCGACATCGCGATGATGAACTTGTTCTTCTTGTCGCCGATGATGGGCAGGTTGCTGCCGACGATCTGGCTGACGGTCTTGTCATAGCGCACGATGTCGTGGTTCCACGACAGATCGTAGCGGAACGTCTGTGGATTCCAGGTCATCGTGGTGTAGAAGTTGGGCTTGGCGACCACGTCCAGCACGATCGTGCGCTCGTCGCTGCGCAGCCCCCACTGGTCCTGAGTCCAGTAGCGGATGATGTTCGGCGTGGCCGGCGATGTCGGCGGCAGCGCGCCGAAGTTGAACTGCCCGCGCTGATGCACGCCGCCGCCCGTGAAGATTGACGGACCGGAATACGGCGGGAAGGTCACATATGTTCGGTAGATGTCGCCTTCGCCATCCGGATCCGAGGGATCCACGACCACCTCCGCAAGCGGCCCGTAGACCCCGGACACATACCGCCCCCATACGTTCGCCGCGGCATTGCCATCGTACCGGCCGTCGGCCAGGGTCACGGTCACGTCCGGCCGTCGCTTGAGCAGCGTCGCCTGGCCGCTGTTATTGGCTTCGTTGCGCTCTTCGAGTTGGCCGTCGATGTCGGCGGAGTAGCTGACCCGGTCGCCGTAATCCGTGGGGTTCCACAGATAGCTGTACGTCTGGGTGGCAAACGGCCCGAGGCCGGGAACCAGCAGCAGCGACTCGCCGGGCGCGGGGTAATTGCTGAACTGCAGGCGCGAATGGAACAGGCCCGCGGTGGCGTAGCCGCTGTTCCGCAGGGTCACGGTCACGCGGGTCTGTCCGTTGGCCGGCGAAAGCTGCAGGGGCTCCACCACGATGTCCGGCGTGCCTGACTGTGGCACGTCGAACTGTGTATTCAAGTGAACGTGAGAGCTGAAGGTGCTCAACCGGTCGCGGTTCAGCGAGATGTAGTAGACATCCGACGGCGCTGCCAGGCCGGTCGTGATGATGGCTTGGTTGTCGTCGGTCGCCAGGTCGAAGCTAAGTTCCTGAGTTCCTTCTCGCGTGTAGCCGCCGCCTGGCAGTTGCTTCCACACGCCCAGGGCGGCCCGGCCGGCATCCAGATTGGCCTGCGGAGGAGGGTTGAACACGAAAGCCGACGCGGTGAGGCCCGACCGGACCGCGCCCGGCGCCGTCACTTGGTAGAAGCTCGTGCGGAAGGGCTCCAGGCCGGAATACTCGGCGGCGTAAGGGTCCGGCCTTCCCCACTCGTTTACCTCGTCG
>CAZMXI010000223.1:0-6750 GCA_964570205.1 uncultured Tepidisphaeraceae bacterium
GGGTCAGGAGGAATTCGTCACCGAGACCGAGGCCAAGGCCAACGACTACAAGTCGGCCGTGTCCGGCCGGCCGCTGACCCGCTACACCGAGCCCAGCTACTTCTTCCGGCTCAAGAAGTATGCCCCGAAGGTCCTCGAATACATCGAATCCAACCCCCGCTTCATCGAGCCGGAGGCCCGCCGCAACGAAGTCATCAGCAAGCTGAAGGCGGGCGTCGAAGATCTGTCGATCAGCCGGGCGACGCTGACCTGGGGCATTCCGCTGCCCAACGATCCCAAGCACGTCATCTACGTGTGGATCGATGCCCTGAGCAACTACATCACCGCGCTGGGATATGGCCAGGCGGACGATGCCCGCTATCACAGGTACTGGCCGGGCGTCCACCTGATCGGCAAGGAAATCCTCTGGTTCCACACCGTCTACTGGCCGGCGATGCTGATGAGCATCGGCGAGCCGCTGCCGCGGCAGGTTTATGCGCATGGCTGGTGGACCGCCGAGGGCAAGAAGATGAGCAAGTCGATGGGTAACTTCATCGACCTGGAGCGGCTGCGGAAGGTGATCAGCGCCTACGGACTGGATGCCATGCGGTATTACCTGCTGCGGGCTGCGCCCTTTGGCAGCGACCTGGATTGGCGCGACAGCGAGTTCAACGCCGCCTACAACGAGCTGGGCAACGTGATCGGCAACTGCCTGAATCGGGTGCTGAACATGAGCAACAAGTACCTGGGCGGAATCGTGCCGGAGGACCCCGGCCAGCCGACTGGAGAGGATATCGCCCATGCCGCGTTCGTGGCGAGGTACAACGATTTCGCGGCCGAGTTGGATATGCGTTATCAGCGCGTGCTCATGCAGGACTGCGTGACCGTGCCGGTGGAACTGGCCCGGCTGACCAATGGCTACGTCGATGCCCGGGCTCCCTTCAGGCTGGCGAAGGACCCGACCAAGGTCCAGGAGCTGAAATCCGTCCTGTGGCGGTCCATTCAGGCGATTCAGCGGGTGCTGGTTGGCCTGTTGCCGATTCTGCCGCATAAGGCGGCCGAGGGTCTGGCGCAGATGGGCGTGGATGTCAGCGGGAAGACGATGACGGAGTTGCTGCGGCCGCTGCCGGCGGGGCATAAGCTGAATCAGGGCAAGCCGCTGTTTCCAAAGGTCGAGTAGTCCGGGGACCGGGTGCGGGTAAGGCGGGTTATACGTGGCGTTCGTGGGTGAAGTGGAGTAAATTCAGAGTATGCCCGAGCGCGAGACCAAGCCATCCAAGTCGATCGAGGAGATCGCCGAAGAGGTCGGTCTGTACCCGGTTGAGGCGTACGAATTCGTCCAGACTGGGCTGCACCACACGGTCCAGAAACTCCACGGCGAAGAGAAAGAGCCGGGCGCGCGGCGGCATGTCAGCGGCCGGGAACTGAGCGAGGGATTGCGAACCTACGCGCTCATGCAATGGGGATTCCTTGCCCGGACGGTCCTTCGGCGATGGAACATTACCCGAACGGATGACTTCGGCCGGATTGTCTTCGCGCTGGTGGACAATGGCTGGATGAGCAAGACCGATGAGGATACGCCCGAGGATTTCCACAACGTTTTTGATTTTGAGGCGGCCTTCGAAGACTATCGCATCGAGTGCGAATCATGAGGCGGCATCGCACGGCTGCTTCCTCGACCAAGGCGCATAACGACCGTCCGGCTTCGCGCCAGGCGCGCAACGTCACGCCGCTGAAGCCTCGCCCGCTGCTGCTGGCGGTGCTGAGCGTCATCTTTGCGCTCTGGGTGGGCTTTCTGATCGTGCTGTATTTCACGACGATCAAGCCGCGTTGAGCGCCTTGTCGTTTCAACTCCGTCTTGCGCGACTCCGGACAGTCCTCCGGGCCGACTGGCTCTGTTCCTTACCCGATGCGCCCGTCTTGGCGCCTTGGGCCCGCTGGCTGGTTGTATTGGCTGCTGCGGCACATGTCGATGCCGTGTCGGCCGTTTGCGGGGCGACGGCGCCACCTTGACGGGCCTGGTTGAGTGCCTCCTGGTCGGCGGCGAGGATGTCGCGCCACTTCGCCTGATCGCGTTGCTGCTTCTCACGCATCAGCCTGATGAGGTTCTCGCCCTCCAGGCGAATGTGGTCTTCGACTGCCCTGCCCCAAGCTGACACGGCGGTCGCATCCAGCGGCGTGCCCGGTGCCAGGGAGACGCCGATGAGCCGCAAGTCGCCGGCAAGTTGCGGGCCCACGCGGTCCTCCAGACCCACCTGGACCATCAGAGCATAGACGCTGAATCGCTCACGCACGGCCTCAACCTCGTTCTGCATCCTGAAGCGGTACATCTGAACGATGTCCTGGTCTTCGGCCAGCTCCTTGCGGGAAAGACGGGTGTCCTCTTCGAGCTTGGCGCGGGCGGCCGTCGCGTCCAGAGGCGCGACGGCGGCCTGGGCCGCGGATGCCTGAAGAAACGAGAAAACCAGAGCAACGAGACACCAAGGCAGATGGGTTCTGACGAACTGCATGCGATCCTCCCTGTCGAGACACGTGGCTATGGTGCGGCCGACTCCAGCCGGCACACGGCCACGAGACAGTTCTTTTTGAGTACGACTTGTTGCCCCGCCAAAACACCCAGGGCCAAGACGCCTCGGCCGGCAATCCAACACCCATTGCCGCCAGTACGTTGGACGTCGGATGCGCCAAGAAGTTTCGGGTCTCTGGTGTTCTGGCCATGAAGTGGCCTCCTTAGAGCGGCACCCTGATTAAGCTCAGTTGCCGGTGGTCCGATGTTCAAGACAGGCTTGCCGCGACGCTGACGACGCGGGGCCACCGCATGCCGCCACGCGCTTAAAACCAGTCGGGTCAAAAAGTTGCAGCGAAGGGCAGTAGATGGAGCACCGTCAATTGGGTCATCCGGATCGCGCGGATCAGGTGGATTACCTGCTGATCTCGGCGGTTAACGCGCTGACCGCAAGCCGAATTCGGACCGAACTGCTGGCCGCCGGCATGTCATGCGTGCAAACCGAGCTGGGGCTGGAGGTTGCATGTCACGATCTGGATTGGCGGGCGATCCTGGAGTCGATTTCTCTAATTCTCTCGCCGGCCGAGCGCCGTGATACTCACATTGCGCGGCTGGAATTATCGGACGATCGGGATGCGGTTCACCGTGCCATCTTCCGAGCCAAGGGGCTGGAGACCCTCCTGTCGGAGTTCCGCGAGGGTTGGTTCGAGGTCATGCTCGCGCAGAAGAACATCGCCATTCACTTCCAGCCGCTGGTGCAATACCCGCCAGGTCGGATTCACGGCTATGAATGTCTGATGCGGGGAAGCCTGGTGGATGGCCGGCCGATTCCTCCGACACGCATTTTCGAAACCGCCCGGAAGCTGGACCGCGTGAACGTGCTGGACCGGCATTGCCGATCGGCTGCGCTGCACCGCGCAGGGCAGATCGCGGACAGCAACCTGGTGTTCTTCGTGAATTTCCTGCCCAGCTCCATCGCCGACGCTCGTAAGGGGCTTGAAGAAGTCCTGGCGGACATCCGGCAGGCTGGACTGCGGCCGGAGCAGGTTGCGTTCGAGGTTGTCGAGACGGACAAGGTTCAGGATCGACGGCACCTGGTCGACGTGCTTCGATATTTCCGAAAGGCCGGTTGCCGGATCGCCCTGGACGATGTGGGCGCGGGCTACTCTTCACTGCTGTCGTTTGCGACGCTTCGGCCGGACTACATCAAACTCGACGGCGAGCTGGTGCGGCGGGCGTCGACCAGCGCGCTGGAGGCGAAGCTGGTGGCCGACCTTGCCGAGACGGCGCGGCAGAATGGAATCATCACCGTGGCCGAAGGCATCGAGACCGAGCAGGATATGCGGCTGGTGCTGAACTGCGGAATCCGCATCACTCAGGGCTTCTTCCACGCCCGCCCCCAGGCTGAGCCGATGCGGGAGCAGCAGGTTGAAGAACTGATTGCCCGTCTGAAACGAGTCAGCCATGTGCCCAGGACGTGACCATCAGATGCTCTCGGCGCGCTGATCGGATCGGCGGGGCGCTCGACCACCGCGCCAGAAGGATGGCGGGCCGCAGGCCCTCGATGGGGCCCAGGGGTGTTTTCCGTCAATCAGAACGGGGTTCCAGGACTACCCGGCGCCAGCTCAGGTCAGGAGCTTGTCGCGCTGGAAGAACATCCGGCCGATCGCGAACGATATCGCCGCTGGAATGAGCAGCAGAATCATGGCCAGGAGATACTGCACCACAAACGGCATGCCAAGCCACCACTTGAGGAAAGGGACGAGCGCTTCGCGGAACGGCCCGTAGCGGGCCAGCAACGGTCCGCCATAGCCCATACCGAAGAAGACGATGAAGAAGACCACGCCCATGCTCTGGCTGGCGCCTTTGACCGTCTCGGCCTTGGCGCTGACGGCCGCGCCGATGCTGACGATGACGGTCTGTACGATGATCAGCAGCGGAACGCTCAGGACCAGAAGATGCAGCGGAATGTTGATCGGCGCCTGACGCAACTGATCGCGCAGGAGATAGAGCCCGATCGCGGCCGGCGCCAGCAGCAGCGCATAGCCGACCGCTACCATGGGAATCAACACGCTCAGGCACTTGGCCAGGAAAAGCGTCGTGTCGGGAATGGGTGAGGCCAGAAGAATCTCGAGCGTGCGGGCCTCCTTCTCGCCGGCGAAGCTGGCGACGACGCCGGCGATGACATAGCCCAATGAGAAGAACAGGCCGATGCCCGCGCCGACGGCGATGGCGGCCCATCGCACCGCCATCACGACGCTGCCCCGGGCGAAGGGCGACTGCTCCTCGGTCGGGCCCGGCGACGTGGCGGGCGCCGGCCGGCTGGACGGATCCGTCACGGCGTTTGGCGCTTCGGAGGTGTCTTGCCTGGCTGTCCTGCCCTGGCGGGCGGCGTTGTAACTGATCGAGACCACCACGCCGACGAGCACCACGACGGAAATGACGATGCCCACGAGCTGATGCCGCTCGCGGAGGGTGGTGCGCAGCTCCTTGGCAATCATGGTGCGAAGCAGAAGGCCGAATTTCATGGCCGACCTCCCTCGTGCTCGCCGATCGCTGATCGGTAGAGGCTCCGCAGGTCCCGGCCTTCGCGGGCGAATTCCAGCACATCAGCCCCGCTCTCGACCAGGCCCCGAACGAGGCTCGGCACGACGGACTGAGCGTCGCCGCCCACCTCGAACCGAATCACCCGGCCTGCGACGGCCAGGTTGACGATGCCGCGGGCATTGCGGAGATGCTCTGCTGCGGCGCCCCCATCGCCCGCAACCTCGACGCGATAGCGACGCTCGCCGCCCCCCAGCTCCGCCATGGTTCCCTCAACGAGCATGCGTTTTCGCATGATCGCGATCCGGGTGCAGAGGCGTTCGACTTCCTCCAGGTGATGCGAGCAGAGGATCACCGTGACGCCGCGCTCGGCGGCCAGCGTCTTCAGCAGGTTCCAGACCTCTTCGACGACGGCCGGATCGAGCCCTGCCGTGGGTTCATCCAGCAGAAGGATGCGCGGCTGATGCAGGAGCGCGCGAATGAGATGAAACTTGCGCCGCATGCCCCTTGAGAAAGTGTTGAGGCGGTGGCGAACGCGGTCTTCGAGTCCCAGCCGCTCGATCAACGGCATCGAACGCTGTTCAACGGCCCCGGGATCCAGCCCATACAGCGAACCGTAGTAGGCAAGCTCTTCCTGGAGCGTGAGGTTTTTGTGATCGCCGGCATCCTCGGGAACCAGGCCGAAGCGGCTGCGTGCCTCGCCGGGGTCTTCGGCCATCGAGATTCCGTCCACTCGCACACTCCCGCTGGTCGGGCGCAGCAGACCGCATAACATGCGCACCGTGGTCGTCTTGCCAGCGCCATTGGGCCCGAGCAGGCCGAAGATCTCCCCCGCTTGTACGGTCAGGTTGAGATCTTCGACGGCGGCGACATCGCCGACCTTGTTGCGATAGACCTTGCCGAGGCGATGAGTTTCGATGGCCGGTGCGTCCAAAGGCTCAGCTCCATCGTTGTCGTAACGCGGTCGGCTATGCGCCCGTCGCCCATACGCCGGGGCTGAACGACATGGTATTCATGATCCGGATTCGCCGCGCGTTCGTTCGATGAGCCGCGGGATGAGCTCAAGGTTGAGCCGATTCGCGTTGGCCGGGGCTGGGTTGTGTGGCGGGGGCGGCATCTTCCTCCTGGCCCGGAAGCACGACCCGATCGCTGTAGCGCCGGCCAGCCTCGGTGCGGAACTCGGCGGTCAGGACATAATCGTCCTCGGCGCGGATGCCGGGATGAGCAAGTTGGAAGATGTAGCTGCGACTGGTGCGCCGCCATCGGGCTGCCTGCTCATCCAGCGTCACGATGGACCCAAACCAGGGGTTGACGATGCGACGACCGCGCGGGTCGGGCTCGGCGGGGCGATAGTCGTACAACTCGAACATGAACGTGCCCGCGGCCTTGGTCGGGTCGCCAAACTGGTCCTGGAACTCCACCAGGACCTCGATGCCATCGGCGTTGCCGTCGCCGGTCCAGTCACGAACGCTGGTGAAGATAGGGTGGATGCGCATCTTCGCCGGCTCGAACATTGACACGTCGCCTTGCTCCGGCTCATCGACGACGAGCGTGGGCTGGCACGAGCAGAGCATGACCAAGGGCAGAATCAGCGCAAGAGGCCGCATGGGCAGAATGCTATAAGAACCGTGACACGGTGACAAGCTGGCTACGTCGCGAGAAAACCCACGGGTGTGCCCAATAAACCGGGCGGTGCCTAATTCCGCTGCCACAGGGCGTTT
>CAZMXI010000224.1:0-6603 GCA_964570205.1 uncultured Tepidisphaeraceae bacterium
TGCCGGGGTTGAGGCGGATCTTGTGGATGCCGGCGTCGATGGCTTCGAGAGCCCGCTGGAAGTGGAAATGGACATCGGCAACGATGGGCACGCGGACGGCGGGAAGGATTTCCTTGAGGGCGGCGGTGTCTTTTTTCTCGGGGACGGCGACGCGGACGATGTCGGCCCCGGCGGCCGACAGGCGGTTAATCTCGGCGATGCAGGCGTCGATGTTGTGGGTATAGCCGGCCGTCATCGTCTGGACGGAGACGGGGCTATCGCCGCCGATGGAGACGAATCCATGCAAATCGTTTCCCATCAGCACTTTGCGCGTTTTTCTGCGTGTGATCATCCCCATCGGCTCCGGTCTGGAAGATGACGAGATCGTAAGGTTGGGGGGTCTTGAAATCAAACGGGCAATCCGGACCATGGCAAACGGGTTCGGCGGCCTAACGGCGGACATAGGTGGCTGTCTAGCTTGTTGGCCGGGCAAGATGGCTGATCGTGGCGTTGCGCGGAAGTGCCTGCCCAAGCCGGCTGTGGAGTATGTCTATGGGCTGGAAAGCTGTACTGATCGTGTTGCCGCTGCTGGGTGGGTCGGCCTGGGGGGCGAGCGCACCGGCTTCGCAGACGATTGTCCAGCGAGACCGAGTGGCGATCGAGGAGAACACCCGCGCTGCGGCCGGGCGGGCGGTGTCCGGGCTGTATGATCAGATTTCGCGGCAGAGGTTGGCGCCCAGCCTCACCGTGGGGGAATTCCTGAGCGATCTGAATCTGGAGGCGGAGTTCATGCGGGGTTTGTCTCGCGCAGACCAGGTGGGCGCGCCGCGTTGGATCGACAAGACGACCTGCCAGGTGCAGTTGCAGGTTTCGACGGCCCATGTGGCGGAAATGCTCAAGCAGTTCGCCGCAAGCCATTCGAGGTCAGCCAAGGCGGATGTGGCGCAAATCGACCGGGCAACGCGGGACTGGCCGAGGGGGTTTTCGGCGACGGGATCGAGCACCTCTGCCGACGCGCTGGTGGAAATGCGGCCGGTGGCCAGCGAACGGTGGGTGGCGGTCAAGCCAGATGTTCGCCGGCGGGCGTTGGCGCAGGCCAATGCTGACGCCGCCAGCCGTGTGCTGGGCAGCGTGCGCCTGGTGCGGGTGAGCGGGCGGCAGACGATCGGCGACATGATGCGCGTTCCGGCGGTGCGGGATCCGGTGGAGCGGTGGCTGGCATCGCGGCCGGTGACGCGGGTGGAATTCTGCGACAGTCTGGATGTGGAGGTGCAACTGGCGGTGCGCGAGCAGGAGTTGTTCGACGTGATGCGAACGGCGATGCAGGGCCAGCGCTCGTTTGCCACGCCGGATGATCCGGCGGAATGGGAGACGGTGTGGCGGGAGTTTGCATCCAAGGTTGCACCGGCGGTGGGCAGGGCATCGGTGGCGGACCAGGTGCAGGCGGTGCAGGCGGGCGTGGAATTGCCAGCGCAGCCGCCGGAATGGGCGGACGAACAACTGGAGGTGGTGGGCGAAGCGAGGGGGGACATTCGCAACAAGCTGCGGACTTCGGTGGCGGCCGAGGCGGATGGGCGCAAGAAGCTGTTTGACCTGGTGGAGGCGCTGACGTTGACCGATGAATTGACCGTTGGCCAGGCCGCCGCGAAGGACCACCGCGTGGCGGCGGCGGTCGAGCGGGCGATGGAGGCCGCCCGGCTCTATCGCATCAAATACGACAGCGACGGCACCGTCACGGTGCGGTTGAGCCTCGATCTGCGGGCGATGTGGGAGGAGTTGCGACGGTAGAGGTTGTGGTCGTTCTCACTCCAAGGGGCATTCATCATCGGTACTACGGCAACTCCGTCCGGATCGTGACCAGGCCATGGGGCGGCAGTTCGATCGGGCCGCGCACGGGAGCGATGGGTTTCTCGGACAGGTCGCTGATGGAGATTGATGCCGGCTTGGGGTCGGCGAAGGCGATCGTGGCCCGCTGCGGCTTTTCGGAGGCCGCGAAGAGGCGGACGATCAGTGCCTTGCGGTCGTCGCTGGGCTTGAGGGTGGCGATGACGGCGGGGTTGTCGATGGTCAGGCGGGAGGGCATGGCGTTGTCCGCCGTCGGGCGGTAACTCATCAGCGGCTGGGCGAAGGCGATGCCGAAACGGGCCGCCTCGTGGGCGATGTAACCCTTGTGGGGGCGGATGGCATAGCGGAAATACGTCGGGCCTTCCTGGTCTGCCTTGTAGTTGGTGAACCAGTAGTTGTTCATCACATACGAATAGAACGTCTGCGAAGGCGCGAGCTTCGCGATCCAGGGCGTCTCGGCCGTGATCGCGCCCACCTCGCCCATCGGCGCATCGGGCGTGGCGAGGGTCACGCCAAACTGGTCATTGGATACATCGACCCAGCGCTGCACGGTGAACCAGTTCTTGCAGGAGCCGGGAAGCTGGTCGATTTCCGGCCGAACGACGGCGAACGGCGTCTCCATGCGCATCACGCCATCGGGCACATTGAACGGGAAGGCGAAATGCACACCTTCCTTGGTGCGAATGGGCTTCTTATCGACGATGTTGTCAATGTCGAGATGATCAGCGCCATCGACCAGGCGGACGATGCGGGTGAGCTTGTTGCAGCCGGGGGCATCGGATTCGATTTCAATCGCGCCCATGAGCGAGTTGTTGCCGGTCAGACGTATCGTCACAGGCCCGCTGCGCTGGGCTTTCTTCGGGTCTGCGCCGGGGACGTAGAGATAGTCGTTGAGGCGCACATCCCCCTTCACATCGGCCAGGTCGGCCTCGATGCCGGCGACCTTGAGGCTGGCGATGGCGCCGGTCTTTGGGTCAATGCTGGCAGTCAGCAGGCCGTTGGTGATCGTTGTGCCTTCGACTTTCACCTTGCCACTCAGCGGCGGGCCGGCCTTGAACGCATAGCGCACGGAGCTGAACGGCGGCACCTCGCGGGCGAGAAAGACCAGGGCATTGGGGCCAAGCCGGTGTGACGGGACGGGCTGGCCGTCGGGGCCGACGACGGCATCGCCGGCCGTCGGAACATCAACCAGGACCAGCGATGTCTGGGAGAAGGATGTCGTATTGAAGACTTCCCATTGCGCGGCCGGCGAGTCAGGCGAACGCAGAGGAGGAATAAGCGCCTGCATCCGCAGGACCGCCGCGGAGAATGCAGCACGGGTGGCAAAGGCGCTCTTGGTGGCCCACTGGCCCTTCACGAAGGGCGCATCGGGCTCGCTGATGCTGTTGTGGGCGCCCCAGGTGTGTTCATCGTAGAGGATTACATCCCGCCAGGCATCGTAGAACCGGCCGGCGGGGTACTGATTCGGGCGAAGCATGGCCCAGAGGGCTTCAGCCTGGGTAAGGATGTCGGCCGTCCGGCGGTTCAGGATGGTCTCCTGCGCCGATGATGCCGCGCCATCCTCCCAATACGGCGTGAAATCGCCGGCATGGGAGGGGATCTGCGCGGCATAGCGATTCTCGAACTCGCGGAATAACTGACTGGTCGTCGCCAGGACCAGCTTCGGGTACGCGTAGGTGGCGTTCCACTTCTTCACATAGTCCGGCATGGCCGGGTCGGGTGGGCCATTGTCGCCACCGATGCTGTAGCGGATCTGGACCATGTCGTAGGGATACCGCGCCTCTTCCAACTGGCGCAGATACGCGGGGATGACGGTGTCGGCCTTGGCGGCCAGCGTGCCGCTGTGGAAGTGCGAGTAGCCCCTACCCGCCAGCCACATGAGCACCCTGCTCTTGCCATCGGGCCCGATCCAGTAGAACGGCTTGTCGCCCCAGGTGGAGAGCGATGTGCCGATGCGGGCGCTTTCGTTGGTGCCGACGGAGAAGTACTTGATTCCCGCCTGATTCATGGCGGTGACGATGCCCCATGTGCAGCCCGGAACATCGCTGATCATGGCTGAGTCGATCGGAGCGCCGATTTCGTCGGCCAGCTTCGTGCCATAGCGGAACAGGCGGAGCAGTTCCTCTGGCCGGCACAGGCCGGTGAGCTCATTGCCGTACATGCCGTCGAGGCCAATCCAGCCATCCTTCACGGCCTGGATGAACGCCTGGCGCTTCTCGGGCGTGGCCTGATTGAGATAACTCTCCACCGCCCAGAGGACCTCGACGTTCCACTTGAAGCGGGCTTCGGACGGGTAGTCGCGCGTCCTGGCCGACAGCGCGATGGCATTCTCGATGTGCTTCCAATGGAGCTTCTCGACATCGCTCTGGAGGTGCGTGTAGCCGATATCCACGTGGGAATGGGGCAGCAGATAGACCTGCCACTTGCGCACGGGCTTGAGGGTGACATCGCGAGTCGCGATGGCGCTGCCAGCCGATTCGAGCGTGACGGCAACCTTCGTCTCGGCGGAGACGGCCGGCACGGCGATATGGAGCTTGTGCGCGCCGGTCCGCAGGCTTGCCTGGACCGGCTCAGCGCCGGTGGCGTGGAGGGTAACGGAGGCATCGTCGCCGACGTGCCGGACCTGCAGTTCGATGGGCTGGAAGAGTCTGCCGCCGCGGTCGATCAGCACCGGCGGCGATGCGGCCGACTTGAGGATGCTGCCCTTCACTTCCGTGAGTTCCAGGCCGGCCGGCGTTTGCAGCGCCACCCAATCACAAAGCGCCCAGCTTCCCCAGGCGTTAGAGATGGAAATCTCGTTGACCCCCTGCTTGAGGAGGCTGGCCGGGAAGGCGATTTCGAAGCGGTGTTCCCTGCCTTTGGCCGGGTCGCCGAAGATCGATTCATCCCCCCCACCGGCCGGTGTGTTGTGGCGGAAGCTCTTGCCGTTGACATCGACAAAGAGCACCGGGGCGGTGCGGGAATGGGTATCCAGCAAGTCGACGATCAATCGGCACTGGCCATCGGCCGGGGTGGCTTTCAGGGCGAACAGGATGGTGAAGGTGTGCGAGCGCGAGCCAGCCCAGGGATCGGCCGGGCCGGGGTGAACATAGGGCCAGGCTGTTTTCGGGTCGGACTGGCCGACGATGAAGAAGGCATCGTCGCGGAACTTGCCATAGTCGCGGGGCGCGAGGGCGAATTCGGCGTAGCCGTTGTCGGGCTTGCCGATCTGCCAGAGGTGATTGCTGGCCGGCTGATCCGCCGCGGTGGCCGAGGCCGCCATCACCATCAGGAGAACCACGATCCGATGCGCAACCATCCTCGACTGGGACATCAACGCCTCCGCTGAAGTGACCTGAGGAATATACAGGCGAGCGGGAGGAGCGTCGAATGCGGCTTGTGTAGAGTGGACTACATCCCGTCTGGCCATTCGAGGGCTTCGAGGTGGCGCTGGATGTCGCCGGCGGATCGGAAGCGTTCGAGGATCAGGCAATCCTTCAGGCCGCGGATGATATCGCGCAGGAAGCCGGTCCATTGAAAATGGTTGCTTGCAAACAGTGGGGAACGTGGCAGAATTCCCGACGAGGGTTCATCTGGGCTTGTCATCTGTCCATGCAGGGCGGGCGTGTTGGGAGCGCCTGCGGACCCTCAACTTGCTCGGTAGCGCCGGGAGCCGGGATGGCAACCTATGACGACCGGCAGCTGATCGGAATGGGCTTTGGTACAAGAGGTATGTGATGATGATGGGTCTTCTCCGCCTAATCGATTGTGCATTAGCCTCGGCAACCAGGGACAGAAGCTGTCTGGGCGCCCCCCGCCAAATTGTCTGCGAGGCGATGGAGAGCAGGGTACTCCTGACGGGAGGCGTGAATACCGACTTGTGGGCTCGGGCAGCGCTGGATGCCCGCGCCCTGGCCAAACCGACGACGCACGTCGCGATGAAGACGTTTCGCAATCCGCCGATGACGATAGAGAGGTCGCGGACCTATTCAGACGACAAGGGAGAGCACAAGTACTATGCCTCTGCCAGCACCGGGACTTCGGGGTCTGATCCGGGCCCCAAGGGAATGAGCCTGCAGGGCACGTTCAAGGCGGAAGCCAAGGCGCAATCCCAGATCAGCAATGCCGACGGCAAATACTTTGCCTACGCCGATTGCAACTCTCTTCTGGAGTATTTCGTCTATGTGGCGCCGGTGAAGGAACTGCCCCCCGCCGTCAAGGCTCGCCTTCGCCGTCAGGGCGTACTGAACATCAACCTCCAGGTCAGGCTTTCGGCGGAGGTCAAGACGACCGGCAGCTTCGCAGGAGACGGATTCGCCCGTTCCTATGCCGAGGCATCAGTGATCCTGAACGACTGGAACAGCACTGTCTATGACGAGACAATCAGGGCCGACGGGCAAGCCGGCCCGACCGAGGACCGCATCAGCGATACAGTCAACATCACCATCCGGGTCTACCCCACAAGCCAAAATGCGACGTCCGCCATCTACATCTACCTGCAGGCAACGGCCCACACTGACCTGACGCTGGGAAGCGGAGGCGGGACTCTGGAGGTCTCGGCGTGGGCCGATCCGGATATCGATTTCGATCAGACCGCCTTCAATCAGTATGCCGCCGAAAACGGCTTTCCCGCCTTCAATGTCGCCGAGTATTTCACGCTCGAATACGGCGATGCTCCGGCCTACATGGCCCCTTACCTGACGCTGTCCGAGCCGGACCTTGTGGAGAGCAGCGACACGGGTCCCTCTAGTGCTCCGTCACACCTTGATTTTGGGATAGACGCTCGCCAGTTTCGTTCGG
>CAZMXI010000225.1:0-6491 GCA_964570205.1 uncultured Tepidisphaeraceae bacterium
CCTTTCCTTCGTGCCTGAAAACAGCGACGTGGGGTATCTGCCCGGGCCGACCGGCCTGGCCGACCTCAGGACGCTGGCGATCGCGCGGCTGATGCTGCACAACTTCGCGCACATCAAGTCATTCTGGATCATGCAGGGCATCCACCTGTCGCAGATCGCGTTGAATTACGGCTGCGATGACCTGGATGGCACGGTGGTGTGGTACGACATTACCAAGCGCCAGGGCGATGGCACCCACCAGGAACTGCACGTCGACGACATCCACCGCCTGGCGAGCGAAGCTGGCTTCCGGGCCACAGAGCGGGATACGCTCTATCGGGAAGTGATTCGATCCTGACACGGGAGGCATCATGGGATGGAGTGGAGCGGGGCTTCTGCGTATGGCCTTTCTGGCGATGAGCGCATGCGCTGCCTGCGGGCGCCTGTCTTCCGCCGCCGAGTCGCAAACGGGCGCGCCCAGCCGGCCGAACATCCTCTGGCTCATCGGCGAGGATTTCGGCCAGCATCTCGGGTGCTATGGCACGAAACAGGCCATAACGCCCAGCCTCGACGCCCTCGCCGCGGGCGGCGTCCGCTACACGCGCTGCTTCACCACAGCGCCGGTCTGCTCGCCCAGCCGAAGCGCCTTCATGACGGGAATGTATCAGACGACGATCGACGCCCATCACCATCGGTCGCATCGCGGCGATGGCTATCGCCTTCCCGACGGCGTGCGCCTGCTGACCGACTGGCTCCGCGATGGTGGATACTACACCGCCAACGTACGGAACCTGCCGGCCGGCATCGGATTCAAGGGAACCGGCAAGACCGACTGGAATTTCAACTACCAGGGCAAAGCCTTTGACTCGGCCAACTGGGCCGACCTGAAATCGCACCAGCCGTTCTACGCGCAGATCAACTTCAGCGAGACCCACCGCGACTTCACCGGCCCGAAGAAAGCCGACCCGGCCAAGGTCGATATCCCTCCGTACTACCCCGACCACCCCGTCGTCCGCGAAGACTGGGCGCGGTATCTCGACGCCGCGATGGAACTGGACCGGAAGGTCGGGCTGATCCTCGGGCAACTGGAGGCCGACGGCTTGGCCGACAACACGATCGTCATCTTCTTCGGCGACAACGGCCAGGCGCATGTTCGCGGCAAGCAGTTCTGCTATGACAGCGGCCTGCTGGTGCCGCTGATCATCCGCTGGCCGGCCAAGGCGCCCGCCCCGGCCGGCTTCACGCCCGGAACCGTAAGCGACCGCCTGCTGGCATCCATTGACCTGACCGCCACCACGCTGGCGCTGGCCGGCATCGACAAGCCATCACGCATGCAAGGGCAGGTCTTCCTCGGCCCGCGGGCCGAGGCGCCGCGCCAGGTCGTCTTCGGCGCCCGAGACCGCTGCGATGAGACCCTGTTCCGCCTCCGCACCGCGCGGGATGCGCGGTACCGCTACATCCGCAGTTTCACACCCGACCGGCCGCTCTTGCTGCGAAATGACTACAAGATCAAGCAATATCCCGTCTGGAACCTGCTTAAGCAGCTCGACGCCGAAGGCAAGCTGGACGCAACCCAGAAGTTCCTCACAGCGCCCACCATGCCCGCCGAAGAGATGTACGACACGCAGGCCGACCCGCACGAGACCGTCAACCTCGCCGCATCCACCCGTCCCGAGCACCAAACAGCGCTCAAGCGCCTTCGCGCTGAAGTGGAGCAATGGATCGAGCAATCCGGCGACTCCGGCCGCGATGACGACTACACCGTGGATTGGGACTGGGCGCGCGGCGGCGATGCAACGCCTCCCGCGACACCCGCTCAACAGCGATGATCAGACCGCCATCGGCGTGTCACAGCTCGCGGATGCGGATGTTCCGCAGCCACAGCGGCAGCCCGTGGTCCTGGAAGCCGATCCAGCCGGTTTCCGGCCGGCTCTTGAGCTGCCCCTTGCTCAGATCGATCTCGTTGACGGTCTGGCCATTCAGCTCGACCTTGAGCTTGTTGTCCTTCACCGTGATCAGAAATCGATTCCACTCGCCGGCCGGCTTGGCGGTGTTCTTCGTGGGCGCAGCGCCGGGAATGATCCCCCCGCTGTCGTGATCCGTCAGTTTGGCGTCCTTGGCCTTGCTGCCCGAGTCGTAGATCTGCACCTCGATGCCCGTCGCCACCGGGTCCTTCTTATCACCCACATGGAAGTAGAAGCCGCTGTTGCCGTCCTTGGCCACCTTGTATTCGAAGTCGATCTGGAAGTCCTTGTACTGCTTGTCCTTGAGCCAGAGATAGGCATCGTAGCGGGTCCAGCCGCTTTCGCCGGGCCGCGGCTGAAGCTGGACCACGCCATCCTCGAACTTCCAGTTGCCTGTCGTCTGCCAGTGCGCGCTCAGGTCTTTGCCTTCCAGGGTGTTGACCCATTTCTCTTCATCGGCGCTGGATGCCGCCATCGCGGCGCTCAGCAATACAAGGGCAAAGAGAACGGCCGGCCTGGCATATTGCATCCCGCTGCTCATGAAGATCTCCTTACAAGACGCCTTTCGCCGCGCACGCGACATGCGCGGCCACCCGCTGCATTATACCCCGCCATCACCCATGGGTTGCCGCGGCCGATCATTTCGCCTGGTGCTGATTCAGCCAATGCGACTTAGGAAACACGCCTGGCGCAACGCGCTCCACCACACCGTAATTCCAACACGCCCACGCAGCGGCGCACAGCAGCACGACGATCACAATCAGGTGCAACCAGCCGAAGCGTCGGTCGGCGTAGGGGTCTCGCAGGTCACGGCTGGAGCCGGGCGGCAGCTTGGCGACGGCTGTCAGGGATCTGCCGAACTTGATGTTGATCTTTGCGCGGGCGTTCACGGCCCACCCGTTGGCATCGAGAATCGGGCCGATGTTGCGCTGCCGCACTTTCAGCCACGCAATGATCATCGACGGACCGGAGATCAGCAGGATCAGCGCCACAAAGCCCAGCGGCATCCAGATGCCCAGACCGAAGAATGCCTGCAGGAGCATGCCCAGTGCGGCGGTGATGCCGCCGACAGCCACACCCAACGCAGCCACCACGCCGATGTCGAGCTTGGCGGGCGCCGCGGGCTTGCCTTGTTGAGCCGATTGACCCACCGTCCCCACCGTCGACGTCAGCTTCTCATGCGCCGCCGAATCCGCGGCGGCGGCCCGTTTGGCGACCTGCTCCTCCACCCAGCGCAGAGCACGCTTGTATGGTGCCCAGAACGCCTGACGCAGGCTGATGGGATTCTCCACGATCTTCACCACCGTGGCGTCCCAGTCCTGCCCTTTGCGGTCATAGAAGAGTCCGTTGCGACCAACCATCAGGTGGTCAGAATCGCCCGCAGTGAACGCAGCGGCGATTGTCATCTTGTCGCCACCGCCCTTGCGCACTAGGTCGCAGTAGACCAGGCACGTCCGGCTCAGGTGCGCCATCGCACCGTGCTTGGCCATGTCATCCACGCGCACGCACAGGTCGCAACTACGCTGGTCCAGGTAGAGCGTGCCGGCCTGGAAGACCGCCTTCTCCCTCCGGCCGTAGAAGTCGCGAAAATTCACAAAGTTCCTGAGCAGCCTGTACAGATCCCGGTTGAAGCGCACCAACTTGTCTACCACCTCGATGGAATTGGCTTCCGCCTCCAGCGCCTTGTCCTGCGCGAGCAGCGCCGTGATCCTCTCACGGCTCGGCCCCCGCAGGATCTCGCGAATGGGCTTGAGGCCGAGCTTCTCAACCGACGCACCGACCTTCTGAGCGCACCACGCATCGAACCCCTTGAAGCGCGCCAGGATGGCGTCCCAGTCCTTTTCAGTCAGTTCGGCTCGCTCCCCCAGCAGCGGCGTGACCACCTTTTCGGCAAACCGGCCAATGGCGACGGCCCAGGCCGGGTTCACGCGCGATCGCAGCGGCAGCGGCCTGCCCGCCTCAATCAGCGCCAACGGAAAGCCGGCTATCTCCGCCGCGTCGATCGTCATGTCTTTTGCCGCCAGCGCCAGGTATTCCGATTCCTGACGATTCAGTGCCGACAGGGCCCGCGCGTCAAACGACGCCAGCCGGCAACGTGCGAAGTAGTCGTCGATCTTCGTCTTCACCGCCTTCAGCAGTGCGCACGCGCAGATCGTATCATCGCCCAAAGGCAGGATGTCGCCGCCCGCGGTCTCTGCCTGAGCCCACCAGTCGGAGAAGGCCTGCGCCTCGGCAAAGAACTGGTCTACCTTGGCCTTGTCGACACCCGGCTTGCCGCTGCGGTCAGTCTCAGCGCCCAGGCAGGCCAGGATATAGCAGATCACCTGCTTGGTCTCATCGTCATCACCTGCAGCGTCGGCGGGAATGATGCCGTCGCCGTTGAAGTTCGTCTGCGCAAAAATCCGCACCGTATCCGTGGTGTCATCGAGGCTGATCTCCTTGGCTTCGCCTTTGCCAAGGTTCGCCAGAATCTGCTTTGCCGACGCCAGCACCTGCTTGCCCTCCGGCGTAGCGTCGTTGATCGCCGCCAGCGGAAGCGAGCTGCCGCCGGTCAGTAGCTGACCGGGATCCTTCAACATGCCGCCTGCCCACTTCACCGCGGCAATGATCTCCGGAACGTGAATCCGCCCATTGTTGTCCGCATCCAGAAGCTCCAAGGTCCTGCTGTCAAACTCAAGCCCGCCCGTGGGACAGCTCAGCGCCACCCAGAGCTTCTGATCAAGCTGGTCCAACGCCATGAGGTCGGGGCCGCTGTCCAGCCGCACCTGGTCAAAACCGCCAGCGCGAAAGAACCGCCACCGGTGCGATCCGGCCGGGGCCTCACCGGTCCGCTTATCCGAGAACGTCTGCCCCGTTTGGTCCTTTTCGACGAAAGACATGAGTGCTCGCATGATTCTGATGATAGCTCGATCTGGATGCCCCTTGCAAGCGGCAGAATCCCGCGGATCCCCCGACGGTACAACTCCGCTTCCTGGCAAGTTCCGCCGGGCGGCCTTGGACTATGGCGCGCACCCTGTCGGCGGAGCCATCCGGAATCAGGGGCGGAATTGACAAGGCACAGTCTACGGCGTCCCCTTTCAGACGACTTTCTTGTGTCGTTCGGGACCGCCGGTTAGCATCGTGCCAGCCTATGAAACTCGTTGTGATCATTCCAGCCTTGAATGAAGAGAAGACCATCGCACGGGTGGTCGGAGGCGTCCCGCGGAGCATTCCGGGCATCGACCGTCTTGAGATCATCGTGATGAACGATGGGAGCACCGACACCACCGCCGCCGAGGCCGAGGCCGCCGGCGCGAGCGTGCTTAACCTGCCGGGCCAGCAAGGGCTGGGACTGGTTTTTCGCGCGGGTCTGGAACAGGCCATGCAGCGCAATGCCGACATTATCGTCAGTATCGACGGCGACGGGCAGTTCGATCCGGCCGATATCGCTCGACTTGTCGTCCCCATCCTCGACAACACCGCCGACTTCGTCACCTGCTCTCGTTTTGCCGACCCCGAGCTTCGGCCGGTCATGCCATCAGTGAAGTATCATGGCAATCAGATCGTCACGCGCATGATCAACTGGATCTGCGGCGGAACGGCTTTCACGGATGTCTCCTGCGGCTTTCGCGCGTTCAGCCGCGAGGCGGCCTACCGCCTCACGTTGTTCGGGCGGTACACCTACACCCAAGAGACGTTCATTGACCTTTTCGCCAAGGGCTTGCGCGTGGCCGAGGTGCCGCTCAAGGTCCGCGGCGTCCGGGAACATGGCAAAAGCCGCATTGCTTCCAGCATCACCAAATACGCGACCAACTCCCTGCCCATCATCCTCCGGGCAATGCGAGACGTTCAACCACTCAAGTTCTTTGGTGGCATCGCGGCCATACTCGGCCTGATCGGCGCTGCGTTCGGCGCGTTTGTCACCATCTGGTACATCATCTTCCGTGGCACCAGTCCCTTCCGCTCATTCATCACGCTCTCCGGCATCTTCCTGACCCTCGCGTTTCTGATGCTGGCCCTGGCCCTTCTTGCCGACATGATGGGCCGCCACCGCCGCATCAGCGAGGAACTGCTCTATATCGCCCGCCGGCGCATGTATCAGCACGATGCCCCCGAACCGGCCGAGCGCAACGGTGCCGCAAGTGCCGCGGAACGGATATGCAAGTCCTGACCGCGACTTGCGCGATCGCCACCAGGGCCACGCCTCGCCTCTTCCACCCGCCTACGAACCAACCGCCTGGTTCGTCTGGTGTACAATCGGCTGACGCCTCGTCTTGTGGAGCCCGCCGATCTAGGATATATTCGTAGGCCGGTCAGATGTGGCCGATACCGGTTTTGTCCGGGGCGTAGTTCAGCTTGGTTTAGAACGCTAGACTGGGGGTCTAGAGGTCGCAGGTTCAAATCCTGTCGCCCCGACTACCAAAGGCTCAGGGTCACAAGTGGACTCTGGGCCTTTTCTGTTGACAGACACGCCACTTACAGCCGATCCGCGCCACTGATTCGCGCCCCCGTCAAAATGGCCTTGGTGGTCAATCATGCCCTCGCTTGCACTCATATTCCCGCTCTGGG
>CAZMXI010000226.1:0-3242 GCA_964570205.1 uncultured Tepidisphaeraceae bacterium
TCGAGCGCGTGCTCGGCGTCGATGAAGGCCGCCACGCCGCCCAATCGCTGGGCGCTGGCAATGATGTGCAGCGCGAGGGTGGTCTTGCCGGAGGATTCGGGCCCGAACACTTCGACCACCCGCCCGCGGGGCACGCCCGACCCGCCCAAGGCAATGTCCAGCGACAGGCTGCCGGTGGGGATGCCATCGGTTGTTGGCGAGACCTCGCCATCCAGCCTCATCACCGCGCCCTTGCCGAACTGCTTCTCGATCTGCTGGACGGCCCGGTTGAGCGCAGACTCGCGCGCGGGGTCGATCGCGGTGCGCGACTCGGCCGCAACTTGCGGCTTCTTCGCTTCGGCCTTGTCGGCCTTTTCCTTCTCGGCTGTCTTGGCCACGACTGATCTCCTGATGTGCCCCCGGACTTGGGCGGTTGAACTGGATGTTGTTGCCCGGGCCAAACCTGCGTCCGTTGCAGTCGCCCGCTTACCCATGCTAATGTCTCAAGACCGCCAAACACCTCGCGGTTCGGAATTTGTACGGACACCAGTATATGTACGGCACCTGTATGGGTCAAGCGAATTTCGGCCAAAAAACGCCGTGACATAGAAATCGTATCCAATTGCTATCAAGGCATTTATATCCCAGTTGGTTTTTTCTGCTTGCCTTGCGGCAACTCGATGTTCATTCGTGCAATGGGAGTGTAGAGCGGCCCTTGGGGTCGAAGATCACTGTGCATCAACGTAAAGCCGGAAACAGCAAAGTTTGGGCCGGGTAAAAGTGCCTCTGCCGCTTGGACAAGGGCCGGGCGCAACGATGGATGGAGAGGCATCTTCGCCCGCGCCACCGTCACATGGGGCAGGAATGCGCGAGGCTCAAGCGGAAAACCCAGCGGGAGGCATACATCTTCGATGCGATGGAAGAGTTGCAGCAAAGCCGATGGCGCTGCCTGTACCCCCACCCCCAGAATCCGCACCGGCCCTCGCGGAGGCAGGCAGACCACGGCATCGAACGCAAGGTCGGTTTCTCCCGATGGCTCAATCCCGGCCAGCGCATCACACAATTCGTTGACCCGAGCCTCCGGCACTTCGCCGAGGAACTTCAACGTGATATGCAGGTTCTTGTGTTGCGTATAAACGGGCTTGGGTGCGACCACCCTCATGGCATTCTGGATTCCAACCAGGTGATCACGAACCTGATCGGGAAGCTCGATGGCAGTGAAAAGGCGCATAGAGTGCACGGGGGCATCATATCAATTCTGCCTGAGCCGGAGCAACGCGGGTACACAGCGGCAGGGCGCGTATCGGCCACCGGCCAACATGGCTGCTCAGGCGCCCGGGCCATCGGAGAGGTTTCGCCCCAGCGCCGCCCCATTGCCAGCCTCGATTCTTCCAATCAAACGCAGCAGGCCGTCGAGTATGGTCAGCGGATGAGGGGGACAGCCGGGAATGTACAGATCGACCGGCACCAGCGCATCGGCGCCACCTCTCACCTGTTGATGATCTATATAGGGCCCGCCGGAAATCGCGCACGCGCCCACGGCGATCACAACCTTAGGGTCCGGAACCGCGTCGTAAGTCTTCTTCACCGCGAGTTCCATATTCCGGGTCACCGGGCCCGTTATCAGAAGCCCATCCGCGTGACGGGGCGACGCGACCATTTGAATGCCGAACCGGCCCAGGTCCCAACCGATGGTCGTCAAGACGTTTACGTCGGCCTCGCAGGCATTGCACCCTCCTGCGCTCACCTGTCGGAGCTTGAGCGAGCGGCCCAGAAGGCGTCTTAATCTCGCATCCAACGCGGAGGCCAGATGCAGCGATTGCTGGTCATGAGAAAGAACCAGGTCTTCACGTCGGCGGACTCCCAGCCGATAGTCGGTGCCGTAAGTGATTGCCTGCCGTTGACATGCAGCAACGCAGTCCGTGCAGAAGAGGCACCGGCCCAGGTCAATTCGCGTTTGCTCGTTCACGGTGAGAGCGCCGGTCGGGCAGGCATCCGCGCAGGCTCGGCAAGCATCCAGGCACTTGGATCTATCGATCAAAGGGCGACCGCGGAAACGGTCAGGCATCGCGGGCGCTGGCCCGGCCGGGTATTTGATGGTCCGGTGTCCTTGTTGCCTTCGAGCAAGCAGGATTCTGAGCATGACTTCTCTCTCATTCGTCTTTCTGAGGCCGGCGCATCACGATCACAGGTCGTGCCCGCAATAGGACAAGTTGAAACTCTTATTGCAGAGCGGGAAGTCGGATATCTGCTGATTCCGCAGCGCGTAGGCCAGCGCCGCCCAGTTGTGGAAGGATGGATCCACCACCTTGTATCGGGCAAAGCGGGATTGAGCATCCGTGATCGCCACGTGGCAGACTTCTCCGCGCCATCCTTCGGTGATCGCCACCGCCAGCGAGCGTGGCGCCAACGATCCGAGCGGCACGCACGCAGCGCCGGGGGGAATTTCGTGAACCTGCTCGCGGATGAACTCGATGGACTGTTGAATCTCCATCCATCGGACGTAAGCGCGGGCAAACACGTCGCCGCTCTCGCAAGTCGATACGGGCAGGTGCGCGAAGCGGTATATGCCGATCGGCAGGTCGTTCCGGGCATCGCGCCCGAGCCCCGAAGCGCGTGCCGCCGGCCCGACCACTCCCAATTCGACCGCAACCTGCGCCGGGAGCGGCCCGGTGCCCTCAAATCGGGCCATGACCGAGGGCGTATCCCAGAGAAGGTTGATGGCGTTAGCGGTGTCCTTGGCGGCAATGTCCAGTCGGCGCAACAGCTCGGCCAGGCGATCTGCATCCACATCGAAACCGACGCCTCCCGGGCGGACCATTCCCCGCCCGAACCGGTTGCCGCATAGCAGCGCCGTCATATTAAGCAGATCGCCGCGTATCCGGCCGCAGTAACTGGCCGTGGGCAGGAAACCGACGTCGCCGGCCAAGGCGCCCATGTCTCCAACATGATTCGCCAGGCGCTCCAACTCCAGGGCAATACCCCGCAGCGCCTGCGGGCGCGCACTCTTCCGGCACCGTGCCAGGGCCTCGATCACTTGGCAATACGCGCTGGCGTGCGCGATCGTGGTGTCGCCGGCGAGCGTCTCGGCGTAGTGGATGGACCGCCTGGTCGGTCCGCCCAGCAGGGCCTCCTCCACGCCGCGATGCTGGTATCCCAGCGCGATCTCCAAGTGTAGAACTTCCTCGCCGTGGCATTGAAACCGGAAGTGTCCCGGCTCAATCACACCGGCATGCACCGGGCCGACGGCAACCTCATGCACC
>CAZMXI010000226.1:3275-6477 GCA_964570205.1 uncultured Tepidisphaeraceae bacterium
GCCGGACGGCTCCACGCATCGGCCTCGCCCCAGGGCCGATGGTATCTCACGGGCTTGAACCAGGGATGCCCAACAGGAGTTACGCCGAACTGTTCAGCCAGTTCACGCTCGAAAAGCTGCACTTGCGGGCAGCGCCGTGCCAGGGAAGGAATCTGGTCGCCCTCGATCCGAGCCCGTCCGATGTGCACCTGGCTATGCTGATCATCCACAAGAATGACGAACAACTGCAGGACCTGCGCGTCATCGACCCTGGCGCCGAACAACGCGGCGACGCGGCAACCCGCCGCGACGGAATCGACGATGGCCTGGGCCAGCGCATCCTGCGGCAGCGTCGGCACCGCCTCCAATGTGATGGCCCGACCGTTGGCCAGGGGGACGAGGTTGCAACGGTTTGCGGTCATGGCCGGACCTCCAGATAACGGACCGCGTCGTTGAGCAAGCCGACCAGGGGATCGGGCAGGTACACCCCAAGGAGCAGAACTAACACCATGAAGACGAGAATCGGCGCGACCGCGTGCCATCGCTCACGATATGGAAATTGGCGCACCTCGGCGGATGGTCGCCCTTGCACAACCTGCAAAACGGTTGCGCCCATCCCGATGAAGACGACCAGCAGGAGGACAAGAAAGGACCCTGCGACCACGAATCGTCCCGCGTCGAAAGCTCCATTGAGGATGGCGAACTCACTGATAAAGGGACCGAATGGAGGCGATCCGGTGATGGCCAGAAACCCCGCCAGAAAGAGCGAACCCGAGAGCGGCACCCGCCGGATGGCCCCTCGAACCTGGTCAACATTCTTGCTGGCATATGCCCGATGGATGTTGCCGGCCGACAGGAAAAGCACGCCTTTGGTCAAGCCGTTTGCCATGACATGAAGCAGCGTGCCGAACAATGCGGGAGCACCGACGCCCAAGCCCACAATCAGGATGCCCATGTGTTCGACGCTGGAGTACGCCAGCAGTCTCTTGAAATCGCGCTGCCCAACCATGAACACGCCAGCCACGGCCATGGAGAGAAGGCCCATGACCAGCAGCAGCCTGGACATGTAGCCGCCCTCGCCGGCCGCGCCACAGATGTGGTAGATCCTCAGCAGGGCAAGGAAGGCGCAACTGGTAACTCCGCCGGCCAGAATCACCCCAACAACGCCGGGAGCCTCGCCATAGGCGTCGGGCTTCCACGTGTGCATGGGCGCCAGTCCCATCTTCGTTCCGTACCCGACGAGCAGCAGAACAAATGCCGCGTGAAGCCATGGCTTGGACAATTGGGGCGCATGGCTCAGCAGGTTTTCAAATGTCAACGTAGAATCCAGTCCTGCGTGCAGCGCCGCATACGCCAGGAACAGGGTCCCCAGCAGGGCCAGCGCAATCCCGCTGAAACCGACCATCAGATATTTCCATGTGGCCTCGATGCTCCGCTGCGTACGGTTAAAATAGATCAGAGGGGCCGTGACCAGAGTGGTGGTTTCCATGGCAACCCACATCAGCCCCAGATGGTGTGACCAGGTCACCCAGGTCATGGTGCTCAGAACGGCCAGAAGGCACACGCAGAACACCCGGTTGCACCGCTCCTGCCGCTGGTGAAGGTAGCCCACCGCGTAGAAGGCGCAGAGCAGATAGAGCACGCTGATTTGAAGGAGGATGACTCGTCCGGGTGGATCAAGCATGAGCCAGCCATTGCCACGGCTGACGTCGTGCCAGAGCAATGTGCACACGGTCAGCGCCGTATGCGCCGTCCCGGTCAGGGGCAGCAACCAGGGACGGCCGCGGTTGGATGGCACCGCGGCGGCCATGGCGGCCATGAGAAGCGGAAGCAGCATAAGGGCGAGTGCCATGGATTATTCCTTGAGGGTGACCAGCCGGCGGGTGTCCATGGAGGAAAACGCCGCGTTGATATGATTTGTGATGATGCAGATCACGAAGATGCCGACGAAAAGATCGAGCATCGCGCCCACTTCCACCACGAACGGCATGGCCTCGATCAGCAGCATGCCGAATATGAATATGCCGTTCTCAAGGACCAGGTACCCAACGACCTGGGTAAGCGCCTTGAACCGCGTCGTCAACAGGACGAACCCGGTCAGGATGGTCGCCATGGAGGCCGGAACCAGAAGAGAACCGGCGTGTTGCGAGATCAGGGGAAGGTGGCTGGCAAAGAGCAAGGAGAACGCGGTGGCCGCCGCTCCAAGCAGAATGGAAGGCAGAAACCCGATCAGGGGCTCGACTTCCCGCTTGATCTGAGCATCGCGCAAGGCCCGGATCATGATGGCGGGAACGGCAATGCCTTTCAGAAAGATCGCCGCGACCGCCGTCAGCACCGCCGGCAAGGTCAGGTGTTCGTGAACGAGGAAGGGCAGGGCGCCCAAGAGCGCTCCTTGGATGGCCACGATGCGGATCAATGCCAGCAGCCGACTGGTGCCAAGAGCAAACAGGTTGATCATCAGGACCAGCATGAGCAGTGCGTTGAGCTGGTTGATCATGGCGGCTACCTCACCATCAGAAGGAACCCAAAGCCGCAGAAGAGCATGGCTGCGACCAGAAGATAAGGAACATGACGCATCTGGAGCCGCGCCATCATCGACTCCACCACGCCGATGCACACGGCCAGTCCCATCATCTCGACGGCGAACAGTAACCAGTTCATCCACGTCCGGCCGGCGTCAAAGGGAGCCACCACGTGCAGCAGAACGGCCCCGAGCACAAAGAGTTTGATGGAAGCGGCATAGAGGATCGCGCCAAACAACGGCCCGCTGTGATCGAGCACCATCACTTCGTGGATCATGGTCAATTCCAAGTGCGTGTTGGGATCGTCCACAGGAATGCGACAGGTTTCGGCCAGCAGCACCACGAACAAACCGATGCCAACGCACACCAATGGCGCAACAGAACTCGCGGCAAAGCCGCCGGCCGGACCATGCAGCATGTTGGTCATGGCCAGTGAACCGGATGCCTTGGCCAGCACCAGGAGGGAAAAGAACAGCGCCGGCTCCGAGAGGCAGGCGAAGGCGACCTCCCGCGCGGCCCCCATGCCTTCGAACGCCGAACCGGTGTCCAGCGCCGCCGCCGTCGTGAAGAACCGGGCCAGCCCAAACAGGTAAGCGAAGAGGACCAGGTCGCCGGTGAAGGAAACGGGCGCATTGAATGGACCGAGGGGAATCAAGAATCCCGCCACCACCACCGTGACCAAGTTCACCACGGGCCCGGCG
>CAZMXI010000227.1:0-6393 GCA_964570205.1 uncultured Tepidisphaeraceae bacterium
TCCGAAGGTACATGGCAATCCCCCTATGGCAGGCTTGACATTGGTTGGAACAGAAGCTGATAAGCAGTGGGGTGCTTGAGCGTGGGGGATTCGATCCGAATTGGTGCCGTATTCAGGCGGTTTGCCTGGATTGCCCAGACCGCCGGATCGCTCGATCGTGGTTCGCGGGAATCCAGGGCGACCGGCGGGCTTTGCAGGAAGGGGGCGCGGTGCGTACTCTTCTGGCACGATGAGTGATGTGATGATTCAACCGGTGTCGGGGGCGTTCTCGGCCGAGTTCACGCCGCCGGGGTCCAAGAGCCTGACAAACCGCGCGCTGGTGCTGGCAGCGCTGGCGGCCGGCAGGAGCGAGATCGGCAACTGCCTGTTCGCCGATGACACCCACGTCATGATTGAGAGCCTGCGGCGGCTGGGGTTTACCCTGGATGTGGATGAGGCGAGCTGCCGGATCGCGGTGCATGGGGGAAATGGCCGGCCGCCGGCCGAGATGGCGGAGCTGTTCTGTGGGAACTCGGGAACGACCATCCGGTTCCTGACAGCGCTGTGTGCGCTGGGGCGGGGGCGGTATGTGCTGGATGGGGTGGAGCGCATGCGGCAGCGGCCGATCGGGCAGCTTGTGGCGATGCTGCGGAACCTCGGATGCCGGATCAACTGCCTTGGGCAGGAGGGATACCCGCCGCTGGAGGTGCTGGCCGATGGGTTGCCGGGGGGGATGGTGCGGTTCGGGGATGCCCAGTCGTCGCAGTATCTGTCGGCGGTGTTGCAGGTGTGCCCATATGCCAAGCACGAGGTGCGGGTGGACCTGGAAGGTGAGCAGACGAGCTGGCCTTACGTGGCGATGACGATGCAGCTCATGGATCGGTTTGGCGTGACGGCGGAACTGCTGCGCGACCCGAAGACGGGCGCGCCAAGGCAGATTGTCGTGCCGCGCGGGGCGTATCAGGCGACCGATTACCTGGTGGAGCCGGATGCATCGAACGCCAGCTATTTCCTGGCGGCCGCCGCGCTGCACCCGGGGTCGAAGGTGACGATCCGTGGGATCGGAAAGCGCAGTCTGCAGGGGGATGTGGGCTTTGCGGATGTGCTGCACCGGATGGGCGCTGGGCTGGTCTTCGGCGGCGATTTCGTGACGGTGATGGGCGCGGATGAGCTGGAGGGCATCGACATCGACCTGCGGGACATGCCGGACATGGCGCAGACGCTGGCGGTGGTGGCGCTGTTCGCGCGGGGATCGACGCGCATCCGCGGCCTGCACACGCTGCGGCTGAAGGAGACGGACCGGATCGCAGCCCTGGCGACGGAACTGGCAAAGTTCGGGGCGGAGGTGAATGTGGAGGGCGATGACCTGCTGATCGACCCGCCGGACGAGCCGCGATGGGCGGCCGTGGACACCTACGATGACCACCGGATGGCGATGGCGTTCTCGCTGGCCGGAACGAGGATTGCGAACGTGATGATCCGCGGCGCCGAGTGCGTGAACAAGACTTATCCGGGCTATTTTGGGGACCTGGAGAGAGTGGTGGGCAGCGTCAGGGGAGCGTAGGGGCGCTGGTTGGGGGCGTGTTGAGTTCCGGGCAGCGGTCCGATATGTTCGGCGGTCCGGTGTTGTGGCCCGCGTTATGCGAGGCGCCGGGCAGGCGTCTTGCTGATCTTGAAGGCGATGGTTATGGCTATTCGTGTGCTGGTCTGGAACGAAGGACGGCATGAGCAGCGGGACGAGAAGATCGCGGCGATATACCCGGAAGGGATTCACGGCGCGATCGCGTCGTGGCTTCGGCGGTGCGCGGATCTTGAAGTGGAGACGGCCACGATGGATTCTGACGCCGAGCACGGCTGCCAGGCCGAGCGGCTGGGGCGGACGGACGTCATGATCTGGTGGGGGCACATGGGTCATGAGGAGGTGCTGGACGCGGTGGTGGAGCGCGTGTACAAGCGTGTGCTGGAGGGGATGGGTTTCATCGCGTTGCATTCCGCGCATGCATCGAAGGTCTTCAAGAAGCTGATGGGGACGAGTTGTGACCTGAAATGGCGGGACTCGGGGGAGCGCGAGGTGTTGTGGGCGACGCGGCCGGGGCATCCGATCCTCAAGGGCATCGACGACCATTTTGTGCTTGATCGGGAGGAAATGTACGGCGAGTACTTCGACATTCCGGAGCCGCAGGAAACGATCTTGATCAGCAGTTTCGCCGGGGGCGAGGTGTTTCGCAGCGGGGTGACGTTTGGGCGTGGCGCGGGGAGGGTGTTTTATTTCCGGCCGGGCCATGAGTCGTTCCCGACGTATTACGATCCGACGGTGCTGAGGGTGATCGAGAACGCGGTGCGCTGGGCGACGGCCGGAAGCCAGGCCAGGCCGGTCGGCTATGGCGAGCGCCAGGCTGGGTGGATCGTTGCCGGTTAGTCGGGACACCGCGAAAGATACATCGTGCCATGAGTCATCCGCTTCGATATACGCTGGTGGGAATGGGGGATGCAACCAATCCCTGGGTGGTCGATGCGCTGCCGCGCCTGCAAACGCTGCATATGGCGGAGCCGGCGGCGGTGGTGAGCAATTCGCCGCAGGCGCTGAAGCTGGCGCAGGAGCGGTTGCATATTGGCCCGGAGCAGTGTTATGCGGACGTGAACGAGGCATACGAGAAGCGGCGGGCGGATTTCACGATTATCGCGGTGCCGCCGGCGCTTCAGGAGAAGGCGATAGAACTGGCGCTGATGTTTGATCAGCATGTTTTTTCGGACGGCCCGGTGGCCGACAGCATAGAGGCGGCGTGCCGGGTGTATCGCAACGTCCGGGGGATTCATCGCAAGAAGATGGCGGTGCACCTGGAGGGGCGATTCGAGCAGGCGGCGCAGACGCTTGGGCGGGCGCTGGCCGACAAGCGGTACGGAAGACTGAATTACATTTTCGGCCGGCTTGCCGACAACGTGCGGCGGATTGAAGGCAAGGGACGGTTTCGCGACGAGGTGTTCGACCCGCTGCTGGCGGAGAGCGTACTGGCGGATTTTGACGTGCTGCGGAGTCTAACGCGACAGAACGTCAAGAGCGTGTATTCGATCTCGTGGCGGGCGCCCTGGGTGGAGACGCGCGGCGACAGCAACGTGGCGGTGATGCTCGAGATGAGCGACGGCGTGCATTGCCTGTACGAAGGGGCGAAGGCGAACGCCTCCTGCCTGAGCGGCGCCGGCAGCGAGTATTTCCGGGCCGAATGCGAGCAGGCGACGCTGGAACTGGACCATCGCAGCCTGTATTTCCTGAGCGGCGGGGGACTGGAGCCGCCACGGCGCGAGCCGCTTGCACTGTTGAACCAGGCGGCGTGGGGGCGGGGCTATGCGGCGGAGCTGTATTGCGGCTGGCTGAGCGGTGGGCACGAGCCGCCCAACACATTGAAGGATTACATGTACAGTGCGGCAACGCTGTTTGCGGCGATGCACTCGGCCAAGTCGGGAAAACGGATGGACGTCAAGGAGTATCTCCAGCATCATCTGGGCGCCACCCGGCCGGGGCGGTCTAGCCATTCGGGCTCAGCCGAAGAGTGAAAGCGTGGTTCGCCGCCGAGGGCTATAATATATCGATGTTTCGCGTGACAGCGACAAATTTGCTCCTGCTGGCGTTTCTGGCCGCGTGCGACTCGGCCCGCGACCGGGAGACCGGATCAGCTCCGGCCGCGGGCGCCCCAACCCCCCAATCCACCATGTTCAATCCAGATCAGGTTGTTCGCTCGGAGGAAGAATGGCGGCAGCGTCTGACGCCCGAGCAATATCGCGTATTGCGGCAGAAAGGCACCGAGCGCGCGTTTACCGGTGAATTCACGGACCAGGTCGATCCCGGGACATACCACTGCGCGGCGTGCGATGCCGAGCTGTTCAGAAGCGAGCATAAGTTTCACTCCGGGTGCGGCTGGCCATCGTTCTACACGGCCTTGGCGGGCAACCGGGTGACGCTCGTTCCGGACCACTCACATGGCATGATTCGCACGGAAGTTCTGTGCGCCCGCTGCGGGTCGCACCTGGGGCACGTATTTGATGATGCGCCCGACCAGCCGACGGGGCAGCGGTATTGCATCAATTCCATCTCACTGAAGTTCGTTTCGACGACGCCGGCCACCCGGCCGTCGGGGCATTGAGGGGCGATCGGGGACCCCGGCGGCTCAGGCCGTCTGGCCGCGCCTCCGTCCATTTCCGCGGTGAAACGGCATGGATGTTGCGTGCCTGGGGGGTGCCGGGGACGATGCGGGAACAGGCTGGCAGCCTGAGCATGGTCCCACTCACCTCGCGACAGAAGAGGAGTGCGCGATGGCCATCTTCAATTACGAATTCCACCACCTCAGCGATCTGTTTGTCCATGAATTGAAGGACCTCTATGACGCCGAGTACCGGCTGGCGGAGGCCCTGTCCAAGATGTCGCAGGCAGCGTCTTCATTAGATGTGAAAGAGGCGTTCGACGTGCACCTGGACCAGACGCGCGGGCACATCCGTCGGCTTGAGGAGGTGTTCCGCGGGCTAAAGATCGAGCCCGAGCGCGAGTCCTGCAAGGCGATGAAGGGGATTGTGGACGAAGGCAGCGACATTGTCAGCGCCAAGGGCAACGACAAGGTGCGCGACGCGGGCTTGATCGCCGCCGCACAGCGGGCCGAGCATTATGAGATGGCCGGCTATGGCACAGCTCGCACATTCGCCAGGCAGCTTGGCCGGGATGATCTGGCGATGATCCTGCAGCAGACGCTGGATGAGGAAGGCCAGACGGACAAGAGACTGACGGAATTGGCGGAGAGCCATGTGAACTGGGAGGCGCAGGCATAGCGTCGTGTCTGGACATCGCGGCAGAGATGCCAAGTGACCGGCGCCCCGAGGAGGGCGCCGGCGCATCGATTGACGGAACGGACTTGTGCGAGTGGAGGAGGCGGATAAAGTGGGGGAGATGATGCCGCCCCATCGCTCGCGTCGCCATTTTCTCAAGGCCGCCGCTGCCGCGATCGCAGCGCCTTACGTGATTCCGGCCGCAGCGCGTGGGGCGGATGGGCGGCCAGCGCCCAGCAACCGGATCAACATGGGTTGCATCGGCATGGGCGGCGAGGGGCTGGGAAAGAACACGCAGGTTTTTCTCGGCCAGCCGGATGCGCAAATCCTGGCGGTGTGCGATGTGGACCCGGCACGTTGTGGGCAGGGGCGGTCGATCGTGGAGGACCGATATTCCAAGGCAGCCACGTCGGGCCGGTACATCGGGTGCAGCGCTTACAGCGATTTCCGAGAGATTCTGGCCCGGCGCGACATCGACGCGGTGATGATCGCCGCGCCGGATCACTGGCACGTGCCGATGAGCCTGGCGGCGATCAAGGCGGGCAAGGATGTGATCTGCGAGAAGCCGACGCTGACGATTGCGGAGGGGCGGGCCCTGGCCGACACGGTCAAACGGTATGGGGCGGTGTTTCAACTGTCGACGGAAGACCGGGCGATGCCATGCCACCACCGGATGGCGGAGCTGGTGCGGAACGGGCGGATCGGCAAGCTCCAGCGGATTCTGGTGACGCTGCCGGCCGGGCCGGGAAATGCGGGCGATCCGACTCCCAGGCCGGTGCCGCCGGGGTTTGACTGGGACATGTGGCTCGGGCCAGCGCCGTGGTCGCCGTACTGCCCGGACCGGACGCATTGGAACTTCAGGTGGATCACGGACTATTCCGGCGGCATGCTGACGGACTGGGGAGCGCACCTGATCGACACCGCGCAGTGGGCGAATGACACGGAATTCACCGGGCCGTTGGAGGTGGAGGGCAGCGGCAAGCGGCACGAGAACGGGTTGTATGACACGTTTTACGAGTACAACCTGAGGTACAAGTATGGCAACGGCGTGGAGATGATCGTGACGAGCGGCGGCGTGGCGTTGCGTTTCGAGGGCGCTGAGGGGTGGGTGGGCAACAACGGCTGGCTGGGGAAGGTTGAGGCGAGTTCGAAGAAGATCCTGGATTCGGAGATCGGCGTGAATGAGACGCACCTGTACACCGCGCCGAGCGAGCACCGGAACTTTTTGGACTGCATCAAGACGCGCAAGGCGCCGTATTTCCCGGCCGAGATCGGCCACCGTTGCTGCACGGTGATGCACATCGGGAACATTGCGATGTGGACCGGCCGGAAGCTGCGGTGGGACCCGCAGGCGGAGCGTTTCGCGAATGACGCGGTGGCCAACCGGTACCTGTCGCGCGCCATGCGACAACCGTGGACGATCTGAAAAGGTCGGAGAGAGGGCAATGGACAAGGCGGCACGGGGACACGGGGACACGGGGACACGGAGAGTGAGACATGCGTATTGCGTGTTGCGTGAAGAGGTGTGAGGGTTCGGGGTTCAGGGTTCAGAGAAAGTGGGATCTGTCGCAAAGTGTCGGATTGTGTCGCATTTGTTTTGAT
>CAZMXI010000228.1:0-6357 GCA_964570205.1 uncultured Tepidisphaeraceae bacterium
CGGGTGGGCGGCATTGGCGGGCGTGTTGCTGCTGGGCCCGCGTCTCGGTAAGTACAACGCCGATGGCTCAACCAACCCGATTCCCGGTCACAATATGGGATTCGCCGCCCTCGGCACCTTCATCCTGTGGCTTGGCTGGTTCGGCTTCAATCCCGGCTCGACCATGGGCGCCACCACGCAGATCGGCCACATCGCCGTGACCACCAACACCGCCGCCGCATTCGGCGCTGTTGGTGCGACCATCACCGCCTGGGCTCTGCTCGGCAAGCCCGACCTGAGCATGATCCTCAACGGCTGTCTCGCCGGCCTGGTCGCCATCACCGCCCCGTGCGCTGTCGTGAGTGTGGGCGCATCGGCCGTCATCGGCCTGGTTGGCGGCATCCTCGTCGTCTTCTCGGTCCTCTTCTGGGACAAGGTTCGCATTGACGATCCGGTGGGCGCCCTCTCGGTTCACCTGGTCAACGGCACCTGGGGTGTGATTGCGGTCGGCCTGTTCGCCGCGCCGGCCGTCATCGCCGAGTATGGCATGAGCGCCGCCGTCAACGCCGGCCTCTTCTACGGCGGCGGCTTCGGCCAGCTCGGCGTGCAGCTTCTGGGCATCGCCGCCGTCGGTGCCTTCGTCATGGCGTGCAGCCTTGTCGGCTGGGCGATCCTCAAGGCCACTGTCGGCATGAGGGTCAGCGCCAACGAGGAACTGGAAGGCCTTGACATCGGCGAGCACGGCATGGAGGCCTACCCCGGCTTCTCAAGTGAGAGTGTAGGCAGCGACGGCGTGTCGTCGGCCTCGCCGATGCCGTACCCGCGCGGAGAAGTGGCCCCGGCCTGATCTCCGCCACACAGTTTGCCTCAAGGTCCGCGGACCACGTGCCACCTCCTCGGCGCGTGGTCCGCCCCTTTTTCCTGAAGCCGATTGGGCGATGCAGGATCAGCGGGTCGTTCCGGGCATCAGTCTCTTCATGATGAACAGATAGTTGAACCCGCGCAGGAAGAAATTGCCCTCTTCGGCCGCCATGCGGTAGTTTCCCATGCGCAGCGTCTTATTGTGACGGGTGACCGAAATGATGTCGACAGGCTCGAACCGCTGCTTAAGGCGGGCGAACAACTCAAAACCAATAGGGTGAAATGCCTGCCCATGGACGTAGGAATCGCTCACGTAAAGAGCCATGTGCCGACCGGGCTTCAACACGCGATGGATTTCGGCGATCACCTGCTCCATCGCCTGGTAGTACTCGCCAGAGGCGGCATCCAGCTTGCCGATATCGCGGGGGTCCGGACCGTATTCCAGATGGGTGGAATACGGTGGATCAATGAAGACGAAATCCACCTTGCCAGTCAGTTCCGGCGGCAGCTTGCGGGCATCAACGCGGAAGACATCCTTGCGCGTGGGGTGAACATCGTAACCCAGGGCCCGCCGACCAATGTCACGCGCGACATCCAAGGTGGTCCCGCTGCCGGCCATGGGGTCGACGACCAATTCGTTCGGCTTGGTGTATCGCTGAAGCAGATTCCAGATGATGTAACTGGGGGTCGCGCCGCGATAATTGGGATCGCCTTGAAGATCCTCGCCATAGTGCTGTGAGGGATAGTCCCAGAGAGTCGTCACCTGAATGCGCAGCGCCGGCTTCTTGAACTTCATTCCGCCATTATTTCATGAAAGGCCCGGGCATGCCACGGTGCCGCTTTCTCTTATAGTGCGCACTGAATGGAGTAGATACGCTTGGCCATCTTCGGCGACTGCCCCTGCGACCAATGCGTTGCCGCATGCTGCAGGCAAAACGGGCACGATTACGCCGTGTTGTTGGAAGGCGATGAGCGACAAAGATTTGCGCCTTTTGCGATCGAGGCAAGGATCAGCGCACCGCGGGGCATCATGGTAGAAAGGGTCTTGCCCTACGCCGGCGGCCGGTGCCAGTTTCTGGACGATCACGATCAGTGCACAATCTACGCAGGCAGGCCCATCCATTGTCGCCGCTTCGAATGCATCGGCGGCTTACATCTTCGCGGGTCCGACGTCTCGTCACACAGCCCGTTTCTGAAGCGCAACCCCCAAGTCCTCCATGTCTTGGAGCGGCTCTAATTTGAATTTTCCCGACCCGAATCGATTCCCCCTCCGGGCGGCCTTGGTAGAATCTGCACAGGTGCCATTGAAGGATTGGTTCAGCCATGAACATTCTGCCTTTCATCGCCGGCTGCGGTATCACGCTGGCACTGGCGTACGTCATTTATGGTCGGCTGATTTCGCGTTGGTTCGGTCTGGACTCGAGTCGTGTCACCCCCGCCGTTGAGCACGATGACGGCATCGATTTCGTGCCAGCCCCCGCGCCGGTGGTGCTGGGCGGACATTTCACGGCCATCGCCGCGGCCGGGCCCATTGTCGGTCCGATTCTGGCTGGACAGATGTTCGGCTGGGTCCCGGCGATGCTCTGGATCGTGATCGGGGCAATCTTCATCGGCGGCGTCCATGACGCCGGCAGCCTGATCGCCAGTCTGCGGCATAACGCCACCAGCATCACACAGGTCGTCCGACAGCACATGAGCCGGACGGCGTACCTGACTTTCCTCCTGTTCGTGTGGTTCTGCCTGATTTACGTAATCATCGCGTTCGCGGATGTCACGGCGGGGAGCTTCGCGAAATTCTCGGAGGTGACATTCCACGTCAGCGGCCATGTGGAGCGCGTCAATGGCGGCGCGGTGGCGGTTGGGGCGGCTGCCTATCTCCTTTGCAGCGTCGCGTTGGGCCTGGCGCTCAGGTTTACCAGACTACCGTGGTGGATGGCGCTGCCGCTCTTCGTGGCAGCCCTGGGGCTGGCCATTTACGGGGCAGACCCAACTGCCCGCTGGCTGGCAGGGCACGGCGTGGGCTTCATGAACACCGAAGCCATTAAAGGCGACGCCGCAACGGTCGGCATGTGGATCAAGCGGTGGGATATGGTCCTGCTGGCGTACTGCTTCATAGCAAGCATCGTACCGATGTGGCTTCTGCTCCAGCCACGCGGGCTGATCGGAGCAACGTTTCTCTATGCAGCGCTGTTCTTTGGCGCGGTGGGCGCGATCCTTGGCGGCATGGGTGGAGATGCATCGCTGAAGGTGCAGTGGCCGGCATTCACCGGATTCAGCGCTGGCGATGGCTCGGTGCTGTTCCCGTTCCTGTTCATCACAATCGCGTGCGGAGCCTGTTCGGGCTTCCACAGCGTCGTCAGCTCGGGCACCACGTGCAAGCAAATCCGGAATGAACGAGATGTGAAGCCGGTGGCCTACGGTGCGATGCTGCTGGAGGCGATGGTGGCGCTGTTCGCCCTGTCATGTGTGATGGTGATGGCCAAAGGCGCGGGCATCGGCAGTCCAGACGCGATTTACGCCCGCGGGATGGCGAATTTCATGAGCGTGGGTTTCAATATCCCGATGGCATTCGGGCTGGGATTTGGCTTTCTGGCATTCTCGAGCTTCGTGTTTGACACGCTGGATGTGTGCACCCGGCTGGGAAGATACGTATTCCAGGAGCTGACCGGCCTATCCGGGCTCTGGGGCGGGGCGATGGCAACCATCGCGACTCTGGCGCTGCCGGGCCTCTATCTGTGGGCGATGCCGGCCGGATCATTCAAGGACTTCTGGCTGCTTTTCGGCACCAGCAACCAGTTGCTCGCGGCGTTGACGCTGGTCGGCGTCAGCGTGTGGCTGTGGCGCACCGGCAGGCCGGTGCTGTTCGCGCTGCTTCCGGCCGGATTCATGGTCGCCAGCACAGGCACAGCACTCTATTTCAACTTCAGACACTTCTTACGATTGTACCTCGGACTCAAACCCGAGGATGTGGCGACGCGCGCGGTGCCCTACCTGATCAACATGGGCATCGCCGTAGTCCTTTTTGCCTTGGCCGGTCTGGTCGTGGGCGAGGCGATTCGCGTATTGCGCCGGTCGCGGCGGGAGTCGCTCGGCTTCGCGGTTGTATCAAGGCAACGGGTATCGTGACCCTGCGTGACCAGGCGTCTCCGCGGGTCGCGCTTGGCAAGAACGGAAAGTGGGATTTCATATGCGCAGCACGATGATGTATGCGCCGTTCCCGGTGATGATCTACGCCGAGGATGGGCAGATCATCCAGCTCAACGATGTCTGGACGGAGTTAAGCGGCTATGGCATCGATGACGTCCCGACCTTCAATGACTGGTGCCGCAAGGCGCAACCGGAATTGCGGCCATGCACATCGGAAGACATGGATGCGCTGTTTGAGTGCGAACAGCGCGTGGAGGAGGGTGAACAGCCCGTCCTGACAACTTACGGCACCAGGGTGATCTGGGACTTCAGCTCAGCGCCTCTGGGCCGGCTCGATGACGGCAGGCGCGCGGTCCTGCGGATGGCGGCGGATGTCACCAACCGCCGAGAACTCGAGCGAGCGCTGCAACGGACCAACCGCCGGCTCCAGGCAATGGTCAAGGCATGCCCGCTGGCCATCATTGTGGGCGATGTGAACAACCGGGTGCGGGTGTGGAGCCCCGCGGCCGAGCGGATGTTCGCGTGGAAAGAGGAAGAAGTCCTCGGAAAGGCGCCGCCGTCGATCCCGCCCGAGCACCAGCCAGACCACGCGAAAATGCGCATTGAGGTCTCCCGGTCGCAACAGCCAGTCTACTATGAGACCGTCCAGCAAACCAAGGACGGCAGACGAATCGACGTTGGAGTCTGGGCGACGGCCCTGTTCGAGGACAATGGCGCATCCGACGGGGAGATGGGGCTGCTGGTGGATATCACCGAGCGCAAGCGGAACGAAGAGGCTCTGCGCAGGAGCGAACAGCGGAACCGGGCACTGCTGGCGGCGATTCCCGACCTCATGTTCCGCCTCAGCCGCGACGGGGTTTATCTGGACTATGTGTCCGTGACGGAGCAGGCGCTGGTGCCGCCCGATCAGTTCCTCGGACGGACCATGAGCCAAGTGCTGCCGCCGGACGTGGCTGAGCCTGGCATGAGGGCCCTCCGGCAGGCCGCAAGCACCGGGCAATTGCAGACGTTTGAGTTTTCTCTGGTCAAGTCCGGCCAGAGGCGGTATTACGAAGGCCGCTTCGTGGCCTGCGGGCCCGACGAGGTGTTGCTGATTATTCGAAACATCACCGAACAGCATCTCGGCCAGGAAGCATTGCGCCGGGCCAACCACACCATGAACGCGGTCTTGCGCGCGACGCCTCATGCGATCGTGGTGATCTCTCCGGACGGCATCGTCAGGAGTTGGAACCCGGCCGCCGAGGCCGCCTTCGGATGGCGGGAAGACGAGGTCATTGGCAAGCCCCTGCCGTTGATCCCCGCGGAGCAGTTGGCCTTGTTCAACCAGAACCGGTCTCTTCTGATGACAGGCCAGGCGCCCCCCGTCAGCCAGGTGCCCTGTCGCAGAAGCGATGGCTCGGTCGGGATGTACCATATGGCCATCGCACCCCTCGCCGATGAGGATGGCCAGGTATCAAGCCTGATGGGAATCCTGTCGGAAACGCCTCTGCCACTCTGGCAGCCCAATGGCGGCCGGCATGCCACAAACCATCCACATCATGCCACCCAACCGCGATAGGCCGCCCTGTACGGCCGTTTCCGGCGTTTGAAAGCACGTCCACAGGACCTATTATGGCGGCAAATTCAGCCGGAGGTAGGACATGGCAGCGAGAGTTGGCGTGGTGCTCAGCGGTTGCGGCGTATTCGACGGCAGTGAAATCCATGAGGTCGTCAGCATCCTGATCGCGCTGGACCGTCGCGGGGCTAGGATCATCTGCATGGCGCCGAATGTGCTGCAGGCCGGCGTCGTCAATCACCTGACGAAGAAGGCCGATCCGCAGAGCCGCGGTGTGTTGGAAGAATCAGCCCGCATCGCGCGGGGCAGCATTCGCGACATCGGCACGGTCAATGCCGGCGACCTCGATGCCCTGGTGTTCCCCGGAGGTTTGGGAGCTGCCAGGAACTTGTGCACCTTCGCTACGGATGGTTCCAACTGCACCGTGAACACCCAGGTCCAACGGCTTGTCCAGGAGATGGTCCAGGCGAAAAAGCCCATCGCCTTCGCGTGCATCGCGCCTGTGCTGGCCGCCCGCATCCTCGGCTCCATGGGGCTGAAGCCGAAGGTGACGATCGGCACCGATGCGGGCACCGCTCACGCAATCAACGCCATGAACAGCACGCATCAGGAGGCCGGGCCGACGGACATCTGCGTCGATGAAACCAACAGGCTTGTCACCACGCCCTGCTACATGACCGCCGCGGGCCCGTGGGAGGTGTACCAGGGCGCCGACAAGATGGTGGAGCAGATGCTGCGAATGGTCTCGTGACCCGCGACCGGGTCCACGACCGTCGTTGCAGACCTGTTCTGGCCGATAACAGGGGCATGGGGAA
>CAZMXI010000229.1:0-6263 GCA_964570205.1 uncultured Tepidisphaeraceae bacterium
CGGACCACGGACTACTCGACGATCGCGAGGATGTCGTCCTCGGACATGATGATCAGCTCTTCGCCGTCCACCTTGATCTCGGTGCCGGCGTAGCTGGTGAAGATCACCTCGTCGCCCTTCTTGACGGCCGGAGCGGTGCGCTGGCCGTTCTCCAGTCGCTTGCCTTCGCCGACGTTGATGACCTTGCCTCGCTTGGGCTTTTCCTTGGCGGTGTCGGGCAGGACGATGCCGGACTTGGTCTTGGTCTCGGCCTCGACTCGCTTGATCAGGACCTTATCGCCGAGAGGACGAAGCTTTGCCATGTTTCGGGCTCCTTGTTTGGTGCGTTGCCACTTCTTCTTGTTTTCGGTTGCCGATGAACCACCGGCAACTCGCTTGTTCACATGTCTTCGGGCCAGCGGTTCTCATGGTATCGCTTAAGCACCCTGGCCAGGGCATCCAGCAGGACGTTAAAGTCCACCGGCTTCGACAGCACACTGAAGACATGCATCCCCAGGGCTTCGCGAAGCAGGTGGTTGGTCAGGTGCTGCGTGAGCAGGATCGCGGGGATGGGTTTGCGCATCTCCCGCATCAGCCTGACGACCTGAAGCCCGCCGAGCTGCGGCATCTGGGTGTCGAGGACGGCGACGTGAATCGGCGTGGACTCGATCAGACCCAAGGCTTCCCGGCCAGAATGAGCCAGTAACGTACTAACGCCTTGCGGCTCGAGAAGCCTGGAAACCTGCTCATGCCAGCCTTCCTGCTCCCGGGGCAGCAGCACCGTCAGCCGAGCTGAAGACTTCGTGCTCGTCATGCTTGCTCACCGCGGCCATAATTAAACCACATCCCCCTATAAACAACGGACGTGCCGCGAAATGGCCGCGCAGATCACATCATATAAGCTGTTTTCATATAAATACTTAAGCTACAATTCGTCATCGCGGCGAGTCACCAGCCAGAACAGGCTACGCCTGCCAAAGGTGGAAGGGGCTGCCGGTTGGCTGCCAGGGTGGCAGACAACTCAGAATGGCAGGCACAGGCTCAGAAGATGGTAACGCAGCATGGTCAGGGCCATCTTGCAGGCGCGGTCGCGTACCATTTCGCGGTCGCCAGAAAGGAGAAATGTGCGGACGAGGGTCCCATCCCGCCAGGCAAGGGAAATGCAGAGTGTTCCCACCGGTTTAGTAGGCGTTCCGCCGGTTGGGCCGGCGATTCCGGAGATGGCCAGTGCGAAATCCGCTCCGGATCGCTCCAAAGCGCCCCGCGACATGGCAAGGACGACCGGCTCGGAGACTGCGCCATGCTGTTCCAGCAGGTCGCGCGGCACGCCCAGAAGTTGCTCCTTGGCCTGATTGGCGTAGGTAACCCAGCCGTGGGTGAAGTACTGGCTGGAGCCTGACAGGTCGGTGAGCATCTTGGCGAGCAGGCCGCCGGTGCAGGATTCGGCCGTGGCGACCGTCTGGCCGGCGGACTTGAGCAGGCGGGAAATGACATCGGCCAGGGTTTCATCCTCCGCGGCGAAGATCAGTTCTCCCAGGGCCTTGCGACAGGCAACTTCGGTCTGCTCCACCTCGCGTCGCGCCTCATCAAGCGAGGGGAAACGGGCGTTGATGCGGAGGGAGACGATGCCGGCCGAGACGGTGGTACCGACGGATGGGTTGCGGGTGCGGTCCATCAGGTTGCCAAGCATTTCGGCGACCGCCGATTCGCCCAGGCCAAAGGTGTGGAGCGTTCGGGAGAGGATGACCGCCCCACCGCTCTCTTCTCGAATGGTCGGCAGAGCATCGCTCTCGAACATGGCCTTCATTTCCTTGGGGACGCCGGGCATGACGAAGACCAGGCAAGGGCGTCCGGAATCGCCTCGGAGGATAGCGTGGATTCCTGAAGCCGTGCCATTGTGGTTCCAGATCAGATCTGCGCCTCTTGGGATCATCGCCTGGACTTCGTTAAGTCTGGGCATAGCCCGGCCACGTTTCTGGAAGAACTCATGAAGCTGCGCCAGCCACCGCTGATCGACGACCAGCGGCGCGCCCATGACGGTGGCCAGCGCCTGGCGGGTGAGGTCATCGGCGGTGGGGCCGATGCCGCCGGTGATGACCAGGAAATCGCAGCGGCCGGCGGCGTCGCGGATGGCGGATTCGATGGCCGGCTGGTCGTCGCCCACGGTCTGGTGGATCAACACGCGGCACCCGACGGCCGAAAGCTGCCGGGAGAGCCAGGCGGAATTGGTGTCAACGGTCTGCCCGAGGACGAGTTCATCTCCGATGGAAAGGACAATGGCGTTCATTTGAGGGTTCTGGTTTCCGAATTCAGGACTCAATGGATCGGTCGCGGATGGCGGCGGGATCCTCCAGAGAATCGGCGATTCTGCGGACGGTTTCCTCCAGCCGCCGCTGGCGCGCCGTGTTCAACACGGCGCCGCCGAAGCGCACGCGATAGAGGATGCCGGTGAGGCGGCGGATCGACTGATAGGCCTGGTTGGGCAGGAAGACCAGAGCCTGGGCGAACTCCATGGGGGTCAGGTGGGGCGGTCGTTCGATGCTGTGCCGCTGGAGCGCCCGCGTAAGCAGGTCGTAGAAACGAAGCTGGCGCGCCAGGCGGAGCTGCTGGTCCATGGGCAGCGCATTGAGGCCGATGCGGGCGGCCCGCCGGCGCAGGTTCGCCTTCTGCACGAGGAAGACCGCGACGGCCAGCAGCCCGATCGCCACCATGACGGCGATCAGGAGTCGCAGAGCGTCGAAGAAGAGCCGCCAGTAGGTCACCGGATGATCATGTTTGAAGCGGAAGACGTCACGGATGAACAGGCTGATTTGGATAACGGCATTGACCAGGAATGCGTCGACGCGGTTCAGGAGGGAATCCTGGCTGATGCCGTCGAACGCGACCACGTTCTCCGCCCATTTGTATTCCAGGTAATCCAGGAAATGGCGGATGGACTGGATCCACGAGTAGCGCCGGTCGGCGTTGGCCTCACGGCCGCTGGTGGGGTCAAAGGCGAGCCAGCCGCGCGGCGTCAGCACTTCGACCCAGGTGTGCGCGTGCGACTGGCGGACGATGTAGTAGCCCCCGACGGCGTTGTACTCATCGCACTTGAACCCGACGACCATGCGTGCGGGGATGTCCAGGCTCTGACACATGAGCGTCATGGCGCTTGCGAAGAATTCACAGTGGCCCTTCTTGACGCGTGTGAGGAAGGCGACGACGGGATCGATGTCGCGGAACTCGCGTCGCGAGTCGGTCAGATCGAGGGTATATCTGAAATCGGTCTTCAGGTATTCCTCGATGCGCCGGGCAACGGTCTCGTTGAGCGGATGGACGGGGCGGCCCACCGGACGTTGGCCGATGAGGTCGCCGGCGACCTCGGGCAGAAGGGCCACAGCGCGCACCTGGGCCAGCACGGAGGGGTCTGAACGGCTGGGCAGCGCCACGGCCGCCTGGGCGCTGGCGGCGAAGGCACTGAGCGGATGCGGGCCATTGAGGCTGTACACCTGATAATCGACGAGCGTCAACCCGCCGGCGCACTCGATGGAATCGTCGGTGCGGGAGAACTCGATGCCCATGCCTCGGCTCGGGATCACCGCCGGCGTAAACCCCTGATCATCCTCAAGCTCCATCACGCCCTGCAGTGCGAACAGGTACTTGGTCGGGGTGCGCATCTGGACGTGCTGGCGCCAGACATCGCCGGAGCGTCGCACAGGGGGCGGAAATGGCCTGGCAGGCACATCCATCTGTTCGCGGCGGATGCGCGGGCTCGCCCATTGCGCCGCCCGGGAGCCCCGGCGTTCAGCGCCGTAGACATCGAGGGTAACGCCGCGAAGCAGTAGGACGGGTTCCGTGCCGGCGACGGGCTTGTCGTTGCGCCAGAGGGTGACGTGGGCGACGACCTCCTCGTTCTGCTTGATGCTGTTGATGGTGCCGAAGCTCACGCGATCGCTGAAACCGGTGACGGCGCTGGCCTGCACGGGAATGTTGCCGAGCATGCCCTGGCCCGCGCCGCGCGGGAAGAACAGGAAGACGAAGGCGGCAAACGCGACGGAATGCACGGAGATGACAGCGGTCAGCCGCCGCATGGACCGGCGCAGGCGGCGGCGGTCTTCGCTGAGGACCGCGGGACTGATCTTGGCGTCGGGAATGGCGAAGGCCGCCTTCGCGCTGTCGGCCTCGACCTTGAGGTGGAAGATCAGGCAGCAATACAGGGCGGCGACCAGATAGACGAACATCAGCACGCCGAATGCGAGTATGGTCGAATAGATGCACGCCGCGACCATCATCAGCAGGCTCAGGACCAGGAGCTGCGCGTAGTCGCGGTTGGCGCGCTGCTCGTAGAGCTTGACCAGTTGCAGCAGGACGAGGAACTCGCCGATGAACATCAGGGGCGGCCCGCCGCCCATATTGAGGCGAAAAGCGATGAACAGCACCGCCAGGATCGTGACCGCGTTGGCGAGCCACCGTGGCATGGGGACGAATCGGCCGGACCGGACCAGGGCGGCATTCAGCCCAATGGCGAGCATGCAGACCAACCACAACCCGTAGGCGTCGTAAGCGATTGCGAAGCCCGTGATCCCCAGCGCCAGGACCGTGTAGAGCATCGGCTTGAACTGCTTGATGTCATACATGGCTCAGCCGCCTGTCGCTGGTTTCGCGTCGCCGGGTTCGGCGTCCGCAGGGATGCATTGCGCGAAATCGACGCCAGGATCGAAACGGAACCACTGCCGGCCCTGCTCGGAATTCGCGGGGATCACGATCCAATTGCCGCGCGCCTGGTCGGGGAGCGTCTGCTCGACGTTGGCCGGCGTGAACAGCACGGGCGTGGTTCCCACGCGGATCAGCCGGGCGGCGTGCTCGATGAGCGAGCCGCGGTCGCTGGTCATGTTCAGAGGCAGTTGCGCCAGCAGGCTCAGCAGATCGCGCCCGTGGCGTTTGCCGCGGCCGGGATTGATGCAAACCCACCCATCGCGCCACGCACACAAGCCAATGGCGAGGCCCTGATCGATCGCGGTGGAGACGAGCGATGCGGCCATCGCGATGACCCGCTCGACGTCCGCCCGCACCTGCAAGGACAGGTCTTTCACAAAGGTGTCCACCAGCACCAGAATGCGAGGGGGCGCCACCTGCGTCATTTCCTTGGCCACAAGCGTGCCGGTGTGGGCGCTGCGCCGCCAGTAGATCCATCGCGGGTTCTCGCCCTGGCGGAATTCCTTCACGCCATAGAACTCATCATTGCCGCCCCGCCGAGGTCGCATGCGCGAGCCGACGCGCTCGGCCGACAGAAACATTGTCAGCAGGCGCTGATCGACCTCCCCCGGAGGCGGATAGACCACGACCGCATCCTTCTGCCGCCCGTTGATGGCGCGCTTGATGAAACCGAAAGGGAAACTGGTGGAAAGCTGGTATCGATCAAGCTGGTAGACGCCGCGGCGGATGGGAACCACCTGCATCGGAACCGTGGCCATGCTCGAAGGGGGCACATGCAGCAGATAGCCCTGTGGCTGCCTTGAGAAGGCATCACTGCCGCTCAGCTCGCCGATGGTGATGGAGCAGCTCGGCCAGAATCGCTTGAGGTTCCTGACCTCGTACTGGACGGCGGTGGGCGAACCAACCACCATGTGCTCGGGAAGGATCCGGCGGATGCTCAGTTTCCGCAGCGCCGCCCGCGACAGGACCCAGCTCACGACCAGCACGCCGATCATGAGCCCGAAAATCGCGAAGAGCAGATTCACCTGCGAATTGACGGCGCCCAGCCCCATGAAAAACATGATGCCGGCGTAGACCATCCCCGTCAGCGAAAGGTCCAGCGAGGGCTTTCGCCTGACATTCGCGGATTTTGCACGGCGCAACGCCATCGATGGTGCTCCTGGGCCTCCTGCGGCGTCAACTGGGCGAGGGAACCCGGTCGAGGATGCGCTGGATGATCCGCCCCGTCGATCGGGAGTCGCCGTTGTGGAGGTATGTCTTGCTGATCACCCGGTGGGCACACACGGGGATCACCAGGGCCTTGATGTCGTCGGGAACCACGTAGTCGCGTCCGGCCAGCACGGCGGCGGCCTGGGCCGCCTGGGTCAACGCCAACGAGCCGCGCGGAGAGACGCCCAAGTGAAGATCCTCATCGTGCCGGGTCGCCTCGACGATGTCCAGAACATAATCGACGATGGCCGCGTCGAGCCGCACGCGATGCACCTGGTCCTGAAGGTCCACCACATCCTGCGCGGTGATGACCGGCTTGAGCTCTTCCAGGCGCGTCCGCGACGGCTGTACCGACAGGATGCTGTGCTCGGCGGCGCGCT
>CAZMXI010000230.1:0-6234 GCA_964570205.1 uncultured Tepidisphaeraceae bacterium
GCGGTGGAACGACAGATCCATGCAGCGTGCCAGCGTCGAGACGGTGAGGGTCTTGGCCAGTCCGGGGACGCCCTGCATGAGGCAATGCCCCTGGGCGAAGATGGCGATGAGGATTTCCTCGATGACCCGCTGCTGGCCGACAATGACTTTGGCCAGTTCGTTCTGGATGCTGGTGCACGCATCACGAAGGAACCTGGCGGCCTCGATGTCGGAGGCGAGGTTCTGGGCGTCGGGCTGGTCCTCAAGGATCGACATGGCTGGTCTTCATCGCTGCGCGGGGTCATGCGGTCAGGGCTTGAGGACGCGAACCATCTGGATGGTCACATCCTCAGTCGAGTTCTCGCCGCTGGTTACGAATCGTATGCCCGGCCAACAGGGCTTGTCAGGAGAGAGACCGTGTTCGCCGGCGTAAAGGGTCTGCCTGTCGTATTCCACGATGATGAACCGGCTGTTCATCTTGATGAGCAGCGCCAGGTCCCTGTCGGCGACTCTGGCTTGGACGCCGGCGAGTTTGCCATCGGGCTTGAAGACGCTGACCTGCCCGCCGACGATGTCGACGACGGCCTCGGCGGACGTTGTGGCGTTGGCATTTCGGTCAAACTTGGGGTCCTGGGTGACGAACAACTGCAGATCCACCTTCCTGGAGCTTCGTTCGACCCGCACTCTTGATTCGACCGCGAACGCCTGCCCGCCCGCGATGGCGTTGGCGAGGTAGAGCCCGCCACCGGCAAACTGGCTGCCCGTGTTCCTGGTCGCTCCGCCCTGCAGCCCCATTCTGCCGGCGACGACATCGACGCCGAACGTGCGCCACTCGGCCGGAATGCCCATGGCGAAGTCGGACGAGACGACAGGCTTGGCAAAGTAGGTTGCCTCGAGTTCCGAGAGCGTTGGACCCGGCGTCGTGCCGCGCGACAGGGCGATCGCGATGATGATGATCACGGTCAGGGCGGCGAGGGCGGCGATGATCGCGATGACGCCAGCGGTGAAGGCGGCGGGCGCACGTCCGGCCGGCTCGCGGTTTATGGCGTCCATGACCTTCCGGGTGAAGTTCGGACCCGGACGGATGCTGCGGTATTCGCGGCCGCTTTCAAGGTGTTCTCGCGCCGTCAGGAGGAGACGATACTCGTCGGCGTCGTCGACGTTGGCTGCGCGCAACCTAGCCACGGCCTCGTGCCATGCGGGGCTGCCCGGTCCGCTGCGCAGGGCGTCGGTCAGCAGACTGAGGAACTGCTCGTCGATGTTTGGCATATCCGTCATGGGCGGTGCCCGCCCGGCGGCGCCTGCCGCTGGGTCTGGTTCGCTTCGTCGTCATCCTCCCGGACCGCGCCGACCAGCCTTGCCAGCCGCTTGAGCCCGTGGAACATCCGCGAGCGGAGGGTGACGGCCTTGGTTCCGGTGATTGCTTCCATTTCCGCGTACGACAGGTCCTGGAACACGCCCAGGACAATGACCTCTTTCTGGTCGGTCGGCAGGTCGTCCAGCGCCTTGAGCATCCGGGCGATCTCCTCCTGCTTCTCGACGTCGTCGGTGGCGCGGTGGGCGACCTGGTAGGGATCGCCGCTGATTTCAACGCCCTCAAGGTTCAGTTCCGTCACGTTGCGCACCGGGCTGCGTTTGCGGCGGCGCGAATAGTTGATCGCGAGGTTCCGCGTGATGGTGAACAGCCAGGTCGAGAACTTCTGGGGGTAGCGATAGGTGGGCGCGAACCTGAAGGCGCGAAGGAACACCTCCTGCGCGATCGACTCGACATCCTCCACGTTGCCCAGCATGCGATAGAGGTAGGAAAGAACCGAGGCGCTGTAGCGTTCGTAGAGCAGGGAGAAGGCCTGGCGATCACCCTGCTGAGTGCGCCGCATCAGATCCTCATCCGAGGATTTGCCCAGCATGGCGGGGGTGAGGTCTGCAGGCTCGTCCACCGGCGGTTTCACCGGCGCGCGGCTCACGCTCTTCTTCTCGCCACGTTTGTGAATCGAACGGCTCATTGCCATCGCCACATCACGCCAGGGGAAAGACCCGACCCGCCGGCCATCGTGGCGAGCAGGCTGGAAGACTCTATCATAAGAACCGAGCGAGCGGTAGCGAGAGTCTGTGAAACTCAGACGTTTGCCGCCGCGCGTAATGAACATTACCCCTCGACTGCCTTTCTGTTTGCCAGCGATCGGCAGGTCGGCAACAATAAGCCACATGGACGGGCTTCTGCACGACATTGGAGTCGCGGTTATTGTCGCAACGTTGCTGGGCGTCATGGCTCACTTGCTGCGCCAGCCGATCATCCTGGGTTACCTGATCGCAGGAGCAGTGATCGGGCGGCATATGGGGGCGGAACTGATCCAGGAAGAGCACAGCGTTGAGATCATCTCCGAGATCGGTCTGGTGCTGCTGCTGTTCATCATTGGGCTGGAGTTGAATCTGAAACAGGTTCTGGCGTCCGGCCGGCAATTGCTGGTGGCGGGGCTGGGACAGTTCCCGATCTGCGCGGGGCTTGGGATGGCGCTGTTCTGGGCGATGGGGTTCCAGATGTTCGGGCAGCACTGCGACGGATTATACCTGGCGCTGATGTGCGGGCTGTCCAGCACGGCGATCGTGGTGAAACTGCTGTACGACAAGGGGGAACTGGATACGCTGGCGGGGCGGCTGACGCTGGGGGTCCTGGTGATGCAGGATATCTTCGCGATCTTCATCCTGGCGTTCCAGCCGAACTTCGCCAATCCAACGTTCGGCCCGATCCTCCGGGCGATGGGCATGACGGTGGCCTTGTCCGTCGCGGGGTTCGCGTTCAGCCGGTATGCCCTGCGGTGGGTCTTTCTGACGATCGCCAAGGCGCCGGAGATGGTGCTGGCGGTTTCCATCGCGTGGTGCGCATCGGTGGCAGGGGCGGCCAGCGCAATGGGGTTGTCGAAGGAGATGGGATCGCTGGTTGCGGGAATGAGCATCTCGGCGTTTCCCTACAGCATCCACGTCACGGCAAAGACGCTGCCGCTGCGCGATTTCTTCCTGACGCTGTTCTTCGTGTCGCTGGGGATGAACATCACTGCGCCCAGTTGGGCCATGGCCGGGCCGGTGCTGGCGATCGTGGCCTTCGTGGTGTTGTCGCGGTTCGTGTCGGTGTACCCGCTGCTGAAACTGTCGGGGGCCGGCCCGCGGGCGGCCTTCATCAGCAGCCTGAACCTGTCACAGGTCAGCGAGTTCTCATTGGTCATTGCGGGGCTGGGCCTGGCCAGCAAGCACATCGGCCAGGACACGGTGGCGATGATCACGTATGCCATGGCGATCACGGCCGTGCTGTCGTCGTATGGCATCCGGTACAACCATGGCTTGTTCGTGCTGTACGACCGGCTTCGCCGGCGGCTGGGGCTGGGATACGCACTGGGGAGCGAGGCGCAGGCGAAAGAGGGGCACGTGCACCCGATTGCGATTCTGGGGTTCCACCGCACGGCGCGTGCGCTGGTCGAGGCGCTGGGCCGCCGCGAGCCGGCGATTCTGTCGAAGATCGTTGTGGTGGATTTCAACATGGAGGTGTTGGAGGAGCTTCGGGGAAAGGGGATTGCGGGGATTTTCGGAGATATTTCGAGCCTCGATACGCTGGAACACGCGCATCTCGGGGAAGCGAAGCTGCTGATGTGCACGATTCCCGACATGTTGTTGAAAGGCACGGACAACCAGCACCTGGTGCGGACGTGCCGGGCCATCGCGCCCCAGGCGATGATCGTGGCGACGGCCGACGATGAGCGGCACGAGAGGCGGTTGAGATCGGATGGTGCGTCCCATGTGCATCGGCCTCACGACCTGGCGGGCGAGCACCTTGCGGGGCTTGTGGCGGAGGCGCTGGGGGGCGGCGAGCCTGCGGCAGAGCCGGCGGGCGCGAGGTGACTGGCGATTTTCGCGGGGGGCGGTCGAACCGTTCGATGCGTTCCGTGGTAATATTGAAGACAAGAGTGTTGCGGTCGCGGAGGCGGTCGCGTCCTTCGGAGGCTCGAAAGAGCCTGCCGGGGGATGAGGAAAGTCCGAACTGCGGGGCCGACTGTAGCGGCCGGCCTCGGGCACGGTGCTTGTTAACGACAAGGCGGAGCAATCCGACGGAAAGTGCCACAGAAAACATACCGCCCGGGCAACCGGGTAAGGGTGAAATGGTGCGGTAAGAGCGCACCGCGCCGGGGGTGACTCCGGCGGCAGGGCAAACCCCACCGGCAGAAAGACCAAATAGGCGGAGCATGCCCATGCCCAGGGCGGGTGGCGAAGGCCATCCGGCTCCGCGGGTAGGTCGCTTGAGGCGCCCGGCGACGGGCGTCCCAGAGAAATGATCGCCGCCCCCTGCGGGAACAGAATTCGGCTTATGACGCGGCCGCAACGCTCTTGTTCGCGTGATCCGCCCGCAAGGTTCGGGCCGGAGCACCACCGGCAGGGGACAGCACGTGATGTCGATTGCGCGGGCGGGATGCGGCATGGCGAGACGCGCTGAATTTGGACTGCGCTGCGATTGCCGTCATAACATCAGGATGATGGACAACGAATCTGAAGGCTTCATGGGATCACAGAAAGAGGTGTTGCTGAGTCTGGAGAGTTTTGTTAGCGAAAACCTCAGACTGTTGATGCCCATTGAGAAGGCCTGGCAGCCGACGGACTACCTGCCGGACCTGGCGGCTGAAGACTGGCAGGAGCAGGTACAGCGGCTACGCGAGCCAGCGGGAGGATTGCCAGACGACATCCTGGTCGTGCTGGTTGCGGACATGATCACCGAGGAAGCGCTGCCCAGCTACGCGGTTGCGCTGAACAACCTGGCGGAGGACCGCACTGGCACCGACGACCGGCCGTGGGCGCGATGGCTGCGGGGGTGGACATCCGAAGAGAATCGGCACGGCGACCTGCTGAACGCGTATCTGCGTTTGTCGGGGCGGGTGGACATGCGGTCGGTCGAGGTGACGATCCATCACCTGCTCCATAACGGATTCAATCCGCGGGCCCATCCCGACCTGTACGGCGGGCTGGTGTACACATCGTTTCAGGAGCGGGCGACGAAGATATCGCATGCGAACGTCGGCAGGCTGGCGGCTGGGCAAGGCAATGTCGACCTGATGAAGATATGCCAGCGCATCGCAGGCGATGAGGCGCGCCACGAAGCGTTCTATACGACGGTCATGAACCGAGTCATAGACGAAGACCCGCAGGGCGGGCTTATGACGGCCATGGCGCTGTTCCGCCGGATCGCAATGCCGGGGCGGCTGATGTACGACGGGAAGGACCCTGATCTGTTCGATCACTTTGCTGCGGTCGCGCAGCGGCTGGGCGTCTATACCGTCTGGGATTACGCCGACATCGTCGAGCACCTGGTGAAGACGTGGGATATTCCGGGACGGTCGGTTTCCGGCAAGGCAGCACGGGCGCAGGAGTACCTGTGCGGCCACGCCGAGCGATGCCGGGCGATAGGCGATCAGGTCACCGAGGCCGCGGTCAGGCAGCCTCCGGTGCCCTTTAGCTGGATCTTCGGGCGCTCCGCCTGATGGCGGAGGCGGCCAGTCCATGGTGGTTACCACGAGCTGCGGGAGGCCCGTCGGCGGCGAAGGGCGGGGCGACGGCCACGTTGGCACGGATGGATAGCGGAACTGGATCTGTGCCTGTCGGCAGGCGCAGACGCGCTGGCTGCTCGCGGCATTTCTTCGCGCTGTACGGTGCGGGCGTGCGAGAGTTCAAGCGATCGCGGCGCGGGCGTCGTGGTGATCTGGGGTTGATCGTCGCGCACGCGAATCACGAGGCGCGTGAGCCTTTCGATGGCTTTCAGATAGGGCTTCTCTTCGCGGTCGCAGAAGCTGACGGCGATGCCTGAAGCCCCGGCTCATGCTGTGCGGCCGATGCGGTGGACGTAAGTCTCCGGCACGTTGGGCACATCGTAGTTGATCACATGGGAGATGCCGTCGATGTCGAGGCCGCGTGCGGCGATGTCACTGGCCACCAGGACCATGATCCGGCCGGAGCTGAACTGGTCCATGGCGCGGCGGCGGGCGTTCTGGCTCTTGTTGCCGTGAATGGCGGCCGCGGAGATGCCGCCGAGCATGAGCTTGCGGGCGACTTTGTCGGCGCCGTGCTTAGTGCGGGTGAAGACAAGCGCCCTGGCGACGGAACTGCCGCTCACGTAGCGCTGGAGAAGGGCCGGTTTGTTGGCTTTTTCGACGAAATAGACGGACTGGTCCACGAGCTCGACGGTCGAGGCCACGGGGGCCACCTGCACCTGTGCGGGAT
>CAZMXI010000231.1:0-6209 GCA_964570205.1 uncultured Tepidisphaeraceae bacterium
AAAACGTATCGCAGCTGCCCGAGAGCATTCAGGACATCATCCGCAAGCGTCTGGGCAAGCGACAGATCGGCTTCGGGTCGGAGCAGCAGGACATGGAATCGGCCGACGAGCGGGCGCACGTGCTGGCCGAGTGCCAGCCGGAAGACCTGATCGAGTTCGGCATGATCCCCGAGTTCGTCGGCCGGCTGCCGCTGCTGGCAACGCTCGATCCGCTGGATGAAGCCGTGTTAATGAACATCCTGACCCAGCCGAAGAACGCGGTGGTCAAGCAGTACCAGAAGTTCTTCCAACTGGAAGGCAGCGAACTGGAATTCACGCCCGGCGCGCTGAAGGCGATCGCCCTGAAGGCCTTGAAACGCGACACCGGCGCCAGGGCTTTGCGAGCCGTGTGCGAGGAACTGATGCTCAACGTGATGTACCAGCTCCCCGAGCAGCAACAGGGCGGCAAGTACGTCATCACCGAGGAGATCGTCGAGCGCAAGGCCGACCTCTTCGCAATCAAGCCCGAACGACGCCGCGAGTCGGCGTAGGGACCGAGTCCACACGATGAATGAACGTCGCGGGCGAGCCCGAAGGCTCGCCCGCTTCGCTTCCACCTCCTATGCCCGCTTATCACGCGATGCGTCTCCTGCCCATCAACAGCAGAGCGCTCGCACCCACGAGCAACACCCCCGTTGGTTCAGGAACCAGCGTCGAAGCCACGGAATCCATCGCGGACTCGTGCTGCATCTCATCCAGGCCGTTGTTGAAGATGATCCAAGCCGGGTCCGACGTGAAGGTCTGACCATCGTGCGCCAGCGTGAACTCCAGGGCGAAGGCGTAGATGCCTTGCGGGGGTTCGACGTAGCCAGGCATGCCCGCTACGTTCGCGGCGCCGGCCGAGGCGTAGAGGCTCGTGGTCATGTGCTTGTGGACCACGCCGCCGGAGGTCACCGTCTGGACCAGGCCCCCCTCCTGCCAAGCGGTGTCGCCGGTGAGTGTGCGCTGGGTCAGGCCCAGCGTCAGGCCGATCACCGCATCGCCCGGCGAGCCAAACTCAATTGGGCCAGCGCCATCCCAGTAGCGCAGGCCGCTGGCGATGTTGAACCGCAGCACAGCGCCTTGCGCCAAACCGCCGATGCCGGCGCCCTGATTGATGCCGGGGTCGCCGGCGTTGAACGGATCGGCCGGGTCTTCGCCGAACTCGTAGCCGAATACGCGGATAGTCGGGGCGTAGCTGTTGCCGGAATGGTCATAGCCGCCGGTCAACAGACTGCCATCGACCAGGAACGGCGCGATGTCCATATGGCCGTGCTCCTGGGCGAGCGCGGCCGGGCCGGTGCAGATGCACGAGACGATGATCAGAGCAATCAGGTGTTTCACTCTCATGGGTATCTCCTTCAGTCGAATCAGGTGTTGTCTTCACTCAGGGCGTCACTGGGCGACGGCCGGGTCGAACTTGTTGATCTCACGACTCTGGAAGGCATCGCGAAAGCGCAGCGTTTCGGCGTGGCCATCCAGGAAGCCGTAATTGGCGACCGCGCTCCAATCCCGCGGCGGGCCACCGTGCTGGTGGATCTCCAGGTGCTGGCCGGCCTTGGCGGGGATGTTGCCGACCCAAAGATCGACGTGAGGGTGGTCGGAGGCGGCAAAACTGCCGGTCTCGGCCATTTCCAGGAACTGGATTGTGGCCGAGGTGTGCCGAATCTGTGTGATCTTCACATAGGGCCCGCCCCACGGGCACAGGTCGCGATCGAGGAACTCGTTGATGCCGTAACTGGTGCGGCGGTAGTGATCCCCGGTGACGGGCGTATCCCAGTGGGCGCTTTCGTCGGCCGGGCATCGCACCAGCAGCTTGTTAGAGTAGTACTGTTGCAGCGTGTTGAGCCAGGCCACTTCCTCATGGGCATGGGCACCGCCGTGGGAGAGGCCGGCCTGGATGAGGTAGCCGTGGTTGTCATTGGCGTACATCCAGTGCGCAAGCTGCAGGTTGCGCATGTTGCTCAGACACTTGGTTCGATCGGCGGTCTGCCGGGCTTTGGTCAGCGCGGGCAGAAGGATGCTGATGAGCAGGGCGATGATGCCAATCACCACCAGCAGCTCGACCAGCGTAAAGCCGGGTCGTCTTTTCATGTTCAGCCTTTTCCGCCGGCCGCGCACACGGCGAGGCCGAGGGTATCGGTTGGATTCGGGTCAGGCTCATGCCCGGCAGAGACGAGACAGACGCTGAGCCCGGCGCGCAGCACCGGACGCGGCAGGATTGCCGGGTCACATGCGGAATCAGGCTAAGGTTGGAGGGGCTCGGCCGAAGAAAGGAAGGGTCGGAGCTGAGGCTTCCAAGATGAACGGCTCGGGCCAAGCCTGCAGATCGAGCAGGTCGAGTTTCTGAAGTTCGGCACTGTACTGGGGCGGGGTGGAGAGCCCCTGCGCCAACATGCAGATAACGCAGCCCTCTTTGTGGGATGAAGCAGGCGCCGGATGGTCGTGGTGTTGATCGGGACAGGTTTGGGCGGAGACCTGCCCCGCCTGAGCACGCGCGCCATGATGGTGGGCCGGGACGATCAGCCCGAGCGCCATCTGCACCAGCAGAACCACCAGAAAGTGAACGGCGCGCCGTTGCCGCATGGTGGTACTGTATACCAGAGGGAGCCGCCGGGGCAAGTGGCACGTTCTTGCCGGGCGTCGGCCAGGCCCGCGCGGCGGGACTTTTGTCACGCGGGGCACGGCGGCCTAAACTACAGCAGTCCATTCGCCGCCGGCGACGGCATCTGGAGAACGGCATCCCATGCTCCATTCTGATCGATTGACCATATTTCAGGCGCGCAAGGACTTTCTCTTGCTGGCGTTGGCGGCGTTCTTCCTGACCAACGCGGTGGTGGCCGAGGTGGTCGGAGGCAAGCTGATTCATGTGTGCTGGTTCAGCCTGAACTGGAGAACGAGTGCGGGTGCCTTACGCACTCGGATTATCGGATAGTTGCGTTTTCTGAGGCATGGGGGAATGCTCGGAATGATCTTGCGGGAGTTCATGGGTGGGGGCGGGAGAAGGTCTCTGCCGCCCCCGGCGATCATTCGTCGCATACCCGGCCGGCTATCCCTGGCGAGTTGGACGCCTCCAGAGCTCGCTTCCGTTTCGCCGGTTGATGACATTATGCTGGCGCGATTGGGCGAGGCGGTGGGAGGGGATGTATCGGCGTATGATGCGCTGCTGCAGCGTTCGATCTGGCTGCGGGTTGACAAGGATCGGAAGCGGAGCTGATGGGGAGCCGGTTCGGCGGGCCGGCGATGGTGCCGGAGGGATTTGGATACGAAGCTTACCGCCAGCAAATAGAGCAGTCTGAACGTCGCGCTGCCGCGACGTGGACCTTTCTTCTTTCGATCACCAAGAATGACGTGCTGCGGCCGGTGGTGGGCGACTGCGGCGGATTGAGTTTCGTGATCCGCAAGTCCGACCTGGCGGAACGTCGGTTGCTGGCATCCTGCCAGAGAGTCTATTTGGGCTCTTCTTTCCCCGCTTCCTCTCGCGTGGGATAGTAATTGAGGGCCTTCGCTAAAGTCCTGAGCACACTACGCAGCAATCTGGTGGGAAGCTGAATCCTGCATGCCTCCATCACCATTTCTGGGGTAGATGTGTAGAACCGCATCATTACTACTTGAGGGTCTTCCCGGACAAGAGTGTGAACGGTATCCACCCAAATCGTCGGAAGCGCTGGGTTGTCGGACCTTGGCAGTTTCTCCGTATTTACGGCGATCGAACGATCAGGACGCGGTTCTGATCTTGGAACTCGTTCCAACGACGCTGATTGCCTTGTATCTTGAGGGGACGCCAGACCCTTTGATTTCTTTGATCGTGCCATGACCGGCCTCGTTTGTAAGGTATGTTACCCCTGCGATTGAAGTCGTCGGCAGAGTCACCTCTCCGAGCTTTGCCCTGATGCCCAGCGCGAATAGGACATTTCCGGCCGACTCAAACGTGCAATTCGCATCGGCATGAATTAGCCGCGTAATATATGACTCCTTGACGCCTGCCGCTTCTGCCAACTGTCGCTGCGACCAGTCGCGACGGTGCATGCCTTCGACGATGAGTTCGGAAAGGTTAAGTCGCAGTTCGTATCCTGCGCTCTCTGGCTCGTCTAAGAAAGAGTCAACGATCCGCTGCAAATCTCGGATAGTTGCCATCGTTAGTCACCCTTCTCCAGTCTCCATTCCTCTTCACTGCTGCCACGGCATCTATTGTAGCCCTCTCGGTACTACGCAGAGACTTCCCGTGTTTCGTCATTGTCTCAACGATAATGAATGACCTCTTATCGTCGGTTTCGTAAAACCCTAACATTCGGAATAGATTGTCCCTTTCTCCAATTCTGTAGACGCCATCCCATTCGTGCCTCACCACCTCAGGCTCAAACTTGTGCAATCCTGGTACCGCCCTATGCTTGAGCTTGAGAAGTAGCTTCTTGGCATCCGGATGAGCAGAAATCGCATCGATGGCGGCCTGCGTGATCCACACGCGGGTGTACGATCCCGGCGAAGTTGGGAACTCATACACGTCTGGCATGAGAACTTTAACTTATAAGTGAATTCAAATCAACCTAGAAATCTCCCTGCAGATTCTGCCCCATTCCGCGAGAAAAGCAATGCGGCCGACAAGTACCTGCCCGGCCAAGCACTACTAACCGCCGCCCCCACAAATTCACTTCTTGGAGGTCCGCCGGATCGCAGAGAGTTGCTCGCGCTATGCTGCCCGCATATGTGTTACTGCGGCAGATCACGCATGTATCGCCCTTCTCTCCACCGCCAGCGCCGCCTCCTTTACCGCTTCCGGCAATGTCGGGTGGGCGTGGAAGGATCTGGCGAGGTCCTCAGCGCTGGCGGCGAATTCCATGGCGATGGTGGCTTCGGCGATCATGTCGGAGGCGTGGGCGGCGAGGATGTGGACGCCGAGGATGCGGTCGGTTTGGGCGTCGGCGATGATTTTCACGAGGCCTTCGGTTTCGGCCATGCCCTTGGCCCGGCCGTTGGCGATCATGGGGAACTTGCCGACCTTGACGGGGCCGCGGCGGGCGGCATCTTCTTCGGTAAGGCCGACCTGGGCGAGCTCGGGGTGGGTGTAGACGACGGCCGGGCAGGCGGGGTAATTCACGTGGCCGGAGTGGCCGGCCATCATCTCGACGGCGGCGACGGCCTCTTCCTCGGCCTTGTGGGCGAGCATCAGGCCGCCGATGACATCGCCGATGGCGTAGATGCCGGGGATGTTGGTGGCGAAGTGCTGATCGACGGTGATGAAGCCCTTTTTGTCGGTTTCGATGCCCAGTTCCTCCAGGCCGAGGCCTTGGGTAAATGGCCGGCGGCCGACGGCGACGAGGACCTTGTCAACCACTTCGGTGCCGCGGTCGTTGCCGCTGGCGAAGGTGAGGTGGACCTTGCCATCGGCGATTTTGGCGGATTCGGCCATGGTCTTGAAGCGGAACTTGAGGCCCTGTTTTTCGAGGATGCGCTGGAGCTGGCCGGTGAGTTCCTTGTCCATGCCGGCGAGGGCGCGATCGAGGAATTCGAGGACCAGCACATCGCTGCCGAGGCGGTTCCAGACGCTGCCGAGCTCGACGCCGATGTAGCCGCCGCCGACAACGATAAGGCGCTGGGGGGCTTCTTTCAGATCCAGGGCTTCGGTGGAGGAGAGGATGAACTGGCCATCAAACGGGAGGGAGGGAATCTCGATCGGCGCGCTGCCGGTGGCGATGAGGATGCGCTGGGCCTGGATGGTGGCCTTGCCATCGCTGGTCGCGACCTCGACGCTTTTGGGGGAGACGATGCGGGCAGCGCCCTGGATATATTCAACCTTGTTCTTCTTAAAGAGGAAGCCAACGCCGGTGGTGAGGGACTTAACGACTTCATCCTTGCGGGCGATCATGGCGGGCAGGTCGAGGGAGACATCGCCGACGTTGATGCCGTGGCGGTCGAGGCCGCGGCGCAGCTCGAAATAGCGTTCGGAAGAGTCGAGCAGGGCCTTGCTGGGGATGCAGCCGACGTTGAGGCAGGCGCCGCCGAGGTATTGCTTGTCGATGCAGGCGACGCCCATGCCGAGCTGGGCAGCGCGGATGGCGGCGACATAGCCGCCGGGGCCAGCGCCGATGACGATGAGGTCGAAGGGGTGTTCGGACATGGGGGCCTTTCGGTTCATCCACGAAGCGACTGTGTTTGAAGTCAAGGGTTGGAGGCGAAGTTTTTGACGACAT
>CAZMXI010000232.1:0-6204 GCA_964570205.1 uncultured Tepidisphaeraceae bacterium
CAAGCTACTCCAAGCGGCCGGTTGAAGCCGACGCAGGAACGGTCGTGGACCCGAACCCCAGCGCGAGGCTCGTATTGTGTCTTTCGCGGAAGAGAGCACGCCCAAACCGACCCATACGCCCCCCGGAATGTCGTGCTGGACGCACCCACCATCCGCGCGTAACAATGCCCCGTGGATCGCTGCTCATGATTGGGCCTATCGGCCCGGGAAAGGTCAGCATGGGGAGTTTCTTCGCGCGCCTTCGCGCTATGAGCCCGCTCGGGCCCATCGTCGGCATGGAGATGCGCGCCACCGCACGCCGAAAACGCACCCACGTCCTCCGCTTCGCCTACCTCGGCGGCCTGCTCCTGATCCTCCTCCTCATGCACGTCAGCACCACCGCCATGCGCAGGTACGGCGGCGTCGCCCAGCAGCAGCAGCGCAACGCCGAAATGGGCGCGATCTTCTTCGCCGCCTTCGGCTTCTTCACCTGGTTCGCCATGGCCCTCGTCGGGCCCGTCCTCACCGCCACCGCCATCAACTCCGAAAGGCTCCGCAAGACCCTTCCCGTCCTCCTCATGACCCCCCTCACCGCTTGGCAGGTGGTCTCGGGCAAGCTGTTCGCAAGGCTGCTCATCGCCCTCACCCTCATCGGCCTCAGCCTCCCCGTCCTCGCCGTCGTGCGACTGCTTGGCGGCGTCGAAATCGGCCAGATGTTCGGCCTCATCTGCCTCTGCGTCGCCACCGTCGTCTTTACCGCGGCCATCGGGCTCATCTTCTCCACCCTCATGAACCGTGCCTATGCGGTCATCCTTCTTTCCTACGCCTTCCTCTTCGCCCTCTGGTTTCTCGCGCCGCTCATGGGCGCACTGTTCCTCTTCGAAGTCCTGGAGCTGCGCGGCTTGGACCGCTTTGTCATGAGCCTCGGCTCCGTCGCCCACCCCACATTCTCCGTCGCTGTTCTGGTCATCCCCGAACGCCCGCCGGCCGGCGTCCTGCCGTGGCACTGGTGCGCTTTGGCCTACTTCGCCGCGGGAATGGCGCTGGTCTTCCTCTGTGCGGCCATCCTCCGCCGCATGGCCACAAAGGAAAACGAAGGCGCACGCCAGGCCGCCACGCCAATTCGCGACATGATCGCATCGATCCCCCGCATCCCCGCCGATGCCGCCGCCCCCCCGCCGCTCTCCGCCATCCCCTCGCTCCAACCTGCGTCCTGCGGCCCGGGGCAGCGAGAAGTCTCCGATAACCCGGTTCTGTGGCGAGAGTTGCGTCGACCACTCCTGAACAGAATCTGGCAGCGGGTGCTCGGCAGCTTCCTGGTGATCGGGGCGATGCTCATCCTCTACCTGCTTCTGGGCGCCGCCGACGGCCTCGACGACAGCGAGAGCCAGATCGGCTTCGCCGTGATCTTCTGCGGCCTGTATACGCTGCTGATTTGTGTCCTATCCGCCACCGCCATCGCTCACGAGAAGGAAAGCGACACCTGGACCTTGCTCCTGGCAACCCCGCTGAGCGGCAGGCAGATCGTCTGGGGAAAGGCAGCCGGTCTCGGCCGACGCTTGCTCTGGCCCACCAGTCTGATTGTGGTCCATTTCACCCTTTTCACGCTCTTTGGTGTGGTGGATTACCGCGCCCTCTTCACTGTCCTCTGGCTTACGATCACCACCAACGTCCTGTGGCTTGCCACGGGGCTGTTCCTGTCACTGCGGCTCAAGACGGTCACTTTCGCCGTCATCGTCAACGTGCTCGGCCCCGTGCTGATCTACGGAGTCGCGGCCATCGTGCTCGCCATCGCCGGCGAGTTGATTGGCCATGCGGGTGAGGAAGCGTCGGAATACGTTGGCCTCTACGCGCCCTATGTCTATATGGCCTCCGCCTTGGACAGCCTGCCGCTGCGCGAATACGGATACGGCTCCTACTTCGCCAGAAGAGATGGCATCTGGATGCCGGTGAACGGCTGGGTGTCACTCGCCACGTTCATGTCCCATGTTCTCTGGCTGGGCATGGCACACCTCGCGGCGGCGGCCGGCATCCTGACCTCCACCGCCGCACTGTTCGACCAGATCACTGGGCGGGCGACGCAGCAATCGGCGGCCAAGCTGGCTTCACAATAGCGTACTGTTTCTGGCCGATATCCAGAATCCCGCGTCTTCGACATCCCAATCGAACCAAGGAACCCGCCCCGCCATATGACTCATAGCACCACATTTGCTGACGGAAATGCCGGGAGTGCAACTCTCATGTCGGATACACATTCGTTCCAAACACTGGATGCCGCCACGCTGCAAGCCGATATGCTGAAGCTGCTTTGTCAGGTAGCCAAGGACAAAGGCCGAATCGAAGTCACCAACTGCGATGGCGAGACCTGCGTTATGATCACCAAGGCCGAGCTCGATAGCCTGGAGCAGGCCCTGGACATCATGTTCCGCACATCAGGAGCCAGGCACCTCGAACAGACAGTCGAGCGGTTTGCGCACATCGTCAACGACGGCAACGGGCCCGCCGCAACGGCCTGAACGGTGAAGCAAGGGCATCGAAACGAATCCCGTGGAAGCCGGTTCCCGGGTTCGGTTGCCTGCGCGGTGTGAGAAACGCCTGCTACCACTTGTTCAACATGATCTGCGGGGCCGGGACGGCCACGTCAACAGCCCCGCCCGGTGCGGCCGGATTCGCCCTGGCGCCGGCGGCCGGCCGGGCCTTGGCGTCCTTCTCAACCTGCTTGAGAATGAGGTCAATCCGTTGCTGCGCCTCGGGGGTCTGGCCGGGGCGCATTTCCTTCAGTGTCGCGATGATGACCGGCCCCATCGCGATCAGCTTCTCCTGGGCAGCATCTCGCTGCTTCCAGTCATCGGCGTTGAGCTCGCCGACGAGCTTCTTGATGTTCTCCACCACAGCGCCCGACGGCAGCGGGCGGGGCTGCTGGTACTCGACCATGAGGGCAACCGGCACCCTCAGTTCGACTCCGGCCCTGGTCTGGCAGACCAGTTCCTGCTCCTGAAGCTGACCGCTCACGGTAGTCTCATCCCACAGAGTCACCTGCACATCCGACGGCGCGCCCACGGTCTTCACCAGCCGCTTGACCTCGCCGGCGTTGATCGTGATGGTGCTGAACGCGGTGTCGAGTTTGAGCGTGCCAACCAGCATGCCCACGAGCTGGTCTTCATTCATCAGGGTCAGCGTGGCCTGTTCATCGTCGGAACCTTCCGGCGGCGGCGAGAACTGCAGCCTGCGGATGCTGCTCGAGGGGAACTTGACGTTCTGCTCCGGGCCTTCGCCCGCAAGCTTCATCTGGAACTCAGCGGCGGTAACCAGTCCCGCAAACTTGCTGCCATCGGTCAGGTAAATGTCGTGCACACCATGTTCTTCAGTCTGAAAATCGATGGCGGCGATAACCTGAGGCTTGAGCTGCAAAACACCATAGCGCGTGGCGATGGCCACGTCGGTTAACGGCATCTGAAGGCAGATGCGATCGCCGGTGCGCATCAGGACCATCGGCTTCGTGAAGGTCCATTCATCCACTTCGCCGGCTCGCTTGCGGTAGCCAACCCGCGTGATCTGGCTCAGCGGAATCTCGGTAAGCTGGCCGCTGGACAGCTCCAGGGCAACGACGTCTCGCTCCAGCTTGCCGCCGAAAATCTCGCCGTCGGCCGTCACGACCAGATGGCGGGGGCGGAACTCGCCGAGGCTGATCATGGCGATCACCTTGTCCACGGGCAGGTCGACAGCACCATAAAAGCTCTGGAGCCGGAATGCTTTCTCCTTGAGCGTACCCTTTAGCTGGTCGCCGCTGCGCAACTCAACGACATCCAGAATATCACCGCGAAGGATCTCGATCTCGCCGATGAAATTCTCGCCGCCGCGGAAGTTGACGATGAGCTTGCGGATGGCCGAGGGAATGGTGGCCATCACCTTCGATTCCTTCATGTCATTGACGAACTTCTGTGCCGAATCCAGGTTGTTCGTGGTGCCGTGGAAGTGCATGAGGGCAATCTCCTTGCCCGCGGCGAGCTTCACGTTGAAGTTCGCCTGGACGGAGTTGTTGCCCTGGGCATAATTAACGTTCGGGGTCAGCTTCGATCCCTTGCCGGCGAACATCTCGAACACACAGCGGTTATTCGCGTGAGTCTGTGCCACCCATGCGATGGTCTGGTCTTTCTTCTTCGGATCGCTCAGAACATTGGCCATCTGCACGCCGTAGTTGGTGTGCGCAGACAGCACCAGATTGACGTTGGCCTCGGCGTTCTGGGGGTTCTTGAGGATATCCACATAGCGCAGGTAGCCCTCTTCCTTATTGATCAGAACCCTTCGCGTGATATTGATGTTGTTAACCTGAAGGTTCTCAAAAACAAGCTCGCCGGTCTTGTCGTCAATCCTCGCCTGATTATTGCGTATCTGCGGATAGGCGCCATTGATCTGCAACATCGCACCCTGGCTGTAGACGGGCCAGTTGCCCTGCTGCTGGAATTGGCCGTACTGACCATACCAAATCCACTGGTTCCCCTGGTTGTCGTTGACCGTGTATGGCAGGTTCACGCTGCCCGCAGCGCCGCCCGCCCCAACGGCCCCGACAGCCCGGCGGAAAAGCTGCGCCCGCGCCTCCGTCAGCGCCAGCGCAGCCGCCACAAGAACCGCACCCGCCAACACAAATCTCCTTGCGCGCATATGGTCTCCCGATAAAGGCTTGCCTGCTTCAGACGCCGGCCGGCTTGGGAAGTTCCCGGACAGGCGGCACCAGTACAACCATGTTGCAGATCGGAAAAAGTTGCAGGGCGGTCACTTACGGCTTCTCCGGAGCCGCCTGACCCGCGCCGAACCGCAGCCGTCAGACCGTTCGGGAAAGGAAGATAACTTCCCCGCTCGTGTGCCGCAATTCACCGGTCACGCAGCGGGTGATGACCTGGGCAACGTCTGCCGGGTCAAGCGTCTTTGACGTCGGCCATTCATCAAGGGTGCGCAACTGCCGGAACATCTGCGTCTCAACCGCACTTGGGGCCACAGTGTGCACACGGATGCCATGCGGATGTCCCTCGCGCGCCAGGGACATCGCCAAGACGTTAAGTCCCGCCTTGGCAGCACCATAGGCCGCGAAACCCGGAAACGGATCGCGGCTGGCGAACGATGAAACAAACACGATCACGCCCCCATGCTGCTGTTTCATCATCGGCCAGACCGCCCGGCTCAGATAGAATGCGGATGAGAGATTCACTTCGATCACTTGCCGCCACTGGTCAATGCTCATCTGATCCACGGGCAGGGCGGGAGCAAGACCTGCCGCATGGACAAGTGCATCTACCCGGCCGAACCGATGATGGATCTGGTCGATTAAGGCGCCGGTCTGTACGGGATCGGCAACATCGGTTGAGAGGCACATCTCCCCGCCGGCCTGCCGGGCGGTCTCAGCCAGCTCGTCCTGGGTCCGAGCGGCGAGACCCAGACGATAGCCGCAACGCCCCAGTTCGATGGCAACAGCCCGGCCAATGCCCCGGCCGGCCCCAGTGATTACGGCAACTGGATGAGGCATGCTGTGTGACTCCCTTCGTTGTTGCGACTAATACCGCATTCCCAGCGCGTTCCACGTTCGCTCCAATTCGAAAATCTCACCACGCCGCTGGATCTGCCGGTGCAGCTTGTAATAGCCGTAGACCTGGTTCTTGATGATCGGGTCGTTGCACAGCTCGTCGATCGAGCGGCCGAGGAAGCGCAGCACGCGATGCAGCGGCTTCTGCACGACGACCCGCTCGATTCCAGGACTTAGGGGAACCTGCGCCCGGGATGAGTTGCCGAATCCCAGAGGGCTATTCGTCATAGGGTGAATTATAGGAAGCCACGCAGTCTGCCGCGACCAGCGACGAACGGATCAGGCATCGGCTCGGACATCAGGCAAGTTGTTGCACGGCCCACCCGCTCTGCTGGCAGGGACGGCAGCCCGTCGGTATGCTCGGCGTGGTTTTCCTGGCAACGCAATACACTTACGGAGGCTTGTATGACCATTTCTCGTCGTAACGTTTTGAAGATGGGCGCTGGGGCGGCCGCGATCTGCCTTGCCGGTCCGGCGCTGGAGGGAGCCGACGTCAAGAAGAAGATCCCGATCGGATTGCAGCTCTACTCGGTTCGGACGGTTGCAGAAAAGGACTTGCCCGGCGTGCTCCAGCAGGTTGGCAAGATGGGCTACGACGGCGTCGAGTTCGCCGGTTACTACGGCTGGGACCAGAAGCCCAAAGACCT
>CAZMXI010000233.1:0-6140 GCA_964570205.1 uncultured Tepidisphaeraceae bacterium
GGTGCGGGCCCGGATCGGCGTGTTTTATGGAGGCAAGCGGAACATTAATGAGGCGCACAGCATCATTGCCGCGAACGACTTCGAGGTGGTGGTTCTTCAGCGTGGTTTTGGGCTTCCGACGCCGGCCGCGCTGGTCCTGAGCGACCTGAAGGACCCGGCCGACGTATTCATCTTCGATCCTGCCCGTATTGATGGGCCTGAGCATTACCAGGCAACCCGCGTGGAACTGAATCACGTGCGGTTCACGGCGGACAGCATTGCGGCGTGGGGAACCGATGCCGAGCTGATGCTGGAGGATGAAACCGGCCGGACACTGGGCATTCACCTCGGTTTGAACCCAAGCTTCGAGATGACGCCAGCGCCGGCCGGTTGGTTCGACGTTGTGGGCATTCTCGACCAGGCGGACGGCGACGTGCCCCATGACGGCGGCTATCGGCTGCTGGCGATGAACGCCGCGGATTTCACGGCGGTGCCGGAGCCGGCGGCGTTGACGGTGGTGGCCATGGGCGTGATATCGCTGGTTCGGCGGCCGTGGCGGAAAGCAGCATGAAGAGCCGAATGGAGCATCCGTGCGGTGCCGGCGGGCTGAGCACAAAGCAGCCGATCCTCTGCCGTGCCTTTACGTTGGTCGAAGTGCTGGTGGTGATCGGCATCATCGCGGTGCTGATGGGAATGCTGTTGCCGTCGCTGGCGCGGGCGCGCGTGGCATCCCAGATCGTGAAAGCGCATGCCGAATTGCGCGGCATCACGACGGCGCTGCTGATGTATCAGCAGGACCATCACAAGCAACTGCCGCCCACGCGATTCTCATGCAGCAGCCGGACGGAGTATGAGCTGCCGCAGGAATTGGCTGAAGGCAGATACCTTCCGGGGCAGATCACCGCCGTCGGCCTGGTCACGAAAATGGCCGATGTGTTTCGCCCCGAAGATACGTACAAGTACCGGGCGGTGGGGGCTGCGATCGTCAACGAATCGACGCTGATTTCGGATGCGGCGACGATCTGGGTGCCGGACAGCTTCCCAAACTGCGACGGTGTCGCGGGGCGGTATTACTCGAACGTGACGGAGAGTCCCGTGCGATATGCGGTGTGGAGCATCGGGCCGTCGGCGGCATCGCCAAAATTCTTGGATACGCCTGGGCGAGCGCCAGTTCCGAGCCGCTTCTGGTGCCGCGGTTCGGGTGATACGGGAGTGATCGTGCATTTTCAGGATCGTCAGGGAAGGATGCACACAAGTCCATGATGTGTCGTCGCAACATAGCCGGATGGATGGTTGGGCTGACGCTGATCGCGATGGCGAGCTGCGACCGCGACCAGGTGGAGAGTGAGCCCGTTGTGCAGATGGCGGCCAGCAACTCGTATCTGGAGTGTGCTGCGCGAGATCTGCTCGGGCCGGGCGCGGCCGTGATACGCCTGGCCGAGCCCGGCATGTGCCCTGGCCACTTCGACATCCGCCCGAGCCAGGTCCAGCGGTTGCGGGGGTGTCGGGTGATGCTCCGATTCGATTTCCAGGCGTCATTGGATCGGCAGGTGGAGAATGTCGAGTCGCTCGAAGTTGCGTCGGTGACGCCCACGGGCGGGATGTGCGAGCCGGCGACCTATCTTGCGGTCTGCAAACAGGTTGCCGAAGCACTGACGCGGGTGGGACTGCTCGCACGGCCGACGGCTGAATCGCGGCTTGACGAGATACAGCGCCGTGTGCGGGCCCGCGAAGAGACTCTGCGCAAAGTGCTTGCTGATTCGGGGCTGCACGACACCCCAGCGATTGTCAGCGGGAGGCAAGCTGGATTCTGCCGGTGGCTGGGCCTTCGGGTGGTGGCGACCATCGGGGCAAGCGACGTGGCGTCGGTTGCGCAGGTGGACCAGGCGCTGAGCCTGGCACGGCAGGCCGGATGTCGATTGGTGATCGCAAACCGGCCTGAGGGTACCCAACTGCCCGAGTCCATCGCTGATCGCCTCGGAGCCAGGTTAGTGATCTTCGACAATTTCCCGGATATTGGTCCCAGCCAGCCGGACTTCGACGGATTGCTTGAGGAGAACGTGCGCCGTTTGCTGGCGGGCATGCCATGACCTGTGATGAACTGATCCGGATTGAGGGTCTGCGCGTCAACCTGGGTGGCCGTCGCGTGCTGGACGTGGACCGCCTGTGCGTTGCGGCTGGCGAGGTGCTGGCGGTGCTTGGGCCGAACGGCGCGGGCAAAAGCACCTTGCTGCGGGTCTGTGCCGGGTATCAGCGCCCTTCGGCAGGGCAGGTGAGCGTGCTGGGCGAGCGGCTGGACCGGCTGGGGGGTTTCGGCATTACTCGCCTTCGGTGCCGCATCGGCTATGTGCCGCAGATGCTGGCTGTTGCAGGCGAGCTGCCGGTTACGGTGCGCGAGGTGGTGGCGATTGGTCGGGGCGGCATTCGGGGACTGCTGCGGCCGCTGGATCGGCAGGACTGGTCGATCGTGGATGACTGGATAGAACGCATGGGCCTGTCGCGTGTGGCGCACCAGGCGTATGCACAGACATCCGGCGGCGAGCAACGCAAGGCTCTATTGGCCCGCGCGATGGTTCAACGGCCGGAACTTCTTCTGTTGGATGAGCCTTCAGCGCATCTGGATGTGGGCGCTCGCGAGCAGATGGTTCAGACGATTGATCGCCTGCACCATATTCTGAATCTGGGAATCGTGCTGGTATGCCATGAGGTTGAAGTGCTGCCCCCGGCATGCCGGCGCGTGCTGATCCTGAACAGGGGCAGTATCGAGGCCGTCGGAACGCCCGAGGAGGCGTTGACGGCGCCACGCGTGCGGTCGCTTTATGGGCCGGGGCTTTGTGTTCTGCACCGCTCGGGGCGCCACGCGGTGCTGCCGGAGGCGGAGGGGTGGAAATGAGCGATCTGCTGTTCTGGCTTCCGGTGATGCTGGGTGGCGCATTGGCGGGTGCGAGCAGCGGCGCGATGGGTGTGTATATCGTGGGCATGCGGATGCCCTTTCTGGGGGTCTTCGTGTCGCATGCGGCGTTGGCCGGAGGAGTCTTCGGGGCCTTGGCGGGCCTGCAGGGCCAAATGTTGCTGCTTCCGGCCCTTGGTGCAGCTCTGGCGGCGGCTCTGCTGCTGGGACTCCTGAGCCCGGATCGCATCCGTATGGACAGCAATGTGCTGCTTGGAGTGCTGTTCTCGTTGTCCATGGGATTGTCGTTTTTGGGAATCGGTCTGTTCGCGGTCCTCGGGCGATCGGACAACGAGGTGCGCAGTCTCCTGTGGGGCAGCCTCGCGTTCTGCCGTTGGACCGATGTGCGGCTGATGGGCGTTGGCGGTCTGGCGGTGCTCGTCTTTATCCTGTTGTTTGGTAAGGAGATGCGGGCGATCCTGTTCTGCCGACTGCAGGCCTCGGCCGCGGGAATCCATACGACCCTGGTCTGGACAGGGTTTCTGATTCTGACCAGCGTGGTGCTAACGGTGAACTTCCAGACGGTGGGGGGGCTGATGATCTACAGCCTGTTGACGAGCCCGGCAGTGGCGGCGTTTCAACTGGTCAAGGGACATCGCCCATCGCTGATGCTGGCGGCCGCTGTCGGGGCGGGCTGTGGGCTGGGCGGATTTCTGATTGCAGCGATGACGGATCTGCCAACGGGTGCGACCACCGTGCTGCTTGCAACGCTGCTGGTTGCGATCGCGGCTGCCATTGGACGGTGGCTCCGAAAGGCCGCGCCATGGCATACCCAGGCCGGCCCGGCTGTCGGCGAAAGCGGCGTTCAGCGCAATGATCGGCCGGTGGAACTGATCGACAGTGACGCGTGAAGCACGCCTTTCTGCTGCCGGATGCGGTCGGCGACACCCCGGATTCTGTCGGGCTCGCCGCGCATCATGATCATCTCCGCACACATGTCATGGTCCAGATGGACGTGCGTTGTGGCAAGGATCGCCTCATGGTGATCGTGCTGGATGTCGGTGAGCTTGTCGCCGAGCAGGCGGGCATGATGGTCGTAGATGAGCGTGATGGTGCCCACGACCTCGTGGCCGCCCTTGTGCCATTCCTGCTCGACCAGCTTCTCGCGAATCAGGTCGCGCAAAAACTCCGAGCGGTTCGTGTAGCCGGCGGACTTGACCAGGTCCTCAAGCTTGTCCCACAGCGAGCCTTCGATAGAGAAGCTCTGGCGCACGAGATCTGGCATAATGCTCCTCGACAATGAAACATGCCCGCGAACCTGGTCGCGGCATGGTATGGTAGAGCGCGAAGGCTGCGGCGGTAAAGCCCGGATGCGATAAGGTGTCGCTTCGCAGCAACATGCTCCGTACAGAGATCGCATAGCAATGCCTGAGAATGCCGAGCCAAGACGATGGGTCTATACGCTGTGGGCGCCGGTGTATGACCTGTTTGCGTGGCCCTTCACGCTCCTGCGCCGGCGGTCGATCCGGAAACTGTCGCTCCAGCCGGGCGAACGTGTGCTGATCGTCGGTGCGGGAACCGGACTGGACCTGCCTCTGCTTCCGTCGAACCTGGAGGTTACGGCGGTCGATCTGACTTCGGCCATGCTGACGCGGCTCCGGCGCCGGGCGAGGCGGCTGGGACTGAAGGTGGATGCACGGATGATGGATGCCCAGGCGATGACTTTCGCCGACGCGAGCTTTGACGCCGTGATCCTGCATTTGGTCGTGTCGGTCGTGCCGGATGCCGGGGCCTGCCTTCGCGAGGCGGCACGCGTGCTTCGGGATGGCGGCCGGGTGGTCATCCTGGACAAGTTCCAACCGGAGGGAGGAGCGCGTTCGGTGGCAATGGAACTGATCTCGCCAGCATTCAACTTCTTTGGTACACACCTCAACCGTCGCCTGCGGCCCATGGTCGAGGCGTCGGGCCTGGAACTCGCACAAGATGAGCCGGCAGCGCTCGATGGGCTGTTTCGGATCGTGACGCTCGATAAGCCGAAAATGCCGCGTCCAGAGACGAAGGACGCAGGGACAAGTCGATGAGATCGAGTCTCAACCAAAGGAAAACGTCTGCCGGGCCAGCCCTTTCCCATGCGTGTCCGGCAGAGTAAAAACAGGGGATATTTCAGCGTGACAGGGAGCATGATGCGAATTGCACTACCGATGAGCGGACCACGGTTCAGCAGCCATTTTGGCCAGTCTACCTCGTTCCTGGTGTTCGAAACCGTTGATGGCACGGCGCAAATCGCCAAACGGTGGGAGATGCCGGTGCCCGAGCAAGGGGGTTGCAGCGTGATTCCCGCATTGCTGGCGCAGCACGGCGTGAGCGTGGTACTGGCCGGCGGCATGGGTGCTGGCGCGGTCAGCAAGCTCCAACTGCAGGGTATTGAGGCCGTGGTGGGGATTGTCGGAAGCGAACCGGAGCAGATTGTGCTGGATTACCTGAACGGCCGGCTGGCACATTCCGACGAGGTATGCCAGCACCACGATGGGCATGGTCGCGGGGAGTGCCATTGAGCCACGACGGGAACGTACGGGAGACATTTCAGTTCGAGGCAATCGGCGTGATTTGCTCGCCGTATGTGGATCCCGCCCAGACGCCGATCCAGCCGGTGTTTGCGCGCGGAGTTAAGGGGCGCGTCGAGGTGTTTCCGCAGTACGTCGCGGGGCTGAAGGATCTGGAGGGGTTCTCGCATGTGCATCTGGTGTACGTGTTCCATCTGTCGCGCGGAGCCAAACTGCGGGTCAAGCCCTTCTTGCAAGACGAAGAGCATGGTATCTTCGCGACTCGGTCGCCGGTGCGCCCGAACCCGATCGGCATGAGTATTGTTCGGCTCGTTGGAATTGACGGTGCGGTGTTGCACGTGGAGGACACGGACATCGTGGATGGCGCCCCGCTGCTGGACATCAAGCCGTACTCCCCTCGTTTTGACGTTCGAGCAGGTGCGCGGTCGGGCTGGATGGAAGAAGTTGATGAGGCGACGACCCGGGAGCGTGGTGGCCGGGCGGGTCGCGGTCCGGACGAGTTCTGATCCGGCGAAGGGATGATCAACCATGCGCATCGCGGTTCCAGTCCGAGACGGGCAGTTCTGCGAGCATTTCGGGCGCAGCGAAGGATTCTACGTGTGCGAGGTCGAGGATTCGTCGCGCACGGTGGGGCGGGCCCGCATTCTCGCCAGGCCACGGACCAAGTGCGAATCCTTACCGCAGTGGCTGAGGGAACTGCACATTGA
>CAZMXI010000234.1:0-5950 GCA_964570205.1 uncultured Tepidisphaeraceae bacterium
AGGCCGCATGAGCAGTATCATGAACACGCAACTGGTCAACTGGAAACGGCACTAGGGAACGGGGAAGTCCTTGAACTCGACGGGGATTTCAATCTCCTTGATCTCGGTGGGCAGTTCCCAGATCACTTTGGCCGGCCGACCGGGCCGCTCCTGGGGATTGCTGGAGTAGAAGTGGAAGTTGTAGCTGAGCCGGTCGGGGCCGCCGCCGCCACCGCCGCCACCGGAATCCCACGCTTTGTCATTGGCATCGAGAAGCTTGATGCTGCGGGAAAGCGATGAGTAGTCGTACATGGAGTTGGACCGGCCCGGGTTGAGGTTGAACAGTCGCTTCTGCTGCTCGATGACAACGTTGACGATGTAGTTGTTGCCCTGCTCCTGCACGCCCACCAGAATCGCCTTGCCGTTGGGAATCGGGCGTTCCAGATTCTGCGCTTTGAGCGGGTCTTTGATCTCCCAGACGTCCATCTTACGGACCACGCGGAACTTTGCCGACCCGCGGAGCATGCCGATCCTGCGGCCGCCGTCGGGGAGGTACTTGATCGGAACGCTGAGATTCCACAACCACGTCTGGTTGAAGTTTCCTCCGGATAAATGATCGGAATTGGCTCCGGGCAGGAGCAGGGAATTGCCCTTGTCATCCTGGATGGCGTTGACATTGAGCTGGGTCGGCCCATGGAGCACGCGCGCCTTGGGGTCCACGTAGACGGCGAGTTGAAGGTTGAACGTGTTCTGCACCTCATCGGGCCTGGCATAGTCGAGCTGGTGGCTGCGGTGCGCGGAGTTAAGAGTGACCAGGAACGGGCCATCCATGATCCTGGGCGCGCCGGAAGAGCCGGCCTTGGCGCCTCGCTGCATGAGGGTGATCTGGCCGCGGCGATAGTTGGTTTCGATGCTGAGCTGCGTCTGGTCGCAGATCTGGAGGAGGACCAGCCAGAAGGGCTGTCGCTCGACGTCGATCGTGACTTTGTCGGCGCGGTTGTTCATGCTGCCGGGCCACAAAGCGATGGGGATCTTCGCCTGCCTGGCGAGTTCCGTGATGGCGATCTGCGACGGGGCGTCCTTAAGGTGCAGGGTGACGAGAGTCGGGCCGCTGGTGTCATTGGCCTCAATTTGCTTGAGTGCGGTCTCAGCGCGGGTGCGGACTTCCTCATCCCTGGTTTCGCGGACCAGGCGCTGGAGTCTGCCCACAACCGGCTGCCCCATGGCGACCAGCCCGTCCTGAGCCTTCTGGCGGGCCTGCCAGTCGTCACCGCCGAGCTGGGCAACGAGCGCCTCGATATCCGGAGCGGGCCGGGTGGCGGGCTCGGCGGCGAACAGCGGCAGCGCGCACAGCAAGAGGGCAAGGACATGCATCGGAATAGGAACGGAACGGCGCATCGCATACCTCCCTGATCGATCCAATTTGCGCACTTTACGCAAGCGCAAGCGTCGGGCAACTATAAGTTGACCGATGTCGTATAGTCGAGGTCGATCGCGGCTTATTTCCGCCGTGATGACGGCAGCAGGTTCTTGTTTCGGGCGACCAGGTTCACATAGAGCGCAGGGCCAGCGGGCAGCGATTGCGCACCAAGCATGGGCAGCCCTTGACGGCGGTGGCCGCCGCCTTGGCGTGGGGGCAACGCCCTTTACCGTAACGGCGAAGCCTATTTGCCCTTCGGCCGGCGTTGAGAATCGGTCTTCATATGCTCGGCCTTCTTCTGCAATTCGGCGAGCCATCCACCCATGCATCCGGATTCCTTGGCCTGGGGCTGCTGCTGTTGCTGTTCGTGCAACTTCTTGGATGCTCTGGTGGGCTTGGCGTCAACGAGAATGCGCTGTTGCTTCTCGCGTTCGTCCTGCTCCTGGAGATGGGCGCGGACCCGCTTGCTTTCCCAGATGCCCAGGCCGGTGCTGGTGAGGATGTACAGATTGAGGCCGCTCGGGCCGTTGTAAAGCAGCAGGGGGAACAACAACGTCATCCACTTCATCATCTTCTGCTGCTGTTCCTGCTCAGGCGTCATCGCCTGCTGGGGCGGCTGCATGTACTTCTGCTGGAGGAAGAAGACGACGGCCAGAAGCATGGGGAGAATATTCACCCCGTCCACTGTCCATCCGAACAGCAGCGGAATGGGGCGGAACGCCAGAAGGCGATCCGGCTGCGAGAGGTCATCGATCCAGGTAAATCCCCATAGAAATGGGGAGAGCCGCAGCTCGAAGGTGCTTTGCAGGCCGCTCCACAGAGCGATCCAGATGGGCATCTGAATGAGCATGGGCAGACAGCCGAGGATCGGGGTGGCGCCCTGTTCCTTATAGAAGCCCATCATTGCCCGGTTCAGCTCTTCCTTGTTGTCGCCGTGCTTCTTCTTGAGCCGCTCGACCTCCGGGCCCATCTTGGCCATCTTGGCCATATTGATCTGCGATCGTTTCGTGATCGGGTGCAGCGCCAGGCGCACGAGAATGACCAGGGCGATAATGGCCAGCCCCCAGTCGCCGGCCGAAGCGAAGCCGCCAAACAGCCAGTGGAAAACGCCCAGCAACCACACGAGCGCGTCAATCAGCCACGCGAAGGTGCAGAAACCGCACATCCCTCCGCTGAGCACCAGCGTTTCGCCATAGGATCGCGGGAAGGCAGCGTAGTAAGGCGTCTTCAGGACATCCCGCCAGCGCGGGCCGAAATAGGCCTCCATCTTCAGCTCGGTCGGTTTGTCGGGGGCCAGTTTCTGTTCGAGCGTCTCGAACGTGAAGGCGGGATACTGCTCGGCGGTGACCGGGGCGGCCGGGGCGGCCGCCTGGACGCGCACGTCGCTCAGGTACCAGCCCTGTCCTTCGACGGGCGTCGGCCGGACGAGGCCCTCAAAGTAGGCGCTGGTGATGCCTGTCCAGAGCATCGGCAGTCTGGCGTCAACCAGGCTGACTTCGCCCTTCTCGGGCGTATACGAGGACGCCGCGGAGTGAGTGAGTTTCACTCGTTGATCGTTGTCGAGGCCCACGACGACCTCGGGGATCTCGTTGCGCGATTCAATCGCGAGCGTCGGGCCGTTATAGAACAGCTTGGTCGGGAGGACCGCGCCGGTATGGTTGACCAGGGTGTAGTCAACTGCGACTTCGTAGCCGCGGCTGTCATCCTGGTGCGTCCGCACGGTGTACTGTTTGCGGATGGTCAGGAGTTTCTGACCGTCCGGACCGAGAATGTCGACTTCGAACGTCGCGGTCTGGCGCTGCTCCTGCTTCTCCTGGCCGGTCAGTCGCCAGTTCACATCCCACAGGTTTACATGTTTGCCGTTGACCAGGACATGTCGTGCGGCCATTGAAGCCGCAAGCGCCCGGGTCTCGGCAGGCAGGATGTTCATGCCGTAGGGCTGCTGGTAGACGTAAGGCTCCTGGCGTTTCAGGCCGGCTCGGAAACGGTTGAGCGTCACGGACTGAACGGCGGCGCCGCGGGTGGTCAGCTCAACGCCGATGGGGTAGGGCTGCTTGCCATCGGGATCGAACTCCGTCTGGCCCAGCATGACGCGGGCTGCGTCGCCGCCAACGGCGCGAAGAGTCCCGGAGCTGAGCGGCGGCAAGGCCTGCGTCGTTGCGGCCTGGGTGGCGGACGGTTCGGTCGTCGGTCGAGTCTGCGACTCACCGCCGCCCGCCTGCGTGGGCGGATCCGGTTGCGCGTACCACTCCGGATGCGTCTGGCGCAGGTAGTTGCCGACATATGCCCACCCGAACACTACGACGGTGGACACGAGCATAATCACGAGCAGCCGCTTGGTATCCATCTTTCAGTCAGTCCTTGGCGCGGGCAGGGTTGGCGCTCATCGTCCATCTCGAAGGCGTTCGCCCAGGAATTTGTCCAGGGCGTCTATGGCAAAGACCTTCTTGATGGTGGTTTCATGGTCGTACGGTACACGGACGAATTCAACGTGGGTGTCGGTGAGGATGACGAAGCTGCTGCGCGGGTCGCGGTCGCGCGGCTGCCCGACGCTGCCGACGTTGATGATCGCCTTCTCCTCGGTCAGCTCGAACTTGCCGTCCAGTTCGTCGGGGCTGTAGAAGTCCGGGCCTTCGAGGAACACGCCCGGAACGTGTGTGTGTCCGACAAAGCACAGCTTCTCAAACCGCTCGAAAATGCTGACGAACTTGCCGGGATTCGTGTAAATGTCGTCGGGGAAGATGTATTCGTTGATCGGCCGGCGGGGCGAGGCATGCACCGCCACGAGCTGGTGGTTCTTGTAGCGGACCGGCAGGCTGCCCAGGAATTTCCACCGCTTGCCGCGGCGAACCGGATCGGGGTCGCTCTCGAAGCACTGCCGAGTCCAGTAGGAGGCGGTTTCGGCGCCGGTGTTGAAGTTATAGGGTTCATAGAAGACAGCGAAGTCGTGGTTGCCCATGAGGGCGACCTTGCAGCGACTGGCGACGAAGTCGAGACATTCCATGGGGTTAGGGCCGTATCCGACGATGTCGCCCAGGCACAGGATGTCCTGGATGCCGCGGCGGTCGATCTCCTCGATCACGGCCGTCAGGGCCTCGATGTTGGAGTGGATGTCGCTGACAATGGCAAGCATGTCGGGTCGCGAACGCTGCTAAGTCCGCCCGGATGGGCGATTAACACGATTCCAGCCGCCTGGGCTGAGTCGAACGATGTTAAGGATGGCTGGGGGTAGCGTCAAATGCCATAATACCGCCCGTACGCTGGACTGCGGGTGTCGAACCTCGCAATCGACACAGCGGGTCGAGAGACGGGCCGGCTTGACTAACCTTGCCCGGCGGATTCCGGAGGGCTCATGCAGGCAGATGGGACCATGGCGGGCGCGATGTGGATAGCGCTGTGGCTGCTGCCGGCGATTTCGCTGGCGGCCGACGACGAAGGGGATCGCTCCTTCCCGGCGCCGCCTCGGCAGGCCAGGCTGGCGCTGGATGAGGACTGGGCGACCGGCAGAATCGACCCGGCGCTGTGGTATGTCCTGCGAAAGCGCTGGGGGCAGGGGAACAATGGGGTGGTTCCGGAGAATGTGCGCATAGAGCGGGATGTCATCGGCGGCAGAAACCGTCATGTTCTGGTGTGCGAGGCGCATGGCGATAATTACGACGGGCCGGTGGCGGGGATTGACGGAAAGAAGGCACGGGTGGGCGGGGTGATCGTGTCGAAAGCGTTCTTCGCCTCCGGCCGGTTCGAGGTGGTCATGAAAATCGGCTCAAAGGAGCGGCATGAGGGGGGCCCGGAAGATCCGACCCGGCCGCGCGGCGCGGTGCCTGCGGTTTGGACTTATGGTTATCGGCACATCAGCGTGGGCCGAGAGAAAATGCTGCAGTTTGTGCCGGAAGTGCCCATGTACAACCCGCACATGCCCGTCTATGGGACAGGATCGAATGAGTATTGGTCGGAGCTGGATTTTCCGGAATTCGGCAAGGAAGGAGATTTCACGCGAGGGTTATACAACACGTTTCTTCAGAACCGGCATGATCCGCGCGTCTTCGACACCACGGTGGCCGTCGACGGCGAGTATCACACCCTGATCACCGAGTGGCGGACGAAACTGGAGCCTTTGGAAGATGTGACGGACGGGCAGGTGATCGAATATGAGGGGTACTGGTGGGTGCAGGACCGGGCGATACCGTTTGCGCGGTACAACGGCAATCCGCTGAAACGGCTGGGGAAGGATCGGTATGCGGTCTATGTGGGCGAGAAGGCCGAGCATTGGATCGATGGGAAGAAAGCGGGCGAGAATACAAAGTTTGTGCCTGCCATGGCCGCCCAGCTTAACGTGGGGATATGGCTGCCGGCATGGGGTGGGCCAGCGCCCTGGAAAACCGCCCGCATGTCGGTGGCATCGGTGAAGGTCTGGCAATATGCAGACCCTGGGGATGTGCGCGGCGTGATCACGCAGGACATCGCCGACACCCTGCAATCCGCCGGGGTCATGCCAGTACTGCATCGAGATTGAACAGGCGGCAATACTGGAGGAGCTGTTTCCGGTAGTCC
>CAZMXI010000235.1:0-5920 GCA_964570205.1 uncultured Tepidisphaeraceae bacterium
GGCGATCATGAAGGTGCCGCACTCGATGCGGTCGGGGATGATCCGGTGCTCGACGCCTTCCAGGCGGTCAACGCCCTCGATGCGCATCTCGGGGGTGCCGTGCCCGGCGATGCGCGCGCCCATGCTGTTCAGCAGGTTGGCGCAGTCGACCACCTCGGGCTCGCAGGCGGCGCCCACCAGCACGGTTTCACCTTCGGCCAGTGCGGCGGCGCACATGACGTTGATCGTGCCCAGCACCGTCGGGCCCTGGGCCCCGCCCAGATACATGCGGCACCCCTTCAGACGCCCTCGCACCTCGCCGACAATGTTGCCGTTTTCGGTTCGGAACTGCGCCCCGAGCTTCTGGAGCCCGCGAACATGCAGGTCCACCGGGCGGTCGCCGATCGCGCAACCCCCGGGGATCGACACAATCGCCTTCTTGCGCTTGGCCAGCAACGGCCCGAGCACGCAGATGCTGGCGCGCATCGTCTTGACGATGTCATACCGGGCTTCGCATTTGCTTTCATCGGTGACGGTGAGGTCGAGCGGCCCGTCGATGCTCGGCAGGTCGCCGCCCTCGGGCGATTCGTGGCGGTAGACGTGGCAACCCAGCTCGCCCACCAGCTTGATCATCGAATCGATGTCCGACAGACGCGGCACCGCCTTGAGGGTGGTCTTTCCCTCGGCCATGAGACACGCGGCCACGATCGGCAGCGCGCTGTTCTTGCTGCCGCTGATCTCGATGGCGCCTTTGAGACGATTGCCGCCTTGAATGAGGAAACTATCCATCGCTTTGGCCCTTCCTAGGCCCCGTGGCCCGAAATGCTTCGCGAGCGAACCGCGACACGACGGCAGGAGACGTGTTTGCCGCCGAGCTTTCGGTCTATCGGCCAGTCCTTTGGCCGACGATCAATCAATGCTGATCATCGACTGACGCACAGTTTATCGACCCGTCGCGGCGACACGGGAATCGCCGAAGCGGGCATTCAACATTGTGTGACTTCGGGGCGATGAATGCAAGCGAGGAAAAACCGGCTCCAGAAGGTCGAATCGCCGGCGCCGATCAGAGATGCGACCTTATTTTTTCGAGGATCTTCGTGCTGAGCGTCTCATCGCCGAACGTGCCGACGCGAATAGAAATCTTGCTGGATTTCTCGGTGAGGGGCTGGATGACGATCTGGACTTTGTTGTCGTCACGGGTCCGGGCGACGACCTCGCTCTTGTCGCTGCCGTTGACCGTGTTCACGACCACATAATCCATGTCCCGCATCGCCTGCTTGGACGCCTCGAACACCCTGGAAACGGGCGCGTCGAGGTTCGCCTCCAGATCGCCGCTCAGATAGGCGACGGTGCCGGCTGCGCCGCCCGCGGCCGCCGCCACGAGGCAGCCGCTCTGCATCGTCACCAGGAAACCGCCCAACGCCAGCATGGCCAATACGCGCACCAGGGTCATGTCCAACTCTCCATGAATCATTACTCCAGACTGACTATCGTACGTTCAACCCGCCCATGATGAATGCGGAAACTTGCCAAGATCGCGCGATGACCGGTCTACCCCTTGCGGCAGGCCGCCAAGACACGGTCGCGGCTGCCGTAGTCCTTGAGAATGCGGACCTCGGCAAACTCCGGATGTTCGGCGGCGACGTCTTTGGCGGCATCGCCCTGGTCGAAAGCGATCTCCAGGAAGATCCGTCCGCCGGCCACGAGTCTCGTGGCGGCTCCGTGAAGAATCCGGCGGTGGATGCTCAGGCCATCCGCACCGCCATCGAGCGCCGCCAGGGGTTCATAATCGCGCACGTTTCGATCCAGGCCATCGAGCTGGGCGGTGGGGATGTACGGCGGGTTCGAGACAATCAGATTGAACGGCTGTACATCGACAACGCGGGCCAGAGCATCGTAGAGGTCCCCTTGCTCGACCACGACTCGCCCGGTCAGGTCCAGCCGCTCCATGTTCCGGCGGGCCAGGGTGACCGCCGCGGCACTGATATCTGTCGCCAGAACTGTGGCGTTCTTCAGATGATATGCAACGGCCGCCGCGATGCACCCTGAGCCGGTGCACAGATCCAGCACGCGAGGACTCTCCATGCCGGCCGTGTGGCGGACGCATTGCAGGACGTTCTCGACGAGAGTTTCGGTGTCCGGCCGGGGGATCAACACATCGCGGTTGACCTCAAGTTCCAGGTTGAAAAAATGGGCGGTTCCGGTGAGATAGGCAATCGGCTCATGCTCGGCGGCGCGCTGGACCAGGGCGCGGAAGGCAGCCAGCTCGGCCGGACCAACCTGACGCTCGTAATCGGTGTACAGCTTGATCCGAGGTGACTTCAGAACATGCGCCAGCAATAGTTCGGCCGATAACCGAGGCGCATCGACGGCCTTGCGCGTGAAGAAAGGGACTGTCCATTCCAACAGCCGCCGAACCGTCCATGCTTCGCCGGTCTCTGACATACCATCTATTGTAGAGGACGGATGGAGGCTATGCTATGGATGCGTGCATGTCGTGGCCGACCCAAATCACGTCGCGATCCTCTCAATCGCATCCTGAAGTGTCTGGAAATTGATCGGTTTGGTGAGGTGCAGGTGGAAGCCGGCTTCGCGGCTGCGGCGGATGTCATCTTCCATGCCGAAGCCGCTGATAGCTATGCCGGGGGTCTGACAGCGGTCGCGTATGGCGCGCATGATGTCCAGACCGCTGCCATCGGGCAGTCGCAGGTCGCTGACGACCAGGTCGAAGGTCTCGCTGGCGGCGATGTGCATCGCCTCGGCTGAAGACTGCGCTTTCAGAACCGTATGTCCGCAGCGGTCCAGAAGCATGGACATGACACGGAGGGTGTCCTCGTGGTCCTCAATCAGGAGAATTCGCAGGCCGGGGCGATTCGCTGCCGGATCGGCCGGGCGGCCTCTGCCGGGCGACGCGGAATGAGCGGGTTGCAGAACGGTGGGGAGGCAGGCGGTGAAGGTGGATCCCTTGCCGAGACCGTCGCTGAATGCGTCGAGCGTTCCGCCGTGCATTTCGATTAGCGCCTTGGTGATGGCCAGGCCGAGGCCGAGGCCGCCGTATTTGCGCGTGGTATCGCGGTCGGCCTGCTCGAAGGCATTGAAGATGCGGCTCATGGCCTCGGTCTCGATGCCGATGCCGGTGTCGATGATCTCCACGAGCAGTATGGAGTCGTCGCCCGGGCGGTTGCGCGTGCGGATGGCGATGTGCCCGCCCTCGGGGGTGAACTTGACGGCATTCTGGATCAGGTTCCAGAAGACCTGCTGCATGCGTGCCGGGTCGCCCATGATGTGTCGGCGCTGCGCGTGCAGCCCCAGGCGGATTTCGAGCGCCTTCTTGCGCGTGTCGCACTCGCAGATGTCCACGACTTGACGCAGCAGGACGTGGGTATCGACCAGCTCGGGGGTCAGTTCGAGCTTGCCGCGGCTGATGCGCGTCAGGTCCAGAAGATCGTCAATGAGCCTTGCTTCCATTTCCACATTTCGGCGCACGGAGGCGATCTCCTTGTGCAGGTCGGTTGGAAGTTCAGCGGTGGCCTCGATGTAGGTGATGGCGGCCAGCACCGGGGTCAATGGCGTCCGCAACTCATGGCTGAGCATGGCGAGGAAATGGTCCTTGGCGTGATTGGCCGCTTCGGCCGCCTCTTTGGCGGCAAGCAGGTCCGCCTCGAACTGCTTGCGTGAGGTGATGTCGCGGACGATGCCGGTGAACAGGCGGTGTCCCTCGATCCGTAACTCGCTGACGGCCAGGTCGATAGGGAATATGGTGCCGTCCTTGCGCTGCCCGAGGGCCTCGCGGCCGATGCCGATGATCTTGCGCTGGCCGGTCCGCAGGTAGTTGGCGATGTATGCATCGTGTGCGCTGCGATGAGGCTCGGGCATGAGCACGCTGATGTTGCGACCGACCAGTTCTTCGGGCGCGTAGCCGAATATGCATTGGACAGCCGAGTTGACCGATTCGATGATGCCTTGCTCGTCGATGGTGATAATGCCATCGACGGCGGCATCGACGATGGCGCGGAGTCGGGCCTCGCTTTCCCGCAACGCCTGCTCGGCACGCTTGCGCTGGGCAAGTTCTTCCCGCAGTCGGGTGACGGCTTGCCGGGGGAGGCCAAATTGCCCGGCATCGTGTTCGATTCTGTCGATCAGGCAGGCCAGATCGACCTCGACGCCGCTCTCAGTTTCACGCATCATGGCAGAATACTTCGGTGCGTCTGCACAATCCAGACTAACTTTGTACGGATTATATGAATAATTTGCACATCGGTGGCGCTGGATCCGCAGATGAAACGTTCACTTGCCCTCCTGCCAATTCCTTCCCCAGCCGATCTCGACTTTCAAAGGAACCTTGAGGCGCATGGCGCTGATCATCTCGTGGCGGATCATGTCCGCTTCGGATTGAACCTGGTCGGCAGGCGTCTCAAAGACCAGTTCATCGTGGACCTGAAGGAGCAGGCGACTCGGGCGGTCTTCATCCTTGAGGCGACGGTAGATGTTGTTCATCGCCTGCTTGATCAGGTCGGCCGCGGAACCTTGAACCACGCTATTGATGGCCATGCGCTCCCCGGCGTTACGCTGGGCGAGGACCGGGCTGGCCAACTCGGGGATTCGGCGCCGCCGACCCAGGATGGTCTCGACATACCCCTGCGACTGGGCATCCATGACACACTTCTGCATGAATCGATGAATGCTGGGGAAACGCTTGTTGTAGGCATCGATCAGGTCTTGGGCGGCGGATACGGTCAGACCGTCAATGCGGCGAGCCAGCCCGAAGGCGCTGACGCCGTAGATGATTCCGAAATTGATGGTCTTGGCCTGTCCGCGCTGGGCCTTGGTGACATGGTCCAACGGCACGCCGAAAACTTCTGAAGCGACGGCCGCGTGGATGTCCTCGTCGTGCTCAAACGCCTTCAACAGTGCGGGTTCTTCGGTAAAGTGTGCAAGAATCCGGAGTTCGATCTGTGAGTAGTCGGCGGTCAGCAGGACATCTCGCTTCGGATCGGACGGCACGAATGCCAGTCGGATGCGCCGGCCTTCGTCGGTGCGGATGGGGATATTTTGCAGATTGGGGTCGGAACAACTCAACCGGCCGGTGGCAGCGCCGGTCTGGTTGAAGCTGGCGTGGATTCTACCCGTGCGGGGGTTCACAAAGTCAGTCAGATTATCCAGATACGTATTCTTCAGCTTCACCAGGGTGCGGTATTCAAGAATCAGCCGAGGTACTTTGTGCTCGGCGGCGAGCTTCTCCAGCACTTCAACATCGGTGCTGGGACCGGTCTTGTTTCGCTTGATGACCTTCAGGCCGAGCCGAGTGAACAATACGTCGGCCAACTGCTTGGGCGAGTCAGGGTTAAAATCGGACCCAGCCTGTTCCATGATCTGCTTCTTCAGATCAATGGCACGCTCTCCGAGAACCTGGCTCTGCTGCATGAGGATGTCGCGGTCGATGGAGACGCCGTTGAACTCCATCTCGGCCAGAACGTCAATTAGGGGCGTTTCCAGCTCGTCGTTGAGCTTGAGGAGTGCGGGAATCTCGTTCAGCTTGCCGCGCAACAACTGGCTGAGTCGCCATGTGATGTCGGCGTCCTCGGCGGCGTATCGCGCCACCTGATCCAGGGGCAGACGATCCATGGCGACCTGGTTTCTGCCTTTGCCGATGAGCTCGGCGGTGGCGATCTTGCGGAAGTTCAGCAGCGCAAGGGCCAGGCTGTCGATTCCATACTGAAGGCGGCTGGCATCGAGCAGGAAAGCGGCGACCATCGTGTCCATTTCAATGCCGCGGAGATGGATTCCGCAGTTGCGCATGACAAGCAGGTCGTACTTGATGTTATGGCCGACCTTCCTGATGGCGGGGTCTTCCAGGATGGGCGTGAGTTCGGCCAGCACCTGATCGCCGGGCAGCAGATCGGAACCGGCCGGCCCGCGGAGGGGAATGTAGTATCCACAA
>CAZMXI010000236.1:0-5869 GCA_964570205.1 uncultured Tepidisphaeraceae bacterium
ACCGGGAAAGTACTCAATTCATCTGTACTGCAATGCGCAAAACGAAGCCACCGATCCCCCCGCCAACCAGATCGATCCTGCTCCACCCGCTCAGCCCCTTCCGGCGTCCGACGCCCTACCTCTCCGCCCGCCAGATCACATCCCCCACCCCGGCCTCGTGGTTCACCAGCCGCGCCATCACGAACAGCCAGTCGGCCAGGCGGTTCAGGTAGCAGATGACCAGCGGCTCGACTTCGTGGCCGGCGGCGAAGGCCACCACCAGCCGCTCGCACCGGCGGCAGACCGTCCGGGCCACGTGCAGCCGCGCTGCGCCCTCCGTGCCGCCGGGCAGGATGAAGTGGCGCAGCGGCGCCAGGCGGTGCTCGACCTCGTCGATCTCGCGCTCCAGCCCGTGCACCATCGCCTCATCCAGCAGCGGCAGGATGCCCGAATCCTTCGCCTCAGGCAGCGCCAGGTGCGACCCGACGGTGAACAGCTCGTGCTGGACCCGCACCAGCCGGGCGCGCAGCTCGTCGGACACGGCCGCCGCCGCCAGGCCCAGCGTCGCGTTCAGCTCATCGACGGTCCCATAGCACTGCACCCGGGGGTCGTCCTTGGCCACGCGCTGCCCGCCGATCAGCCCCGTCGTGCCGTCATCGCCGCTCCTGGTGTAGATCTTCATCGAGCTCCCGCAGGTTATCGGGCGGCATTATCGCCGCCGAAGGCTGCATCCGAAAGGATAGGCGAGGCGATGCCGCCCGGCGTGTGCGGCGGCAGGAAATGCGCGGCGTTAATCAACCGCCCCGAATTTCCGGCCGATACATCCATGTCGGATCATATGGGTTGACCAAGGGCCTGTTGCCATAACCGCCATGAGCCTGCGCATCTACAGCACATCCACGCACCGCAAAGAGCTGTTCGAGCCCGCCCGGCCGGGCAAGGTGACGCTCTATCTGCCAGGCCCGGCGGGAGTCAACGAGCCGCTGCTCAACCACATGTTCGCCCCGGTCGTGTTCGACGTCATGAAGCGATACCTTCAGTACAAGGGATACGACGTCACCTGGGTCGTTCAGCTTGCGGAGCGCGCCGACTCGCCCAATTCAACCCGCTACATGGAATGCCTCTCGAACCTGGGCATCGAAATCGTAGACCGCTTCGCCGACCCGGCCGAGCGGCCGGAACAGCCGATCGACTTCCACGCCGATCACCTGGCGCCGCCCCCGCAGGCCGTGCTTCCGTCGGTAATGCCTTTCATTTCCGAGCAAGGCGCGGATCTGCTGCGGTACCTGATCCTGGAAAGCCCGGACCGTCCCGCGATGCAGCTCAGCGAGCAGCTCTTGAACGAGACCCGTCGCAGTGTGACGCTGTTCTCGCGGTTGTTCGAGCGCATGCGGCGGATCCTCGGCGAGGATGCCGCCGACTCCGCACCCGATATGGACCAGATCAGCTCGGCCCTGGTCGAGACCGAGATCGCCCATTTCGCCATGTCGGTCACACGCGCCAAGATGCGCTTCCTGGAAGCGATGGATGACGCGTTCGACACGGCGGCGGCTCTGGCGGTCCTGGGCGAACTGGCCAACCAGATCAACAATTTCATCGACCAGCACCAGATCGAGCGGGAAAAGGCGCCGGACATGATCCAGGCGGCCTCGGCGGCTCTGGTCACCCTGCGGAAACTCGCCCACATCGTCGGGCTGTTCCGTCGCGAGCCCGCACACACCGGCGAGATCAGCCTGGCCGACAGGCTCCTGCAAATCCTGCTGGATGTGCGGCGAGAGGCCATGAACGGGCCGACCCCAAGGCTGGCCGATCACATCGATCAATCGCTGTCGCTGCTGGGCATTCGGGTCTGAGCGACGGCCATCTACTCATTGGATATATACTCGCTCTGGCGTCGCCGCCTGCTCGGAAGATCCGCGAACAGAAAGACGAGCGCCGCCCCCGCCACGAACCCTCCGGCATGCGCCCAGAAAGCAATGCCGCCGCCGTGGGTCTGTTCGGCCTGCAACACAAGGGCGGCCGTGCCGTTGAGCAACTGCGAGAAGAACCATATCCCCAGATACAGCACCGCGGGAATCTCAACGAACCAGGGCAGGAAGAAGATGGGAATGAGCGTGAGCACCCGCGCATGCGGAAACATGACCAGGTAGGCCCCGAGCACGCCTGCGATGGCGCCGCTGGCGCCCACGGTGGGGACAACCGACCGCGGGTTGAAGATGATGTGGGTGGCCCCCGCAACCAGCCCGCACAGCAGATAGAACGCAAGGTATCTCGCCTTGCCCATCCGGTCCTCGACGTTGTCGCCGAAGATGTACAGCGCAAGCATGTTGCTCAGAAGATGCATCCATCCGGCGTGCAGAAACATGGACGTCAGCAGCGTGGATGCCTCGCGGGCGTCACGATGTGCGAGCAGATACGCCGGTGTCAGCCCGAAGCCCGTCACGATGTCCTGGACCGCCGGGCCGGCCATCACTTCCATCATGAAGACCGCGACGTTGACGCCGATCAACATCGTGTTGATCACCGGGAAACGGCGCGACGGGATGGTGTCTCTGAGCGGTATCATCGGATCTCATCAGTCGGCACATTCTATGCCGCGCGGCCCGGGTTTGGATGGCTCCGCTCGTGATGCGTTTACTTGTCATCGATCAGATCGGGATGGACAATGAACCCATGTCGAGCACTTCTCCATCCCGCCGGAATTTCCTGGGTCTCGTGTCCGCATCAGTCCTGGCCGCGGCGGTCCCCGCCGCAAGGGCCGCGCAGCAGCGCGGCGGGCGGCCGAACATCCTGCTGATCATGGCCGACGACATGGGGTTCTCCGATTTGGGCTGTTACGGGTCGGAAATCGCCACCCCGAATCTGGACGCCTTGGCCGCCGGAGGCATGCGGTTCACCCACTTCTACAACACGGCGAGATGCTGCCCCACGCGCGCCTCGCTGCTGACGGGGTTGTACCCGCACCAGGCGGGCGTGGGGCACATGGTGCAGGATAAGGGCATTCCGGCGTACCAGGGATATCTGAACGACTCGTGCGTGACGATCGCCGAAGCGCTGCGCCCGGCCGGGTATCGCGCGCTGATGTCGGGCAAGTGGCATGTCGGCGAGAAGGAACCGCACTGGCCGATGAAGCGGGGCTTTGAGCGTTATTACGGGCTGATTTCCGGGGCGTCAAACTATTTCAAGCTCGACAAGGGCCGGACGTTCGCGATCGAAGACAAGGCAGAAGATCCCACGACCGATCCGGAGTTCTACATGACCAACAACTTCACGGATGCGGCCATGAAGTACCTCGATGAATACGCCGGCAAGGCCGACCCGTTCTTCCTGTACTTGGCGTACACCTGCCCCCACTGGCCGCTGCACGCCCTGCCGGAAGACATCGAGTTGTACAGGGGCAGGTACATGATGGGCTGGGACAAGCTGCGCGAGCAGCGGCGGGAGCGCCAGGTCGCGCTGGGGATGATGGATAAGTCGACGCCGCTGTCGCAGCGCCCACCCGGGGCGCCCGCATGGGACAGCCTGACGCTGGAGCGAAAGCAGGCTTTTGACCTGAAGATGGCGATCTACGCCGCCCAGATACATCGCATGGACCGGAACATCGGGCGGTTGGTCGCGAAGCTCAAGCAGACGGGCGCCTATGAGAACACCGTCATCCTCTTCCTCGCCGACAACGGCGGATGCGCTGAGGAGGTCAATCGCGGTGAGAAGGATGCGACGCCCGGCACGAAGGAATCGTTCCTGTCGTATGGACTGCCCTGGGCGAATGCCTCGAATACGCCGCTGCGGCTGTGGAAGAGCAAGGTGCACGAAGGGGGCATTTCGTCGCCGCTGATCGCGCACTGGCCCGGCCGAATCCAGCCCAACTCGATCACACGTCAGCCGGGGCACGTGATCGACCTCATGGCCACCAGCCTTGACCTGGCTGGAGCGGAGTATCCCCGCCAGTTCAAGGGCAGGCCGATCACGCCGCTGGAAGGCAAGAGCCTTGTGCCGGTTTTCCGCGGCCAGACGCGTCCGGGGCACGAGGCGATTTTCTGGGAGCACCAGGGCAATCGGGCGGTGCGGTCGGGCCGGTGGAAACTGGTGGCCGAGCACAACAGACCCTGGGCCCTTTACGACCTGGAATCGGACCGGATCGAATCCAGGGATATGGCCGGCGAACAGCCCGGCAAGGTCGCGCAGCTCCAGGGGGTTTACGATGCCTGGGCCAGGAGGGCGGGAGTGGTGCCGTGGGGCACATTCAAGTGAAAAACGGTGAGGTTGACCACGCTGGCGCCGGCGTTTCGGAACGGCGCCGGCCCGACAACGCGGCGGGTTCTGCGCGGTAGTGGGAATAGAAGCGTTGGGCCGCCCCTGAATGGCCTGCGGGACGGCTGCGGCCGCGACGGCCGGGGCTGTGTGCGGCGGCTGTATGGCGGGAGCCTGGGATGTTCAACAGGGTTTCAAGGCGGCAGTTCATGCGAGGCGTGGCGGGCGCTGGCGCGGCGGCCTGGATCGGCCCGGCCATCCTCCACGCCCAGTCGCCCAACGAGAAACTGAACCTCGCGCTGGTGGGCGTTGGCGGTCGCGGGCGGGCCCATCTCAAGGATGCCATGGAGTTCGGCAACGTCGTCGCGTTGTGCGATATCGACGAGCAGAACCTGGCCGCCGCGGCCAAACACGAGGCAAAAGCGAAGAAGTATGTCGATTTCCGCTCGATGCTCGAGCAGAAAGACATCGACGCCGTGGTCATCGCCACACCGGACCATACCCATGCCGTGATTGCGATGGCGGCCATGAGACTCGGCAAACACGTCTACCTCGAGAAACCGCTGGCGCACAACATCTGGGAAACGCGCATGCTCACGGAGGCGGCGCGCTCGCATAAGGTCGCCACCCAGATGGGCAACCAGGGACATTCAGGCGAAGGCTATCGTTTGCTCTGCGAGTGGATCCAGGCGGGCGCCATCGGCAACGTCCGCGAGGTGCACTGCTTCACCGACCGGCCCACGTGGCCGCAGGGGATCCACCATCCGAAGGACAGCCGCGACTGCCCCCAGCACGTGCACTGGAGTCTCTGGCTCGGCCCCGCGCCCGAGCGAGCGTATCACCCGGCTTATCATCCGTTCGGCTGGCGAGCCTGGTGGGATTATGGCACCGGCGCCCTGGGGGACATGGCTTGCCACATCATGGATGGGGCCGTCTGGGCGCTGAAGCTGGGCGCTCCGCAACGAGTCTCCGTCGCCGAGGCATCGGCGTACAACGCCGACAGCTTTCCGGCGTCGTCCGTGCTCGTGTTCGACTTCCCGGCACGGGAAGCGATGCCGCCGGTCAGGCTGTTCTGGCACGATGGCAAACGCATGCCGCCTCGCCCGCTGGAGCTCGAGCCGGATCGGAGAATGGGCGACGGCGACAACGGCTCCCTGTTCATCGGCGACAAGGGCACGATGATGACCGGCGCCTACGGCGACGGCACGCGCATCATCCCCGAAGAGAAGATGAAAGCCTTTCTGCCCAAAGCGCCTTCCAAGACCATCCCGCGCGTGCGAAGCCACTTTGGCGACTGGGTGTCGGCCTGCAAGGGCGGCACGCCCGCCGGCGCGAACTTCGACTACTCCGGCCCCTTCACCGAAATGGTGCTGCTTGGAAACCTCGCGCTGCGGATGAACCGGTCCATCGAATGGGATTCGGCGAAGTTGCGGGTCACGAACATTCCCGAAGCCAACCAGTACGTCAATCGCGAATACCGCAAGGGCTGGGCGCTGTAACGGGCCCAGGCGTGCTGGTTCGGCGATAACGCCGCCTGGACGAATGACGACCCGCACGGGCGATGGCGGGTTCGCTTCAATTGCCTGGGTGAACGACCGTCCCTGCGCCTCATTCCGCCGGCTGACGCACCTTGACACGG
>CAZMXI010000237.1:0-5709 GCA_964570205.1 uncultured Tepidisphaeraceae bacterium
GCAACATCTCCGACCGCGCCCAGGTGAAAGACGTCATCCAGGCATGTAAGACCCGAAAGGTCCCCATTCGCATCGGCGTCAACGAAGGCTCCATCGTCGAGCGCCGGGACAAGCAGAAGCGCATGAAAGAGCTTGGCGCGGTCTTCTCCGACAACAAGCACGGCCACCTGCTGGCCATCATGATCGCCAAGCTCGAAGAGTACCTGGAAATCTTCCAGGCCGAGGATTTCCACGACATCGTCATCAGCGCCAAGAGCATCGATCCCATGCTGGTGATCGATGCCTATGCCGAGATCAGCCAGCGGTTTGACTATCCCCTGCACCTGGGTGTCACCCACGCCGGCCCGCGCGAAACCGGCGCCATCCGCTCGGTCGTCCCGCTCGGCCACCTCCTCTGCTCGGGCGTCGGCGACACCATCCGCATTTCGTATGCCTCCGATCCGGTTCTCGAGGTCCAGGATGGCCTGGAAATGCTCTACGTGCTCGGCCTGCGCCAGCGCGTCGGCGCTGAACTGATCGCCTGCCCGACCTGCGGCCGAATCCAGGTTGACCTCTTCACCCTCGTGCAGCAGGTGCGAAAGAAACTCGCCGAGGAAATCCGCCTGCCCATCAAAGTCGCCGTCATGGGCTGCATCGTCAACGGCCCCGGTGAAGCCGAGGGCGCTGACATCGCCATCTTCGCCGGCGACCGCCGCGGCATCATCTACGTCCAGGGCGAAAAGGTCGCTAACGTCCCCGAAGAACAGATTCTCGACCGCCTGCTGGCCGAGTGCCGCCAATTCCAGGCGCGGGTCGAGCGCGGCGAGGCCAGGCTTGGCGAAAAGAAGGTCGATGTCCTTCCCCCCGATCCCATCGGCCCCCTCGGCAGCGGCTGGGAGAAGGTCGAAAAGGACAAGCGATCCCTGCCCGTGGTCAAGTAGCTCACCCGATTGCCGGAATCCTCAGCAATTGCCCCGCGCGCCCCCAGTACCCCGCATCCAGCCCCAGTTCCCGCTTGATCAGCACATCCCGCCGCATCCAGTTGTCCTCGGCCAGTAGCTCCATCCTGCCTGACATCAACATCCCCAACGGCGGGATCGAAATGATCGGCCAGTCGCTCCCGTGCACCAGCTTTGACCGCAGGGCTTCATCCTCCAGCAGCACCGGCCACGCATACCACCGCGCGGGCAGGTTCAGGGCGGCCGTGTCGCCGTAGAAATGCTCGTGCTCCCGCGCCATGCGCGCCCAGTTGGGCAGGTAATCCACATCGCCCGGCACAGCGCGCGTGCCGCAGTGCGCGGCGATCACCTTCACGCCACGCTGGATCGCCTCTTCCAGCAGCAGCGGGTCGGCCGCGCTGGCATCGATGGTCGGCAGCGCCTGCTCCCACCCCGTATGACACAGCAATGGCAAGCCATAATGCGCCATCGCCTCATACAGCGGGATGCATCGCGAATCGGCCGGATCAAATCCCTGCGTGATCGGCAGCCACTTCATCAGCACAGCGCCGGCCCGGACGCACCGCTCCAGTTCCGCCACGGCATCCTTGCGGTAAGGATGCACCGAGCACCCGAACAGCGCCTTCGGGTGCGCCACCGCCAGCGCCATCGCATAGTCATTGCTCACGTGCAGGTGCGTTTGCGCCTCATCCCGCCGTGCCTCCTCGTCATAAACGGCGTCGAACGCCAGCACCACCCCCGCATCGATTTCCGGCGTGCCCTCCAATGTCCTGAAGTACGTCCGCGCGATGGCCCGCTGGCTCGATCCATCGCTGCCTTCAATGCCCAGCCGCCAGCGCATGAACCGAAACGGCAGCGATGCCTGCAACTTCGCCGACATGCTCCCGCACCCGGCACAGAAAGCGCTGACGTGGGTGTGGCAGTCGATGACCATGCCGGCCTTTGTCGCTTACTTCAGCAGCCCGCGATACCGCTCATACGCCGAATCCCACTGGCCCGTCTCCCTCGGCTCATATCGCTTGACATCGAAGCTGTTCCGCACGATCCGCCGCAGGTCGGCCAGGTCCTTCACCTGCCCGATCGCCATCGCCTGCGTCAGCAGATTCCCCGCCGCTGTCGCCTCGAACGGCCCGGCCACCACCCGCCGCCCGCAGCAGTCGGCCGTCATCTGGTTCAGCAGCTCGTTCTGTCCGCCGCCGCCCACGATATGAATCACGCGAATCTTCCGCCCCAGGATGTCCTCCAGCCCCTCCAGCGTCCGCCGATAGCACAGCGCCAGGCTCTCCAGGCATGCCCGCACGAACGCCGCCGGGTCGGCCGGCGGCGCCTGCTTCGTCTGGTTGCAGAACTGCACGATCTTGTTCGGCATGTCGCCCGGCGACAGGAACGGGTGATAATCCAGGTCCAGCACCGTCGCGAACGGCCTGGCCTCCGCCGCCATCGCCGCAAGCTGCGGATAGGTAAACTCCCTGCCTTCCTTCATCCAGTGCCGCCGGCATTCCTGGATCGGCCACATCCCCATGATGTTCTTCAGCAGCCGGATCGTCCCGCCCACGCCGCCCTCGTTGGTGTAGTTGTAGCGGCTGGTCTTCTCGTTGATGATCGGCTCGGGCAGCTCCACACCCATCAAAGACCACGTCCCCGAGCTGATATAGCACCAGTCATCCCCCTCCGCCGGCACCGCCGCCACCGCGCTGCCCGTGTCATGCGTCGCCGGCGCGATAACCGGCACGTGCCCCACGCCGCACTCATCCGCCACTTCCTTCAATATCGGCCCCAGCACCGTGCCCGATGGCACGATCTCGCCCAGGATGTGGATCGGCAGGTCCAGCCGCCGCATCAGGTCTGTTGCCCATGCCTTGCGAACCGGGTCATACATCTGGCTCGTGCTGACGATCGAGAATTCGTTCTTGCGGATGCCCGTGAACAGGTAGTTGAACAAGTCCGGCATGAACAGTAGCGAATCGGCCGCATCCAGCAGCGGCGAACCCATCTCCCGCATCGCCACGATCTGGAACAGCGAATTGAACTGCAGGAACTGCAATCCCGTGACCTGGAAGATCTCCTCCCGGCTCACGCGCTTGAACGTGCGCTCCATCACGCCGTCCATCTTCCCGTCGCGGTACATGCCGGGATTGCCCAGGATCTGCCCATCCCGCCCGACAAGCCCGAAATCCACCCCCCACGTGTCGATGCCGATCCCCGCCAGCGGCTCATCCAGCCCCGCGGCCGCCTTGCGCAGCCCCGCCTTCAATTCCTCCCACTGGCCCATCAGGTTCCAGTAGTAATGCCCGCAGACCTTCCCGTTGGGCTGAAGGAAGCGGTGCTTCTCTTCCAGCGTCAGCTTCCCGCCCGCCAGCGTGCCGACAATCGCCCGCCCGCTCTCCGCGCCCAGATCCAACGCCAGAAACCTGCTCTGCGGCATGAAACACTCCTCCTGATGATGCCGGGGCGTATCCTATCAACCCCCCGCCCCCCGGAAAAGCCGGCCCGTCGCCGGCCAGCGGGCCTATCCTTGTCATCCCCTCACCTCCATGCACCGCTCCCGCCCCGTTCGTAGTGCGGCCTTCAGGCCGTATCCGCACCCCCGCGCCCGCGGATGGCAAACGTCATCGGTGCCTGGATGGCATTGGCCTCGGTGCGGGTCTTGACCGGCGCTTGCAGCAGTTGCACGCCTTCGGGAAACACAGCCCGCGCCCGCGACAGGTCCTTGAGGGCCAGCACCACGCGATGCCCCCGCTGCGCCAGCCCCTTGACCACCGGCGCAAGCTGCAACAGATGCCCCAGCCCGCCGCCCAGTTCCCAGGCGATCAGGATCGTCTTCATGGTGTGCCGCTCATTTGATTCGTGTCCTACAGTAGTCGCATGCCGATCGTTCATGGATAGACCCAGCCCCCGCCCCCCCGCCCGGCTGGCAGCAGGACGCTGTCGTTGCGGTGGATGGGGACATAGGGCCCAACCATCTTGTACTTGCCCAGGGTATCCTTGGCGTAGGCCGACCAGTAGATGTTGTCGCCATTGTGGCCGCAGTAAGGCGTCTCCCGCCACTGCACCGAGCCGTCGGCATAAAGCACATTCTGGCCCTTCTGCCGGTGATTGGTGCTGTTGCCGCTGCGAATCTGCTCGGCCGTCAGGTCCTCCAGGTCCGAGAAATGGCGCAGGCTGCCATCGTTCTTGTCGGCCATGACCGCGAAATCCGGGGCCACCCAAGGCGGCCCGCGGTACTCGTAGGCCCCCGGCGGCCAAGGAACGTTCCCGCTGCCCAACTCCGTCGCTTCGGCCCAGCCTCCTTCGCCCCAGGGGTACGGGTTTGCGTAGCTGTAGCTGAGCCCGGCCGCATTCGGCCAGACCCAAAAATTCCTCCAGCTCGTAACGGCTCCGTCGGACCGCACACGCTCCTCGACCTTCCCGGAAGGACACTGGAAGACCTCCAGAGGAACCAGCCGCAGACGCACCAACAGGAAGAGCCCGGCCGATACATCGTTTGGGGAAATATGATCATGATCGTCCCCCCACGCATGCGGTGGCTTTCCTGGGGTGTATAGCGTGCGCGGATACCGCTTGTAGTCATTGACGTAGATGTGGAAGGCCTGCCCGATGCTGCGGAGGTTGGCGGCGCACTTGATGCGGTTGGCCCGCTCGATAGCCGCCCAGACCGCCGGCAGGATGATGCCGATGAGGATGGCGATGATCCCGATCACCACCAATAGCTCGACGAGGGTGAATGCTTTGCGGTGTGACATGATCGATTCTCCCGAATCATGAATGCCCCTGGCGGATCGGCGTGACCCGCCAGGGGCACCAGAACCACACGCTTAGCCGAAGACCTCGATGCTCGACACTGAATCCAGCAGGCTGTCCCAGCCGCGCAGGCGGTCCGAGCCGCTGCCGCCGTAGATGCTGTCGGCGTAGCCATCGCTCTCGGTGATCCAGGCCTCGCCGAAGACATCATCGCCATCATCGCCGTACAGCTCATCCGCGCCCCCTCCGCCGGTGATGGTGTCGTTGCCATTGCCGCCGTGAATCTCATCGCCGCTGCCGTCGCCGGCGCTGCTGTCGAAGCCCTTCAAGGTGTCGTGGCCGTCATCGCCGTAGATGAGGTCGCCGCCATAGCCGCCGTACGCCAAGTCGTCGCCGCCGCCGCAGTGCAACTCATCATCGCCCTGGTCGCCGTTGAGCCAGTCGGCGTCGCCTGAGTCAGTCACGCCGGGCTCATCCCCATGGATGAGGTCGTTGCCCCGCCCGCCGTAGATGGTGTCGCTGCCGGCGTTGCCCTCGATCGAGTCGTTGCAGTCGTAGGCACCGCCGTACTCGTTGTAGTCAGCGCCGTAGATGGTGTCGTTGCCCGAGCCGCCCTTGAGGGTGTTGGCGTAGCCGCTGCTGGCGTAGCCGTACTGGCCGTAGATGAGGTCGTTCCCACCCTCGCCATCGATGTAGTCGTTACCCTGGCCGCCGTAGATCGTGTCGTTGCCCCAGTGGCCTTTCAGCATGTTGGCGTTGGAGTTGCCCGTGATCACGTCGTTGCCCCATCCACCCTGATACACCTCGACATCGCTGGAGATGGAGTCACCCTCGCCTGCTTCGCCACAGGTGCCCCCAACCGTCAGGCTCAGGTTCGCCGACCTCGAATTGTATGTTGCCGTATCAGTGCCGCTCCCGCCGTAGAACGTATCGGCACCTGGGTCGGATGACCCGGCGTCGTAGATGTCATCACCTCCGTTGCCCCAGAAGACGTTGTTCCGCTCATTGCCGTAGAATGTGTCGGCGTAAT
>CAZMXI010000238.1:0-5461 GCA_964570205.1 uncultured Tepidisphaeraceae bacterium
GATCCGACCGGAAATGGGTTGCCACATGCGCTGCCGACGCCCAATTGTGCTGGTAATTCCAGATCAAAACTGGAGTTGTGAACAACACCCCGATCCCGACCGCCAGCCACGGTCCCGCGCGCCCCAACCACCGCTTACCCTCCCGATCGGTCATCATGAACAGCCCCAGCCCCACAAGCCATGCCAGCATGGTGTACTTGGCAAGAAAGCCCATTCCGAGCGCCACCCCCATGATCACCCAAGGCCATCGCTTCTCGCCATCGATCATCAGCTTGGCAGCCATGCACGTGGCCAGCCCCCAGAAGAAGAAGAACGGAGGATCAATCGTCATCAGCATGCTGCCGGCCACGAACATGGGCACCAGATGGTTCAGCAGCACCGCCCCCAGCGCGACCCGTTCGCTTCTAAACAGCTTTGCTGTAAGCCAATACGTCAGGATCGACGTACCCACCGCCAGGACCAGGGCGGGATACCGCACCGCCGGCATGCTGTTGCCGAGCAGTTCGCAGCTTCCCCGGATCAGGTACGCCACCATGGGGCCCTTGCTGTAGTAGCTGAGGCCCAGATCGCGCGACCAGTCCCAGTAATACGCCTCATCCCCCGCCAGGTCGATCGGGCAATCCACGAGCAGGTATCGCAAATGGCTCACGAACCCGAAAAGCAGCACCCCCGCCAGAATCACCCGGCACCGCCAAGGCGTAAGCCACCGAAGCGGCCAAACCTGCTGCGCCCCCAACATATCGGAATGGGAAAATGCGGTTGCGTCCATGCCAAGCGGCACATTCTACGCCAAACCGCGCAATGAAAAAGGACCGCGGGGCACATCATCCGCGGTCCTTGCGAGCTTCCATGATTCAGCGACAGTCCTTCCGTCGAATCATGCACCATACTGGCACGAACCGTCGCGCTTCTGCTGGCACTGGCCGTTGCCCTTGCCCTGTCCCTGGCCTTGGCCGTTGCGCTGGCACTGGCCCTGACCTTGACCCTGGCACTGCCCGCCACCGCTGCCATCGCGTTTGCGGATCTGCTGGCCGTTGCCCTGGCCCTGGCCTTGCCCGTTGCCCGGTCCGCGGCCATTGCCCGCCATCGTAAATGCCGGCAACATCAGGGCCAACGCCACGCTCGCGGTCACAATCCAATGTCTCATGTTCTACTCCTTATGTGTTGAACACCACCCCTTGAACGAGCACCCATCCGTTTGCCTGCGGAGGTTTTTTTAGGATTGTTCGTTAGACTATCGCGGGCGAACGTGGAATTGCACAAGACCGACAACCTGGCCGATGACCTCGCCGACGCCGACCTGATGCGTCTTCTGGCCAGCGGCAAGCTCAGCGCCCTGGGCGACCTGGTCCGCCGCCACCAGGACACCGTCCGTGCGTTTGCCTATCGCATGACCCGACGGTGGGATCTGGCCGACGACATCGCCCAGGAGGCTTTTCTTCGCGTCTATCGCTCGGCCGCCAACTACCGGCCCACCGCCGCATTCCGCACCTGGCTCTACCGGATTGTGGTCAACCTGTGCCTCGACCGCGTGAAGGCGGCCCGGCCCCTGGCGTTGGCGGAGGACCCAGACCTGCCTGCTGGCCAGAGTGCTGACCAGATCCTTGCCCTGGAGGAGCAGGCCGCCGCCGTCCATCGCGCGATCGACGCTCTGCCGGAGCGACAGCGGACCGCCCTGATCCTGCATCGTTTTGAGAACCTGAGCCATTCGCAGATCGCCCAAAGCACCGGCTGGAGCGAATCGGCCGTGGAGAGCCTGTTGAGTCGCGCCTATACCGAGCTGCGACAGAAACTTATGAATTGGGACCCAAGATGACTTTTTCTTCGCAGGGTCCGACGTGCATCGTCGTTCAAGTTATGGAGCATCCTATGTGCCTGACTGAACCACAACTCATCCGGCTGATCGGCGGCGAGGTCACCGCCCAGCAGCGGGCCGAGTGTTTCGAGCATCTCGAAGCCTGCCCGGTCTGCCGCGATGCCTACGCCCGGCTCCAAGCGACCTGGGATGCCCTGGGCACGTGGCAGGTCACGCCACCGCCCAAGGATCTGGCCGCGTCCATTCTGGCCACAGCCGGCCAGGAGAGGGCACACCCTGTCTGGAGAGGCCGGCTTGCCGTGGCCGCGGCCATCGTTGTTTCCGCCAGCGCGGGCGTTATCGCCGCGCTGGCGATCCCGCAACGATCCCCTGCGGTCGCGAGGGACCAGATCACCATCGATCAGGTGGCCGAGGCCATCGGCCTCGACTCCGTCGGCGCTGAGAGCGCCGTCTTTGCCCCCTTGTTCGATCAGACTTCAAACCAGGAGCCATCATGAAGGCCCTGCGAATCGCATTTATCGCTCTCGCCTGCATCGCCCTGGGTTTTGGGGCGTTTGCAGCCACTCGGGCGGCGCAGTCGGTGGCGACTCCCGCGTCGGCCGACCCGGCCATGGATACTTTCCTCACCTGGCTGGGCGCTACGGCCGACCAGCGCCAGGAACTCCGCCAGCGCGATCTGAGTTTCACGGCCGATCTCAAGCAGCTCCGCGAGGGTATTGCCCAGAAGCGATCGGCGCTGGCGGCCGCCCTGGAAGATCCGGCCAGCTCTGATGAACGGATCACCACGTATGTTGAGGATGTGATCCAGGCGGATGCCGCCCTCGAACGACGCACGGTGAAATACCTGCTGGCGGTGCGCGACCGCCTGACCAGCCAGCAGAAGCAGCAGCTTTTCCACCTGTGCGCACGTGGTGTTCGCGAAGGCCCGGGTTGCTGGCGAGGCGGGCAGGGTTTCGGGCCGGGCGGTGGCAAAGGCCTCGGCGCTGGCGGCGTGGGACAGGGCTTTGGCCCGGGCGGCGGGCAGGGCCCCGGCAGCGGCGGCCGGCGCGGCTTGGGCTGGCGTGGCGGCGATGAGCCGGAGAACTGAACCGCCGGCGAGATCAGTCGGCATCGACCCGTTACAAACCATCTCCCCCTCCATAAGCGACAACCCGCGCTCGCCCGGTTACAACATGGCCAAAGGAGCGACCATGCGAGCGCAATTCCGCATCTTCAGGGCCGTGTTCAAGTCGTGGCAGAACCTGTGTCAGGAGGCGGCGGACTTCGCCACCGAGATCGGACCCGAGCGACTGATCTCCATATCCCATTCTGAGGACAAGACCGAAGGCGTCGTGACGGTATGGTACTGGGAATAGGCGATGGAGGAAACTGCGAAGACCCCGCCGCCATCGAAGTCGCGATTCGGTTTCACAGCGCCGTCTACATCTCCGATCGGTTCCGGGCCTGACATCCGGCCCTTTGTATTCCAGGATTCTCGCCATGGCTCGTCCCTACCGCACCACCCGCAGCTTTGGCATTTCCGTTTGCGCAACTTGGCGCTTCACATCTTGCGCATCCAGGTTCTCCAGGTAGCGAACGATGTTCTGGTACTTGCTGTTGAATCGATACCGCGGCAGTTCAGCCAGCGCTTCATCGGCATCCCACCCCTGCTTCACGATGCGGTACGCCCCCACCGCGCAGCCCGTGCGGTCGGCCCCGCGATGGCAATGGACAAACACCGGATGATTGGCAGGATCCTCCAGTATCTTGAGGAATGCAAGAACCTCATCCTCGCCGATCTCGTCGGCGTCGGACTTGATCCGCACATACCGCATGCCCAGGCCCTTGAGCAGTTTTGAGTCGGAGGTGGATGACCGCAGGCTCACGACAGTCCGGATGCCCATCTTCTTCAACTCGGCAAAGCCCTCGGCCGTCGGCTGCGCACCGCGATACAAAGTCGGGGAAACCTGCGCGAAATTGGGCACGCCTTGAAGCTCGACGGACGTTGCCTGCGTTGCCACGCCTCGCGGCCCAGCCGGCGCCGTCCTGGCCTTCTCAGAACAGCCCGGGGAGGTCAGAGCCAGAAACAAGAGCACTGATATGCACGAACGGCAACGATTCATGATGTCACACCTGCTGGTAGGTTTGTCGAGGGTCTTGGCCCGTGCACGGCATGGTACAATGGACGACCGGACGACGTAAGATGCGGCCTGATTGATGATTGATAAGATGCGCCAGGCGTGAATCGCACGGCGCTGCATTCCGGCTCAGAGAGGTCCATCGATGCTCCATCACCCGTTTCACCGCCTCATTCTCTGCTGCGTGGCGCTATGCGCTGCGATTCCCGCGATCGGGGCCGAGCCAGGCACGTCCGAAGCCGTCACCCTCTACGTTTCCAAGCTCGGCGACCACTCGGACGGGCGCTCCTGGCAGAGCGCGTTCCGCACGGTGCAGGCGGCCCTGGACGCCATACCCGACGATCGCGGCGGCCACCGCGTCATCATCCGCCCCGATACCTATATCGAGGCCAACCTCGCTCCCGCGTTCAAAGGCGCGCCCGGCCGGTACAACGCGCTGGTTGGCGATTTCGATGGCAAGCTTGGTTCGGGCGCCAAGGGCTGGGTCATTCTCGACTCGGGCGATGCCGAGAAGGGCTTTAAGAGCTGGGACTGGTGGGGATCGTTCCGCGCTTCCGACAAGCACTGGCACACCGGCAACAACAAGATCACGTTCTCCAGCATCGTGTGCGACCGCTGGACGTTCCGTCATCTCTATGTGACCGGTGGCGACGCCGGCCTGTTCTGGGACTTGACAGACAAGAGCGGCGAGGGCTTCACGGTCATCGTCGAAGACTGCGTGGGCATCGGACGGGCTTTTGGCGGCGGCGTCTGTTATCCGACCGTTCGTGAGAACGAGCCGACGGTGTTCCGGCGGTGCTATTTCCTCGGCCTGGACTGGGTGGGCGACACCGCCGCGGTGCTCGTCGGCGGATGGGAGCGATCCATGCCCACCAAGCCCCACGTCGTCTTCGAAGACTGCACGTTCGTGCACCCCGACAACGCCCTGGCGCTTTCCTATGCCAGCCACTGCGCCCGCGCCAAGCTGGTCGGCTGCCGGCTCATCGTCCTGAACTTCACCCAGCCGGAAATGGGCGGGAAATCGACTGGGATCATCTGCACGGAGAACCACACCCCCACCGGCCGCCTGCACGTGGACCTGGAGGACTGCATCCTCGCCGGATACAGCGTCTTCACTGCCGGCGAAGCATCCCGCGCTGTTTCGTTCACCACCCGCGGCACAGTTCGGGCCTATGTGCAGTTCAAGCAGCCGATGCCCGAGGGTTTCCAGCGGATGGGGCCGTGGCCCGCCACGCTCTTTCAGCACATCGCGCCCCCCGCCACCCCGCCGGCGGCGCGCCCGTGACATTCGACATGGACGGTACGGGGCTCATTCACCCCGCATGAAGTACTCTTCCTCCAGTTCCACGAGTCTCTTCTGCGCCTCCTCATAATCCGTCTGTATCTGCTGACCCCGCGCGGGGTCCTTGAAGGTCTCCGGGAGCCCGAACGCCTCCTGGCACCGCGCGATCAGCGATTCGGTTTCGTGAATCTCCTTCTCAAGCTGCGACAGGGTCATTCGCCCGAACGGCCGAAGATAGGGGTTGTC
>CAZMXI010000239.1:0-5423 GCA_964570205.1 uncultured Tepidisphaeraceae bacterium
TGACTACTGGGCCGCCAAAGCCGCCTGATCTACCCGGAAGATGAGCTACACCCTGGCCTGCGAGACGGAATTCGGCACTTTCAGGGTCGATGCCCCAGCGGCTATGCCCGTCTGCCGCCCTGGCGAATCCACTGGGCAATGAATGCAGGGAAATCCACCTGCTGTCGCGGGAGCACCCGGGTCGCCAGAAGCAGCAGCGCCACGACGAAGCCATACGCAATCCCCGCGACATGCGCCTCGTAGGCAACCTGCGGCACGGCAGCTTGGCCTGCCAGGCTCATCACCAGGTTGTACATGAAGAAAATGATGACAAAGTACATGCCCGGCACCTCGATCGACGCGAAACCGATGAACAGCGTGATATGGGATCGTGGAAACAGCGCCAGGTAAGCGCCCATGACCGCGCCCACGGCGCCGCTGGCTCCGACCACGGCCTGGCCGCCGGCCAGGATGTACCCGATGCCCGCGAACACGGCGCCGCCAAGGTAGAAGCCCAGATATCCCAGATGGCCCAGGCGGTCGTTGATGTTGTTGCCCAGAATATACAGCACGACAAGATTGAAGATCAGGTGCAGCCACCCGACGTGCAGGAATGCGTACGTCAGGAACGCCCATAACCGCAAGCCGTGATCGCTGAGTTGCCAGCGGAAGATCAGACCGGGATCGCGTGTCTGCCACAGCATCATCGCGAAATTGCCGACGATGAGCATCCAGTTCATCCACGGAACGCGACTAAGCGGGATGTTAGTCCGGAGGGGAACAGTGAACATGACGATCGCGCCGCGTGCTATGGGCAACAGCCCGGTTTCAAGCCCGGCGCATTGCGGCGAAGCATCCGCACACGCCGCCCGCCCTGGCTCCACTCCACCTCGTCCATATAGGACTCGATCAGCAGGATTCCCCGCCCATGAAGCCGTTCCAGGTTCTCAGTCGCCGTGGGATCGGGAACCCATTCGCGGTGGAATCCACGCCCTTCATCCTCGATGGTGATCAGCGTCCGCTGCGGCGTGATGTCCGCCTCGACATGGACCATCTTCGTTCGATCGAGCCTGTTTCCGTGCTTGATGGCGTTGATCAGGGCTTCTTCCAAGGCGAGCTTAATCGCGAAAAGGGCATCAGCGCAATAGCGATGACGCTCAACTTCGTCCACGATCCGCTTCTGGATCTGGCGTCCCTCCGCGTAGTCCGAGCGGATGATGAATCGTAGGCCACTATCCAACACAGCCTTCACCAGGATTGCTGGACCGCGGTGCCTCCAGGCCCTACTCGAAACTGCCCTGCGCCTCTTGCCGCGTGACAGCGATGCGGAACAGGCGGTTAAGCTTCGTAATAACAAACACTTCCATGATCTGCGGCTTGATATTGCACAGCCGCAATTGCCCGTTGGTCTGCTTGATCTTGTTGTTGATGTTGATGAGCATGCCGAGCGCCGCCGAACTCAGATGATCGACATTGCTGAAATCGAGCAGGAGCCGGGGCCGATCATGACCTTCGACAAGGCCCACCAATGCCTGCCCGATCTCGGTGATGTTCATCTCGTCCAGAATCTTGTTCTGGACAAACTCCACGACAGCAACATCCTTGTGCTGACTGATGTTCAGATGCGGCGATTCCGACATGAAGGGGCTTCCGTAAATGGCCTGCTCGATCCACCAGACGCCTCGACGGCTCTGCCCAGGCACGATCGATTCATGCTCTGTCGGATAGACCTTACGGGCCGCGCAAAACGGTGTCAAGGCCGCGGGTCTGCCCGCAAACAATGATCTCGACCGGAGTTGAAACTGCCCCAAAATCAAAACGGCAAGACGCTCCAACTGATATGGCGCAACATGGAGCTGGCATACCAAGGCCCGGGCCTACGGATGATCCGTGCTCCGCATGCCCATCGGGCGCACTTCCCTGCGCCAGGCGAGCGCCGCAACCGCCATGCACACCAAGGACAGGACAAGCAGCCAGGGCGTCAGGGGGACGCCTCTCCACTGGGACTGTAAGTCGGCCGCCAGGCCACCCATCTTGAGCAGCCCGTCATCGCCATGCCCAGGCGCGAGTCTCAAATCGACGGCATTGACCGCCACTAGTTCTTCGCCGCGCTGGTAAAGGCCAGGCCACCAGCCCGCCTCAAGGCCTTCCGGTGTGGCCGTCGATTCAATCCGTTTCCACTCATCCGACAGCCGCCTAACCGGCGATGCAACGAACATCTGCCCGACCTGGCCGACCCAGTCGAGCACATTGGTCCAGAAAATCACGAACTGGGGCGTGGCGGCTGCGCTCTCAGCGTCAAAGCCCACCCAGACCTGCCGCGCCGGCGATTCTCTCACGGCAAGCACCGCCCTGCCGCCGATGGTCACCAGATTCGCCCAGCCCGGCTCGTCCGGCGCTCCTCCAGCCGTGTTTGTGCGCGTCAGGGCCGTCCAATCGTCAATTGCGGCGGTGATCGGGTGCTCACGCACCATCGCGTCGTCGTTCGGCCCCGATGGCGCAACGGATGCGCCTTCCGACAGGATGACCGCGGCCTGACCCACAAGAGCTTCTTCCGTGCCCCGCGTAATCAGCACGCGCTGCGACTGCCGATCCGGAGGATTGAGCCCAACATATTTCGCCACGACCCTAGCCAGACCCGCAGGCAGGGGCGACTGCGCCTCAATGGCCGGCAGGGTCCGGCGATACACGAGCCAGGCGCGGTTGTCGACGGGAAGGTCATCCTTCACCACGACCTCTGCGCTGACTGCCTTGCCCAGAGCCGCGACATTGACAAAGTAATCCTGTTCCCGATTGCGTTGCGGCAGATCAATCGCGATCCGGCCAACGGAATGACCATCGGAATAGACCAACAACTCGGCTTGTTCCTGATCCGACTGGTTCCTCAGCCGCACCATCACCTGCGCGGCCGGCTTCTCGCGGGCGGCAATCGCGACAATCCCGACATTCGACGGCAGGGTTGCCGGAGCGATCCGCACGAGGCGAGGGTCATCCATGGACACCAGCCGGTCACTCACCACCACGACCGGGCCGGCGGTCTGGTACAGCATGCGCCGGACAATCGACTCGAGTTCCCTCTGCGTGTTCACCGCCGTCACCGGGCGTGCCACGGCGACACCAAACCAGTCGCTTGTGTCTGTGCGTTCGAGCTGACCATCCGGCACGAGCACCAAGTCAACAGGGCACAACCCGAACGCGGACATGATCGCATCCCTTGCGATCCGCAGACGTTTCGCATACTGATCCCGGCCGGACATGGTCGCCCCGCGGTCGACCACGACGCTGACCACCGGACCGCCTCCAGGCATGCGCACATCCAGCCTTGGCCCGCCCGCGGCGATCACGGCCAGGAGCATGGCCGCAATCGCCGCCGCCAGACCCGCTGGCGGCAACTGCACCGCCCGCCGGGCGGAGCGATCCGCCACAGGTCCTTTCCACAATTCCAGAAACGGCACATCCACCCTTTTGCGCCGGCCCCACAACAGCCACACCGTCACTGCCGCCCACGGCAGCAGGCCCACGAGCCATAGCGGCGAAGCAAAGGTCACAATCGCAAGATGGCCTGAAATCGCGTCAATAGCTGGAATCCCGCACCAGGTGATTGCGCCGGTCGGCCCGGCGCGCGGTCCATCACTTCTGTGCCTGCGGCGGCGGCGTGGTATCGCTTTCGGCCGATACGACTGCCTCGATCAGGATGTAGTTCCGCGAGCGGTATTCCGTCACCGTTCCGCTGATGCGGAATTTCACATCCCGGCTGGCGTTTTTCACCATCGTCTCCATGTCCATGAGGTTCAGATTCGGCAGGATCAGCATCGGAGGGTCCTGAAGCGACTTGCCGTCCGCCTCAAAAAGGAACTCCGCCTGGCCATCGGGCGTCTGGCGCAAGCGGCCGACTCGCTTGGCGATGATCGTGCCCTCGCGAATCAGGTTGGTCGGCCGAGCCTGGCCGGCCGGCGCGCCGGGACGGACTATTCTGCTCGCCTCTGGCTTCACGGGATCGGGCGTGGGCCTCAACGGTGGCGGCGTTCTCTGCCCGCCAAGCAACCTGTTCATCATCTCGTCCGGATTGGGCTTACCGGTCGGCCGGGTAGTCGGCCGGGTTGTCTGCGCCACCGCCGCCGAACTCACCCATACCGCCATGACAATCGCAACGATGCTCTTCATGACCAGGACCCTTCCTCGCTCACATCCCTGTGCCCGCGTGATTTGCGGCCAAGCACGCATGTTACCACTTCGCCAGCTTGCCTGCACGTGGTTGACATGGGCGAATGATCAAGTGATCGGGTCACCTTCCGGTTGCGGCGGGCGCGCTGGTGGGTCGCCCCGACCTGCTGGCGGCCGGGCCGAGAGCGGCGTGTGACTGACCTGCCCCGGGGCGCCGGCGGCCAGAAACAGCACCCAGAATGCGGCGATCGTCCCGGCCACGGGCGGGTCTTGTCGGCAGACATCAGCACACAGACCATCCGCCGGCATTGCCGCCAGGCAACCGTCGATCCGCATGTTCTGCCGACTACCGAAATGCCGCCAATCTTGTCTCCAGGTCAGGCGGCTCGACACCCTCGATCCGCAACGTCTTCCGCGGTTGAGTGTGCCCGCTGGCGACGGAAATCTGGCTGGGCTTGATCCCCAGAGCCTCGCTCAACACGTCGATGACAGCGGCGTTCGCCTTGCCTCTCTCGGGCGCCGCCGCCACCTGAATCTTCAGCGCATCGCCCAGCCACCCCGCGATTCGACTGCGGGAGGCGCCAGGGACAACCTTGACCTGCAACGTCACCATAATCTGCCCTATGCCGTATCACGGCCTGTCACCGCCCCGCCGCTTCATCCTCGCGGTATTTCGGCGAAACCGCCCAATGCAGCTTCTCCGCCAGGCTCCGCCACATGTGCGACTCGGGGTTCTCCGCCAGCAACACATCGTGATCGCTGCGCCGCATGACGATGATGTCGCCCGCCGCCACGTTTGTGCTTGCCTGGCCATCGCAGAACAGCGTCGTCCCCGGGTTCGCCCGGACCGGGATGATCCGCACGGTCGTCCGGCTCGACACCACCAGCGGTCGGAAGCTCAGGCTGTGCGGGCAGATTGGCGTAATGCACCATGCCTGAACATTCGGGCTGACAATCGGGCCGCCCGCGCTGATGTTGTATGCCGTCGAGCCGCTCGGCGTTGAGACGATCGCCCCATCGCCGTGATAGACCACCGCAGGCTGCCCGTCCACCCAGAGTTCCAGCTCAATCATGTGAAAGGGCGGACCGGCGGTGATGACGGCGTCGTTCAGCGCGGTCGCGGCGAATCGCCGGTGCGCAGCGACCTCCTGCGGGTCCATGACCTGGCAGTGAACCTCCGCCCCGATCACCGAGACCTCGATGACCTCACGCCGGCTGATGGGCAGGTGGCCGCTGATCAATGCATCGAGGTGCTCCAAGTAGTCACGTGGTGTGAAACT
>CAZMXI010000240.1:0-5395 GCA_964570205.1 uncultured Tepidisphaeraceae bacterium
CTGAACTGCTTCCGGCACTGCGGATACACGCTACAAATGAGCTGAGGACGCTCTAAGCCGTTAGGCGAGGCCGTTTCCTGTGGAAACGGGACATACCGGCGGCCATTGCCGGATTGGCGCTGGTCGCTGTGGCAGGCATCGCGGTGATCAAGGGCCAAAGTCGTTCAGTCGAGTTGGAACAGTCGGGATCGTGGATATCCGAAACCACATTTGTCAGAAAGGACAGTCATATGATCGCGAATTGCTGTGAAAGAACCGTGGGGCAGTTGGTCGCCGAACAGCCCGCGCGGGCACGCGTGTTCGAGAAGCTGGGCATTGACTATTGTTGTGGCGGGCGCAAATCGCTGGTCGAGGCCGCGGGCGAGAAGGGCCTGCCGGTGCAGGTCCTGCTTGCGGAACTGGAATCGGCCGACCGCCCGGCCGCCGTGGACGAGCGCAACTGGTCGGACGCGACGCTGACCGAACTGGCCGACCATATCGAGGCGACGCACCATGCCTATCTTCGCCGCGAGCTGCCCCGCATTCAGGGACTGCTGGTGAAGATCGCCGATGTCCACGGCCGGAACTACCCATTCCTGGCCGAGGTGCGCGACACGTTCCTGGAGATGGAGGCCGAGTTGCAGTCGCACATGATGAAGGAGGAGCAGATTCTCTTCCCGATGTGCCGAGCGCTGGATTCAGGAGGCGTGCCCGCCGAGACTCACTGCGGATCGGTGGCCAACCCGATCCGGGTGATGTTCATGGAGCACGACAGTGCGGGTTCGGCGCTGGCTCGCATGCACAAGCTCACGGATGGCTACTCGACGCCGGCCGACGTCTGCAACACCTACCGCGCAACGATGGAGGCTCTGTCGTCGCTGGAAGCCGATCTGCATCAGCATATTCACAAGGAGAACAACATCATGTTCCCCAAGGCGATCGAACGCGAATCACAATTGTGCGGGGAATAGCGGACCTCGACGTGCGGAGTGCGGGGCAGGCGTCGAGCATCGGCTTGATGCCTGTCCCGCGTCGTTTTGCGCAGGAGGCGTTCGCGGGGGCGGCTACCTGATCCCGGGAAGCGAACACAGCGGCTTGCTGGTGGTGGGCTCGGCGAGCAGATCGGCGAGGGTGGAGTCGCGCAGGGCCTGTTCAGCCAGTGCCAGGGCGTCATCCATGCGCCGGTGCAGCGGACAGAGGTTCTGCCCATGGGATGCAATGCCGAGCGGACAGGACCGGATGCGTTGGACGGAATCGACGGCGCAGACAACGTCGTACACGCTGATCACACTTGGCGCTTTGGCCAGGGTGGAACCGCCGTGCAGGCCGCGCTGCGAACGCACCAGCTCCGCCCGCGACAGGCTTTGAAGCACCTTGGAAAGATAGCCCTGCGGCACCTGCGTCGCCTGAGCGATCTGCCGCGTGGTCGCGGGCTGATCCCCGCGGCTGGCCAGAAAGACCATGACGCGGAGCGCATATTCAGAGGTTTGTGAGAACATTCGAGGGTGCCGATTAATTGTGGATATCTATATCCAAATTTAGGCTATTTGCTGTCGATTGTCAAACCACGCCTATCGGCGCACGCGGCGGGTCGCGGCAAATACCGTGCATTGGCCCGTCGTGACGTCGCGAGTCGGACGGATCGTGCGCGCGCCGTGGAAACCGCTTCCCGTTCGCCATCGTCACCGTCTTGCCGCCGGCACATCGCGAGCTTACGCTCAACAGCCACACGGTCTCTGATCCTCTCGATCATGTCGGACATGGTCACTTGCCCGGGAGCGCCCGCATGAGAACGGTTATCTCCTTATTGCTGATGGCGGCCGTGACCGCCTCGGCTTCGGCGGCCGATGCGGCATCGCCCGCCCAGGTCCGTCCCGAGCTGGAGCAGGGTTTTGGCAACCCGCCACGCGACACCCGCATTCGCGCCTACTGGTGGTGGCTCAACGGTCATGTCACGGCAGCGTCGATCACCCGCGATCTCGAGCAGATGGCGGCCAAAGGTTTTGGCGGGGCGCTCATCTGCGATGCCGGCGGCGCTGAACAGGATGGCAATGATCGCGTCCCGCACGGGCCCGATTTCTTCGGCGCGCAGTGGCGCGAGCTCTACAAGCACACCCTGCGCGAAGCCGATCGCCTCGGCCTGGAAATGAGCCTCAATATCCAGAGTGGCTGGAACCTCGGCGGCCCGATGGTTTCGGCGGAAGACGCTCCCAAGAAGCTCGTCTGGTCCGAAGTGCGCATCAGCGGTCCCGCTTCCATCGAACGCAAGCTGCCGGCGCCGCAACGTGCGCCTGCCTTCTACCGCGATGTGGCGGTGGTCGCGTATCCCGTAAAAGCCGCGACGGCCGGCACGCCGTCGGTCCGCGTGACAGCAAGTTCGTCCCAGCCCGACCATCCGGCCGGCGATGCGATGGGCGACGCCGGCACCTTCTGGGTCTCCGGCGGTCTGAAGCCGGGCGAAGGGCCAACTCGCCAGCGCCCGCAGTGGCTGCAGTTCACTTTCGACAGCCGTGTGGCCGTTACCGGCCTGAAGCTGAAGGGGCGGCCCGGCTATGGCCCACGCGAGGGAGAATTGCAGATATCGGATGATGGCAAGACCTGGCGGGCGGCCAAGGCTTTCGAGGCCCGGGATGGACAGGAACTGGCGGTGTCCTTCAGCGCTGTCCGCGCAACGAGCTTCCGGCTGGTCTTTCACAGCGCTTTCGACAGTCGATTCCCCGACTCTCCGCGCAATGTGCAGGTCGCCGAGGTTGCGCTCCACGGCGAGAACGGCCAGACCCTGACCCCGGCCCAGGCTCGCCGGCCGATTCTGAACTGGGACAAAAAGGCCCTTCACCGAGCATTGAGCTTCTCCGCTCCCGATACTTCTCCTCTGCTGGAGGAATTAGCCGCCAGGGAGGGCGAAGAGGATGCCCATGCGAACCAGGTCCTGGATCTCACCGCCGGGCTGGATGAGCAGGGTACGCTCCGCTGGGAGGCGCCCGCCGGAGAATGGCAGGTTCTGCGCTTCGGCTGTACCCTCAATGACCATTGCCGCGTCTCCACGTGCAGTGATGGATGGCAGGGATACGCCTTGGATCCGTTCGACGATGGGGCGTTCAGCGCGTACTGGAAGCAGGTCGTCGAACCGCTGATCGCCGACGCCGGCCCTCTGGCCGGACGGGTCCTCAAGTACCTGCACACCGACAGTTGGGAGGTGGAGGTCGCCAATTGGACCCCCACCCTTCGCGAGCAGTTCCACAAGCGGCGCGGCTATGACCTGCTGCCGTTTCTGCCGATCATCGCGGGGCGCATCGTCGACAGCCGCCCGGTCAGCAACCGGTTCCTCCACGATTTCCGTAAGACCATGGGCGACCTCGCGGTCGATAACCATTACCGCCTCTATTCCGAATGGGCGCAGCGCCATAACCTGCTGATTCACCCGGAATCGGGCGGGCCTCACGCTGTGCCGGTCGATTCCCTGCGATGCCTCGGCATGAACGATGCGCCCATGTCCGAGTTCTGGGCGTGGTCGTGGCGGCACCGCGTCGGCGACGCCAACCGGTTCTTCGTCAAACAGCCCGCATCCGCGGCGCATGCCAGCGGCCGTCGCCTCGTCGCCGCCGAGGGGTTCACCACGATCGGCCCCCACTGGCAGGAAACCCTCTGGGACAATCTGAAGCCCGCTTTCGACCAGGCCGCCTGTGAGGGCATGAACATGCTCTTCTGGCATGCTTTCACCTGTTCGCCGGCGGAAATGGGATTGCCCGGCCAGGAGTACTTCGCCGGCACTCACTTCAACCCCAACGCCACCTGGTGGGACCGCTCCGAGCCGTTCCTCGCGTATCTCAACCGTTGCCAGTATCTCCTGCGTCAGGGGCTCTTCGTGGCCGACGCCTGTTACTACTACGGCGACCACGTGCCCAATTTCGCCCAGTTGAAGCGTTCCGACCCCTGCGGCGTTCTGCCGGGCCACGACTATGACGTCGTCACCGAGCACGTCATCCTCACGCGCATGTCGGTGCGCGACGGCCGCATTGTCCTGCCCGACGGCATGAGCTACCGCCTGCTTGTGCTGCCGGATCGCCGCGCCATCTCGCTGCCGGTCCTGCGCAAGCTCAAGGAGCTCGTCGCGGCCGGCGCAACCGTCATCGGCCCCAGGCCGCAGCAAGCGACCGGCCTGAGCGACTATCCCAACTGCGACCGCGACGTTGGCTCGCTTGCCGCACAGCTCTGGGGCGACGCCGGCGGCGGGATCGCCGAGCACCGTTTCGGCGCCGGCCGGATCGTCTGGGGAAAGACAGCGCGACAGGTGTTGCGGGATGACGGCATAAAGCCTGACTTCGAGGCCGCCCCCGTCGAGGCCCAGGCATCCCTTGACTACATCCACCGCCGCGATGGCCAGGTGGACATCTACTTTGTGGCCAACCGGGCCGCCCGGCCGGCCGACGCCCAGTGCACTTTCCGCATCGATGGCAAACTGCCCGAGCTGTGGGACCCCCTGACCGGCGAGACCCGCCCGGCCGCCGCCTGGTCGCAGGCCGATGGGCGCACCACCCTCCCGCTCGAGTTCTCGCCTTGTGGCTCGCTCTTCGTCGTCTTCCGCAAGCCCGCGACGGCGCCGACCCTGCAGACCGGCGCGCGCAATTTCCCAAGGTTGACGCTCCGCCACACATTTACCGGGCCCTGGACTGTGCGATTTGACCCCAAGTGGGGCGGCCCGGCTTCGGCCGAATTCTCCGAACTGATAAGCTGGACGCGACGGCCGGAGGAGGGCATCCGCTTCTATTCCGGCACGGCTGTCTACTGGCGAACCTTTGACCTGCCCCAATCGCTGCGGACCTCCCGAGAGCCATTGATGCTGGATCTGGGCGACGTGAAGAATCTCGCCGAGGTGCGACTGAACGGCAGGAATCTCGGCGTGCTCTGGACGCCGCCGTTTCGTGTCGATGCGACCGCCGCGATGAAGCCCACGGACAATCGGCTTGAGATCGACATTGTGAACTTCTGGCCAAACCGCGTGATCGGCGATGCGGGCCTGCCGCCTGAGAAACGATTCACGCGCACGAATATCAGGAAGCTCACCCGCGAGACCCCCCTGATTGATTCCGGCCTTCTTGGCCCTGTGACGCTTCAAGCCGTCACCGAGCGGCCCGGTAATCCGCCGCAAGCCGAATGACAGGCCCTTCCGCATGCCGTCATCGGCTGACTGATGTGGCCAAAACGGCCATGTGGGCGCTACAGGACCAGAACACCCCCCAGGATTCCAGCGAAAAACCGCATATTCCGCAGGCAGGCGCAGTGGAAAGCGCAGAGGAAAAGGCTGATTCGGGCTTCGCGGCCGCCGTGACGGCCATCATGGGCCTGCCCCTCACCGATGCTGAGAAGGCCGAGGCGGTGCGAAGGCTGCTGGCCGGGAAGGGGAAGCGATGAACCT
>CAZMXI010000241.1:0-5033 GCA_964570205.1 uncultured Tepidisphaeraceae bacterium
CGAAGCCAACTTCATGGCGCAGGCGATCTGAGCGGGGCGTCAACGGAACATCGAGTGCTTTCCCTCAACGGGGCATGGCTTGCCATGCCCCGTTCTACTTGGTGGCGTGCGGGGCATGGCAGGATGATTCGGCGTGGAGGCCGGCCGGGTGACCTCGGCAACGGCAACATCCGGGCCAGCGACAAGGGAGGCTCCCCCGCGACTCCGCAGGCAAGAAACTCCGCCGCATTCCCGCACGGCAGCTCGACAACGGTCCTGTCTACCCGCGATATTTCCATGTTCTTATAGAAAAGGCCGGGCACAGCGGCCCGGCCTTTGGGAATGTCGCTCGGTTTGTGAACGGCAATCAGCGGCGACGCAGTTTCGCCAGCGCCACAGCGCCCAGCAGGCTCAGACCTGCCCATGCGGCCGACGGAAGGGGAACGGCAACCGCCGGCGCCCCGACCGTGATGCCGTGCCAGTATTCACCGGGGTTCACCGCCCAGGAGATGGAACTGATTGTGCCGTTGAAGCGAATGACGCCGTGGCCTTCCCGGCCTTCCAGGACGTTGCCCGCCAGTTCCGTGAGCGTGCCGTTGCCCCAGTAGCCCGGCCCCACGCTGATCACGTCGAAGTCGGCATTGAAGGCGTACAGGACGGGAAGCGAGGTTCGGCCCATGCTCACGATCGCCATGACCGGGTCAACAACCGGTTGAGAGAATGTGATCGTGTTCACCTGGGAGGTGCGAGACAAGGCAATCATCTCGGCCGCCGTCGGTGCATTCGGGACGATGGAACTGACATAGGGCGTCGCAGGATAGAAATAGTTGGTCCCCGTGCCGAGCTGGGCAAAGTCGACGTCGCCCGAGTAGCTCACGCCGACGTTGGTCGCCCCGATGAGCATCGTGCCCGAGGCGGAGCCGCCGGCGCCGGAGGTAGCAGAAGTCCAGTCGGTCCAGGAAATGGTGCCAGCCTGTGATGGAAGGGACGCAGCCAGAATGACCGCGACCAGCGCGGCGACCGGAAGATGGTATCGCATTTTCTCACCTCGTTACTCGCATGCCGCGGGCGAAACAACAAGTACGCCCGGACCGGCGAGGCCTCCAATGAATGTCGAAACATACCTCACGTTTGGCAGTTGGGCGAAAAATCGGCTACGTCCGATAAGACCGCATTCGTTGCGGAAGGGCAGGGTCGGCATGCCACCAATACAACGCTCGATGCTCGCCGACGTAACACCTTAGGTCTCATGGGGATGCCGATCCCCGGCTGGTGGCTCTAGGTAAAGGAATGCGTAACATGTCTGTACTTCGCACTGCAAGAAGGGTGAACGGCACCACATGGCAAGCCCGTTACGTGGCCGTTCTGCTGCCTGGCCTGTGGGCAATGACGGCGACGGCGCTGGTCGCCGGAGCGCCAGCACCCGAGGTCGCCCCTTTCTGGTGCGAATCGACCGATGCCGGCAAGCTGAATCTCACCGTGGTCGCGCAAGACGGCCGGCACTTCATGACAGACCTGGCGGATTATCGCCCGGCCGACAAGGCGTGCTATTACTTCGTCAACTGGGACCTCCAAGGCACGCAGGCTGACGGGAAGCGCATTCGGCGGCTGGAGGTCGAACCGAACAGCCTGTATCTCGTCCACCTGTACGAGATAAGCCGTCCAAGGAAACTGGCCGACTTCTGGTCGGATGACCCCGGGAAGCGGGCGTGCGTTGCTTTCGTCTGGGTCGGCGGCGAGGAACCAGCGGCGGGCGCGAGGCGGCGTCCGGCGGGCGCCAACGCCACGCTCACCGAGGTTCGCGAATCGGCCAGTTGGTTTGGTTACCGGAAAGGCGAGCGGCTGCCTGTCTACTCGCGGCGGTTTCCCGAGTTTCGACTGCCGGACGGCAAGCTGCTCTCGCTGGCCATGTCGCGCAGCGAGGACACATTCGAAAACTGCCTGCGGCACGGTGTAACGCACTTCCAGAGCGGTGGCGGCGAGTCCGGCAAGCTGCCACGCGACAGGCGGCTGATGACCCTGCCGACGGGCTTCTTCAACCAAGGGATCGGCGAGTCGCCAAGCGACGATCCACACATCTCGCCGACCGAAAACTCCTTCATGCGCTCGCCTGCCGAGCACGCCGTTTCCAAGGCGTCCATCGCCGCTGGGTACGACTACATGTTCCTTGACGAGGAATTCTGGCACAATGACTACCAACCCGAGACGATCCAGCGACTTTGCCTGTTCGCGCGGGAAGCCCGGCGCATCAACTCAACGCTTAAGCTGGCCGATTTCTGGAACCCGCCTCCCTATCATTTCAGTTTCCTTGGCCGGGATCGCTGGACGGCCGAGTCCATGAGCCGACTGGCCGCTTCCCATTATGGTGACACCAACGCCGCAATGCGGTCCACGACGCCGGCGCTGATGCGCCAGGTCACCGTCCATGGCAAGCAGACCAGCCTCGCGCAGGAGCTCAGCGCGGTCTCGATCTGCGTCTATTTCGACAACCTCTTTGGTTTCATCGATCAATACGGCACGTTCTCCAACGACCTGTTCATCCCGACTGCGATCCATAACACGCGCATTAACCGGCGGATGACCTGCAACCAGAGCAAACCCCTGATCTGGTTCGGCATGGAGATTCTGGAAGGCAAATACAACCATCCGCGGATCGCCTATCCCACCCGGACCACCGATCCGCCCGGGACAGCCATCTTCCACGAGCGCCTGCCCGTAAGCCCGAACTTCAATGAGGCTGTGGCTTTGTTCGGATTGCTCGAGGCGGATGGGGCGTACCTATGGGAACCGCATGGTCCTTCCGACGGCGATCCCAACGGGATATTCAGCACGCTGAAGTACTGCCGCGACTATAAGGATGATCGCGGCGAGTGGCGTCCGGATGTTCCGGGCACGCCCATCGGCGAAGCGAAAACTTGGTATCCGGCGTATCTGTATTCCGCACCGGACTACTACGCTCTGGGGGCGTGGAAATACGCGCAGATCGCCGACATTGTCACGCAAGGGACCCAGTGCGACTTTGAGTACAGCACCGATGGCGGCAGGACATGGTACATTCCCCCCGCCAACGGCGCTGCGATGGCCGATGTGATCCGCGAGAAGCGGCCCATCGTCACTGGTGGAGTGTCGAGAGAGGAAGTGGCCATCATCGCATTCAATCCGTTTCAGGGCGTGGCCGACAGCATGTCGCTGTTGGTCCGCCATGAGAACAGCGTGTTCGCGCTGGAGCTGTTCGGCACACGCGCACGGGTCTACCGTGGCCGGCTCAAGTAAACAACCGCCTCTCGTGCGCCAGGGAGCGGCCAGGATCAAATCCATCCGGTGAGAAGAGCATGCGAATCATCATCGCGCCCGACAAGTTCAAGGGGTGTCTTGATGCCACCGCGGTAGCGGCGGCGATCTCGGCGGGGGTACGCCGTGCGTGTCGAAACGCGGCCGTCGATATCTGTCCCATGGCTGACGGCGGCGAAGGAACGGTTACGGCGCTGGCCAGGGCCACGGGCGGCAAGGTGGTTCAGCGCACGGTGACGGGACCGTTGCCCGGCACGCGCGTCAGGGCGACTCTGGCGATGCTGGGTGACGGTCAGACCGCAGCGATCGAGATGTCGGCCGCCAGCGGACTGCACCTGCTTCAACCCGCGGATCGCAATCCGATGAACACCACGACCTACGGCACAGGGGAACTGCTGATGGCGGCATTGTCCAGCGGCGTCAGGCGGATTGTCCTCGGGATTGGCGGCAGCGCTACAACCGACGGTGGGGTGGGTGCGGCCCAGGCATGCGGCGCGATTTTTGCGACGCAGGATGGGCAGCGGCGGGGGCCGGGCGACGCGCCGCTATGCGGCCGGGATGTGCGCCGGATCGCATCGGTTGACGTGGCGGGTCTGAGGTGTTTCCACGACATCGACATTGCCGTTGCGTGCGACGTGGACAATCCGCTGGCTGGCCCGCGCGGGGCGGCGGCCGTTTACGGTCCGCAGAAGGGCGCAACACCCGCACAGGTTCAGGGCCTTGATGCGGCGTTGCGGCAGCTTTCGCATCGGATCGGCCACCGCGCGGCTGCGCACAGGCCAGGCGCCGGCGCGGCGGGGGGGTTGGGGTTCGGGATGGTGTCGTTCTTTGGGGCGCAGTTGCGCAGCGGGATTGAGATTGTGATTGAAGCCACGAAGCTGCGCAGGCGCCTCCGCAGCGCCGACCTGTGCATTACGGCCGAGGGCCGGCTGGACGCGCAGTCGCTGTGGGGGAAGACGCCGTTCGGTGTGGCGCGGGCTTGCCAGGACATGGGAGTTCCGTGCGTGGCGCTGGCGGGATCGGTCGATGTGAATCCTCGCAAGGCGGCACAAGCGGGAATCACAGCGGCATTTGCCATCTGCGACGGCCCGATGACCCTGGAAGTGTCGATGCAGCAGGCGAAGGGCTTGCTCACCGGGGCGGCCGAGCGGATGATCAGGCTGTTCGCACGAGGAGGCATCGTATGAAGATCGGCAGGATCGCGATATTCGCGTTGACGGTGATGCTGGCGGGCGGCCTGACCTTTGGCCAGACCATCCGCCCGATCTGGCCGGGCAGAGCGCCGGGCGCGATGGGCGAAGCGGATCGTGACATCCCGACGCTGGCGATCCATCTCCCGGAGAAGCCGACGGGGATTGGCGTGCTGGTCTGCCCGGGGGGCGGCTATGGTGGGCATGCGATGGGTCACGAGGGCACGGAGGTGGCGAAGTGGCTGAATGACCGCGGCATCGCGGCGTTTATTCTGAAGTATCGCCTGGCACCGTATAAGCACCCGATCCCTTCGTCCGATGCCCAGCGCGCGATGCGGACCATCCGCGCCAATGCTGAGCAGTGGAGAGTCGATCCGAAGAAGATCGGCATCATGGGCTTCTCGGCCGGCGGCCATCTTGCCTCGACTGTCGCCACACACTTCGACGCGGGCGATGCGAAGGCGGCCGACCTGATCGAAAGGCAGTCGTGCCGGCCGGATTTTGCGATTCTCGTGTATCCGGTGATCTCGATGGAGAGGCCGGTGACGCATGACGGCTCGCGCAACAACCTGT
>CAZMXI010000242.1:0-3270 GCA_964570205.1 uncultured Tepidisphaeraceae bacterium
GTCAAGCTACTCCAAGCGGCCGGTTGAAGCCGACGCAGGAACGGTCGTGGACCCACGCCTGGTCGCGGTCTTTCCTCACTGCCACACACCCGGTATAACAGCCTACGGCATTTCCCGGCATGAGGAGACCGAATGAAACTGAATTTCTGGCAATGGATCGGCATCGTCCTCCTGGTCATCGGAGCCATCTTCCTCACGCGCGATTGGTGGCAGGGGAAGGACCGACCGACGTCCGAGCCTCAGCAGCAGAAATCGCCGGCCACTCAGCCAGCGCCATAACCTGGTCCGATGTGTTTGCCGCACGCCGCTGATCGCGCCATGCGGCCAACTCCGATTTCATCGGCGTGTGCCTCGGTTCATTCAATATACAGCGCAACAAACTGGCCGGCTTTCGCCGGCCAGTCCGCTCTTGGTATTCAAACCGGTAGTCCGTCTACCACGCAAAGTGGGCGAATGCCTTATTGGCTTCCGCCATGCGGTGCGTGTTCTCACGGGTCGTCATGGCCTTGCCTTCCTTCTTAAAGGCAGCCATCAACTCATCCGCCAGCCTCGCCGACATCGGCCGGCCCGACTGATCCCGGCAGGCCTCAAGAATCCACCGTATCGCCAGCGACTGCTGCCGCTTCTTGTTCACCTGCATCGGCACCTGATAGTTGGCGCCGCCGACTCGACGGCTCCGCACCTCGACGAACGGCTTGACGTTGTTCATTGCCGTCTCAAATATCTCCAGAACCGGCACTTCCTTATTCTTCTTGGCAATCATGTCGAGCGCATCGTACACGATGGTCTGGGCCGTCACCTTCTTCCCGTCCCACATCAGGCAGTTGATGAACTTGCTGATCAGCTTGCTGTTGAAACGGGGATCGGGCTTGAGAACATCTTCGCTCGCCGTGAACTTCTTGAACGCCATTTCGCTGAACCTTTCCGTTGTCTAAAAACCCGTTCTCCCCACCCGCATGGATGGGAATACTCCGGATGAACGAATTCGAATGAACTACTTGCCTCGCTTGGCGCCGTACTTCGACCGGCCTTGCTTGCGCCCGTCAACGCCCAGCGCATCCAGCGTGCCGCGGACAATGTGATATCGAACGCCAGGCAGATCGCGCACGCGGCCGCCGCGAATCAGAACGATCGAGTGCTCCTGGAGATTGTGTTCTTCACCGGGGATGTATGCGGTCACCTCGCGGCCATTGCTCAACCGCACACGGGCGATCTTGCGAAGCGCCGAATTCGGCTTCTTCGGGGTCATCGTCTTGACCTGCAGGCACACGCCACGCTTCTGCGGGCAGGCATCGAGGTCCTTGACCTTGTTAATGCGCCCCAGCGACCGGCGGGGCTTATTCACGAGCTGATTGATCGTCGGCATACCTTTCCTTTACCGCTGCGGGCGGCCTTCGCCCGAACTAAGCCAAGAATGAGCCCCGCATTATAGAGGTGCCTCTCAGCCGACGCAAGCACGCTCAAATACCGATTTTGGGCTTTTCATGCCCTCTCAGTATTCCATCGCCATGCCCGTCGCATATATCCGCAAGTCCTCATCCGTCTTCAGCCTCGCGTTGTCCAGCAACAGAATCGTATCCCATCGCAGCGGCAGGTGGAACTTGCCATCGTTCGCCCCGCCCCAGTGGTGGGCGTCGCCCGCATCCAGCGGCATTCGCACAAACCGCCACCCGGTCCAGTCGAGCCCTCCATGGGTGAACTGGAACACCTGCCCGCTTGCATCCGCAATGCGACAACGTAGCGTATTGCCCGAACCATCTCCATAAACCCAGCATCCAAAAGCCTTTGGAGTTGCTTCTATGACCGCCTTGGGTCCGCGAATCATCGCATACCGCCAGCCGTCGCCCAGCCGATAGTCCACCTGCAAGCCCCTCGTGTAGTCGCAAGGGTCCAATTGCCTCGGCATTTCAATGACTTTGACCGTTGCCGAGCCGGCGACTTTGGCGTCGCCTTCCGTCACCGCCTGCCATTCCCCGGGTGCGTTAAGGTCCACCGACTGCCATCGCACAGGCTCAGCATGGGTCAGTATCCTGCCAGAGCCTCTAACTTCGACGCGGTCGGCCTCCCCGTCGACCCTGCGCGGCAAGACCCGCACGGATTCTCGCTGGCCAGCCCGGATCTCGTGAGAGTCGGTCGTCATGACGCCATTTCGGAGCTGGATGCAGAGTCCCAGCCGCATCGCCTCGCCCGCGGGGTGTTCCAGCAGCACCGGGAACAGGTTCTTCCCCGGCGGTAGGATGCTGGCCTTGATTGAATTGGGAACCAGCAACGCAACACGTGCCGTCCTGAGCAGATCCGCGCCGGCATGAACGTCCGCCCATACCATGGCCCTGGAGTGATCTTCCAATTGAACGGGAATGGCCCCCGCTTCCGATCCGTTGCCCGTGATGCCGCCGGTTCCCACGATCTTGCCATCCACCCGTACGACCAGGGGCCTGGATGGCACCCCCTTGCGCATCACCCGCACCTCGGGTCTCCCCGCGCCGAGCACTTGGACGTGCCCGATCGGCCGCCAGGCGACGATGCTCTGAGCGGCCGCCGCTTCCATTTCCGGCAACATATACTGAGGCGATGCGCTCAGCTCAAGCTCCATGATATTGTTCTCGATCCGCACGGCCCGCTGTTGGCCCAGCATCTCCACAATGCGAGCGCTATCGGCTTCAATGGGCAGTGCCACCTTCCCGTTGCCGGCCGACGTCCACGCCGCCAGCGCAATTCGATGGCCGCCGGCCCCGCCGCTCTCAAAGAGCAGCACATAGTCGTCTTTGTTCTTCGTGGCGAGGCGCCGCACGAAACTGTAGCCCCGCAGCGTGTTGCACAGCACTTGTGCGGCCTTCGCCGTGGGCTTGAGCTTGAGATCCCGATAGACGCTTCCGAAATGATGCTCGGGCTCCTTGGGATCCAGGCCATCGTCCCTCCAGTCATACCAGATGCTCAGCCCCACATCGCTGGCCATGTTGACCAGCCATTGGCGGACAATGTACTGCGACTGAAGTTCCTCGGTCAGGTTCTTCCACCCGGTGGAATACCCCCACTCACCGGACAGGATCGGAAGTTCCTTCTTCGGAACCGTCCGGTGCAACAGCAATCGCAGCCGGTGGTAATCCGCCTCCGCAGTCTCCGGGTTCTTCTGCCGGTAGGGGTGTACGCTCACGCCGTCGAGCTTCGCAAAGACGCCCTGCTCCGCCATCACGTCAAAGAACGGCCAGGGGAATCCGCTCGAAGCCGGCGCTACAATGAACGCCTGCGGATCTGCCTTCCGCACAGCGT
>CAZMXI010000242.1:3280-5018 GCA_964570205.1 uncultured Tepidisphaeraceae bacterium
CGCCAGATTCGGCTCGTTCCAGATTTCCCATACGAGCCCCTTCCCAGCATAGTGCTTTGCCGCGGCGGCCGCCCAGCGAGCGAAGGCATCCTGCGCCTCATCCGAGTGCGGCGCAGCCCCGCCGTCATACAGTCGGTTGCCGTAATCCAGGATGAACAGAATCCTGATCCCCCGCCGGCTCATCGCCGCCACGAGCTTGTCGTAGCCTGAGAAATCGTACTCGCCCTTGCGTCGTTCCGTGCCACCCCACGAGAAGTCCATACGGATGAAACGGTAGCCCACCGCGGCCAGCGCATCGGCTTCCTTCTCATCGGGAACCACGAAGTGAATGTTGCATCCGAACGGCAGCGGCACCACCTGCATCGGCACTCCACGCACCGCTTGGCTGTCCTCTGCCCCGCACCATGTCGCGCGGAACAGAATCAACAGGGCAGTCAGAGTCGCGCGGCGGAGAGTAGGATGGATGCTCATGCCGTTCATGCTAACAGCACGACACCCTACCCTCCAGAAGCGCCCTTGCCCACTATGACTTGTCGCAGTGGGTCAGATACCCCGGGGATCGGATCACGTGAGGGAATGCCATTCCCGTTGTCGATGTCGCCCACGGCATAGAGGACCGGCCCCATACTGGCTGACTGCCAGTGCATCCGCACCGTCCAGCCCACCAGCGCGTATCACGGTCCGAAGTCAAGCGCACTTCCGGCTGAACGGCGACAACGCGGGGAGGGTGGCGTTCTGCCTGGTGCGCTCTTTGCCCTTCGGCCGGTCTGGACCTGAGTTGACTTTTTAAATATGCCGATCTCTAATAGGGCACAATGAGCGCTGCCGCCCGTCTGCCTCTGCGACTTACTACGGCCCTTCCGGGCCTGGCTCTTGTATGCAGGTAATTCGCAGGGACCACAGCGCAAACGCGATAAGTTCAGCAAGCCCTGCGATTCCAATTGCAGGGCTTTTTGTTTCGGCGGCGTGAATAATGACCAGGGGGATCTAGTCAGTCACAGGAGCCGGTTTATGGACACGGTAAGGATCTTCGATACCACGTTGCGGGATGGTGAGCAGTCACCGGGCGCAACCCTCAATCTCCCTGAAAAGGTGGAGATCGCCCGCCAGCTCGAAGCGCTCGGCGTGGACATCATCGAGGCCGGCTTCCCCATCTCATCCCCCGGCGATTTCGACGCCGTCAAAGCCGTGGCGGCCATCGTCACGAAGAGCACGGTCTGCGGCCTGGCCCGCAGCGTCCCGGCTGACATAGACCGCGCCGGCGAAGCCGTCAAGGGCGCGAAGAAATCGCGCATCCATGTCTTCTGCGCCACCAGCAAGATCCACCGCGATCACAAGCTCCGCAAGGGTAAGGAGGACATCATCCGCATCAGCGTCGAGTCGATCAAACAGGCGCGGCAGTACACCAGCGACGTCGAGTTCTCCCCCGAGGATGCCAGCCGCACCGAATTGGAGTTCCTCCAGGAGATCACCCACGCCGCCATCGAGGCCGGCGCCACCACCATCAACCTCCCCGATACCGTCGGCTATGCCACCCCCAAGACCTATGGCGAAATCTTCTCGTACCTGATCGCCAGGCTCCCCGTCATCCGCGAGAAAGGCATCATCCTGTCATCTCACTGCCACGATGACCTGGGCCTGGCCGTCGCCAACTCCCTGTCGGCTGTTGAAAACGGCGCGCGCCAGATCGAATGCACCATCAACGGCATCGGTGAACGCGCTGGCAACGCCTCGTTGG
>CAZMXI010000243.1:0-4974 GCA_964570205.1 uncultured Tepidisphaeraceae bacterium
CCCAGATGAGATCGGCGCCCTGGCAGACGGGGATCAGCCATGTTGATTCATCCAGTGTCTGCGCACCGACTTTGCCTCCGCCGATTCTGGCCTCACGCCGAATGGTGTGCAGCGGGTACTCGTCGTACTTCCCGGCGTAGGCGAGCAGGATGTCGCGCGCCTTGTCCGCATAGCGCCTGTCCGCGGTCACCTGGTAGACAAGCCCCAGGTCGCGAACGAGTTCGGCATAGCCATGATGCGCGGTCGCCAGCCGGCAGCCGTCGTAATCCGTTTCGACCTTGTCCGGGTTTCCGCGGAGCACCTGCCCATCCGCCGGGCAGATGTGCTCCCATTGCCACTGAGCCACCTGTCGACCAGTCCGGAGCCTGGCCCCATGGGTGGGGCAGACGTACCAGTGATACCAGTTGGCGCCGCGCGGCGGCAACTCAACGCGATCGGCGAGCGCTTCATCGACTCGCGCCCGGAGCGACTGCCAGGCGGCGCCCGTTGTCGCGGAAGCCTTAGCGCGCTCCTGGAGCTGCTGAATGCCCTCACGAGTAAGCAGCAGGCTCGGGCGTTCGGCCAGGACGGGCCTGGCGAGCAGAAGCACCACGACCGCGGTTGTGAGATGTCCGCTTGACATGCCGATGGGTGTACCGCAATGGACGGAGAGTTTCCACCGCCGTGTTCGTTCGACCGCCGGATGGGCATTTTTGCACGTTGGGAGGGCGGCTCCTCCCAGGTAAGCTGGAGCGAACCTTATGGAAGAGACTCTTCCGCCCCAGACCGAAGATGGTGCGGGGTTCGAGCCGACCCATGTGCGTCAGTTCACCGTGTTCCTTGAGAACCGCGTCGGCAGGCTCCAGACTCTGGTGCGCGCGTATGAAGGAGACTGGGGACGCATCGCTGCGCTCGATATTCAAAACGTGGTGGACAACGCCCTGGTCCGCCTGATCTGCTCGGATGCCGAGTATGGTCGCGACGTGCTCAAGAACGGGGGGTTTGCCTTCACCGAGCAGACCATTCTGGCCGTTCGCCTGCCGCCGGCGGCCAAGCAACCGCTGACGGCTATCACGTCATCGCTCCTGACGGCCGAGATCAGCATCCATTATGCCTATCCGCTCCTGGGCTCGCCCCTGGGTCCGGCTCTGGCGATTTGCGTGGATGACACGGTGCTGGCGGCAAAAGTGCTGCTGAGCAAGGGATTCGTGCTGATCGGCGAGAGCGACATGAAGCAGTAGGGTGAGAAAGGCTTTGCGTCAGGGCGATGTATACGCGTGCCGGCCCGGCGAAAGCGTAGACTGCTTCCCTTCCCGCTCCGCGTGAATTCGTACCTGAGACAACTCCGTGCCCGGTGGCAGCTTCACCGAAAAGGTGTGGCCGGCCGGTGTTGCGGTTGCATTGAAATCGCCCGCCGTAATGGCCAGAACGGTGCCGGGCATCGTCTCGCCGGATAAGGTCAGGCCCTCCGGGCTTCCGGTGGCTTGCACCACGGCCACAAAGGGTGTTCCGCTCAGCAGGGCATGGTGATAGGCCGTCTCGGCCTCGAGCTGTTTCTCATCCAGCGGCGCCTGCCCCTGCCCGGCGGCCATCTCGGCGATCTTGTGCTTCAGCGCATCGTACGAGGTGCGCGTGCGCTGCGGATACATCGAGCCGTAAGCTCCGTGGCAGCGAGAGCAGCGATTCTCGAAATAGCTGACCGGCGCGAAACCCAGCGGGCCTGGCGGCGCCGGAGGGGCCTGCCCGGACGGCCCGGAGCCGGCCTTGCGGTCGCAGGCCGAAAGCAGCAACGGAACTGTAAGCAGAAGAAAGCGCAATTCAGGCTTGAGCATGAGCAACCCGTTCTCCCTGCCATGGGATGGGATGAATCCGTTTGGTGTGATGGCACGAGGGACGAAGTGTTCCATCCATCGCCTCCGCGCAGTTCACCGGCCGCTCCGACGTAACTGCGGCCATGGCGGCACAACACGGCCCCATCGTGGCCGGTAGAACGATGAGAATGAGCTTGGACGGTCGTTTCATTCATGGACCGGGACCGGGCCTTGCTGGCATGATGATACGCGCGGCATTTCCCGCCGGGCAATACGCAGTGCCGCTCCGCGGCCGTGCTTTCACGGTGAGGGCCGGCAAGCGTAGAATGCATCGGTTGTTGAGTTGGTGGGTGATCGTCGCGATGACCCATCGGAGAGGAGTTGGACATGAAACGAGCCTGCGTGGCGCTGGTTGCGATGGTAAGCCTTGCGTCCGCCACGGCCTATGCCGGGGACTGGCCTCGCTTCCGCGGGCCCACCGGGCAGGGCGTCTCGGCGGAAACCGGCCTGCCTACGCTGTGGAGCGCCACCGACAACGTTGCCTGGAAGCTTGAGATTCCCGGCCAGGGGTGGTCTTCTCCGATCATCTACGGCGATCGGGTCTTCATCACCACCGCCACGGATGCCGGGACATCCTGCCGTATCCTCTGCATCGACCGCAAGACGGGGCAACTGCTCTGGAACACCGAGGTCTTCAAGCAGGACATCCGGCGCAAGGAGTCCAAGAACTCTTACGCCACCCCCACGCCGGCGACCGACGGCAAGACGGTCTACGCCGTCTTTGGCGGCGGCAGCATCGCGGCGGTCGATTTCGCCGGCAAGATCCTCTGGACCCATCACGATGTGAAATTCTACAGCCAGCACGGCCTGGGCGCATCGCCGATCATCCACGAGGACCTGCTGATCCAGCCCTACGACGGCAGCAGCGAGACCGGCGACAGGTATGTTGGCTGGCAGAAACCCTGGGACAAGTCGTTCATCCTGGCGCTGGATCGCCGGACCGGCAAGGAAAAATGGCGCGCCAGGCGGGGCATGTCCCGTATCGCCCACGTCACGCCCCAGGTCGCCGAGGTCGATGGCAAGCCCCAGCTCATCAGCGCTGCCGGAGATGTCATTCAGGGCCATGACCTCAAGTCTGGCGAGTTGATCTGGACGGCATCCAGCGTCGGCGAAGGCGTGGTGCCATCGGTGGTCATCGGCGAGGGCCTTGTCTTCACCGCGGCGGGCTTCGGCAAGCCGGCCATTCGCGCAACGCGCCCCGGCGGCACGGGCGATGTCACCAAGACCCATATCGTCTGGGAACAGACCGACCAGGTCCCGACGATGTCGTCGTTTGTCTATCACGATGGCCGGCTGTACACGGCCAAGGAGAACGGCTTTGCGATGTGCCTGGATGCCAGGACCGGCAAGCCCCTCTGGAAGCAGCGCATCGGCGGAACCCATTCGGCCTCGCCCGTCGTGGCCGATGGCAAGGTCTACTTCCTGTCGGAAGAGGGCGAGGCGACGGTGATCGAGGCCGGGGCGGAGTTCAAGCTGATCGCAAAGAACCGGATCCCCGAGAAGTGCCAGGCATCGTACGCGGTGTCGGGCGGGCAGATATTCATTCGGACCGAAAAGAACCTGTATTGCATCGGCAAGGAGAGCGGGCAATGAGAACACTGTTCATCGCGGCGGTTGTGCTGTACATGGCTGAATGTGCATGGTCGGCCGAGAGCCCGGTAGCGCCCGGCGCCAAAGCCGAGCCGTTGTCGCTGGAGTTCAAGTTCACGGAGGGTCCGATCGCCGACGCCGAGGGCAACGTCTACTTCACCGACCAGCCCAACGACCGGATCATGAAGTGGAGCGTGGACGGAAAGCTGACGACGTTCATGCAGCCGGCCGGCCGCGCCAACGGCATGTACTTCGACTACAAGGGCAATCTCATCGCCTGTGCAGATGAGAAGTTCGAGCTCTGGTCGATCGACATGGCGACGAAGAAGCCCACGTCGCTGCTGAGCCAGTACAACGGCAAACCGCTGAACGGGCCGAACGATGTGTGGGTGCGCCCCGACGGCGGCATCTACTTCACCGATCCGTACTACCAGCGCCCCTGGTGGACGCGCAAGAAGGCCGAGCAGGACATCCAGGCGGTCTATTACCTGTCCCCCGACCGCCAGAAGCTCATGCGTGTGGTGGATGACTTCAAGCAGCCCAACGGGATCGTCGGCACGCCTGACGGCAAGACTCTGTACATCGCCGACATCGGCGGCCGAAAGACCTATGTTTTCGACATCCAGGCCGACGGAACGCTGGCCAACAGGCGGTTGTTCTGCGAGCTCGGCTCCGACGGCATGACGATCGACAACGAGGGCAATGTCTACCTGACCGGCCGGGGCGTGACCGTGTTTGATAAGACAGGCAAGCAAGTCCAGCAGATCGCCATTCCGGAGGGTTGGACGGCGAATGTGTGCTTCGGCGGCAAAGACCGGCAGACGCTTTTTGTGACCGCGGGCAAGGGCTTGTACGCGGTGAAGATGCGCACGAAGGGCGTGGATGCGCTGGCCGGAAAACAGTGACGGCGCGGTGCGCCAGGCGTGATCGTGCCCCGACCGATGATGGTCCGCGGCGACCGTCTATCGGGCGGAGGCGTAGCGGATGAGGGGTTCCGGGAGTTTCCGGACGCCGCGGCGGATGGCCTTGCCGACGGCGTAATGCATGGATTTCTCGAATCGCGTGGTGACGCGGCGGTCAGCCTCGATGCCCAGCTTCTTCATCTGCTCGATGGCCCAGAGCCACACGTGGTATTCCTCTTCGCAGCGGAGGCGATATCGCTTGAAGCCGATGGCGTGATGGCCGATCTCGTGCAGGAAGATGGCGAGGCTGATCGGCGTCTTGGGATAGGGGGACTCAATCCAGTTGGTGGTTCGGCCGGACGAATAGCGGACGGACCAGGCGCAGCCGCTCATGTTTGTGCGCCACTTGCGAACGCGCACGCCGAAGCGATGTTTGTATTGGTCGACGATGCGTGAATAGTCGGGCATGCCGGTTCGTCTTATCGGCAGGATGTGCAGAACGCGTTAAAACGGGCAACGGCGAAAAGGGATGGCGGCCGGGCGGCGGCGGACGATGGTCGCTTATCGGACGGCCGGGCGGCGGGTGTAGCTCATCTTCCGGGTAGATCAGGCGGCTTTGGCGGCCCAGTAGT
>CAZMXI010000244.1:0-4913 GCA_964570205.1 uncultured Tepidisphaeraceae bacterium
AGCCATGACGGGCATCATGACGTTGAGTTCGAACGTGGATCCCAGGCCCGATGCGGCAAACATGATCGTGGTGTCGTTGCCCAGAACCTGAGCGGCGACCATCAGCGCCATCTCGCTCATGACGGGGTTGACCTTGCCTGGCATGATGGATGAACCAGGCTGGGTGCCGGGGATGGATATCTCGCCAATGCCGCACCGTGGCCCCGATGCCAGCCAGCGGATGTCGTTGGCGATCTTCGTCAACGAAATAGCGATCGTCTTGAGCAGCCCTGACGCCTCGGCGATGGCATCCTTGGCAGCCTGGGCTTCGAAATGGTTGCCGGCTTCGACAAAGCTGATTCCGGTGCGATTGGCGATGGCTTCGATGGCGAGCTTGGCATAGGCGGGATGAGAATTGATGCCGGTGCCGACAGCCGTGCCGCCCAGCGGCAGTTCACGCAACGCCTCGATCGCCCTATGTCCGCGGTTCACGGCGTTGTGGGACTGGGCGGCGTAGCCCGATAACTCCTGCCCCAGACGGATCGGCGTGGCATCCTGGAGATGCGTCCGGCCGATCTTCACCACATCGTCGAACTGTTGCGCTTTGGCCGAGAGGGTGTCGCCCAGCCGCTGGAACGCCGGGATAAGCGATGCCTGGATCGCAACAGCGGCGGCCACGTGCATCGCGGTTGGAATCACATCGTTGGAACTCTGCTGCATATTGACGTGGTCGTTCGGATGGATGGGCTGTTTGCCGCCGCGCTGGCCGGTCGCGATCTCGTTGGCGCGGCTGGCGATAACCTCGTTGGCGTTCATGTTCGTGGACGTGCCCGAGCCGGTCTGGAAGATGTCCACCAAGAACTGTCCATCCAGTTTCCCGTCGATCACCTCCTGGGCGGCCTGCTGGATCAACGACTTACGACGATCGTCCAGCAGGCCCAGCCGCATGTTGACTTCGGCGCATGCCCATTTGATCGTTCCCAGCGCGGCGATGAAGCGGCGGCTGAATCGCAGGTCGGAAATGGGAAAGTTCTCGACCGCCCGGGCGGTCTGAGCGCCGTAATACGCATCGGCCGGGACCCGAATCTCGCCCATTGAGTCTGTTTCGGTGCGGATTGATGTGGACATAGAGGTTCCTTTTCTCGACGACCCTGGCAGCAATTCCACTGCACCACAAAGGTCACCCCTGTGAGGCTACAGGGAGCACGCGATGATGGGCTCAGGAGCGCCTGTGGTATGGAGCCAGCGTCGGCCGTCGAGTTCGATGAGTTGGTTGGCCTGCCTCGGACCCCAGGAGCCGGGGGCATAGGGGTGCGGGGCATGTTCGGATTGCGCCCAGCCTTGCCCGATCGCGTCAACTACGGACCAGGCAGCTTCAGTTTCATCCTCGCGGATGAACAGCGTCTGATCGCCGCTGATGGCGTCGTAGATCAGCCGTTCGTAGGCTTCCGGCGGCGCCTTGTGGAATGTGGTGCTGTAGAGGAAATCGAGCGCGACCGACTTGATGTTCATCTGGCTACCCGGGACCTTGCCGTTTAGGCGCAGGCTCACGCCCTCGTCCGGCTGCACGCGGATAACCAGGTCGTTGGGATAGACCGGCATGTCACACTGTTTCTGGAAGAGCGTCAGTGGAGGCGAGCGGAAGCGCACGACCACCTCGCTCAGTTTCTGTTCAAGGAACTTGCCCGTGCGGAGATAGAATGGCATGCCGCTCCATCGCCAGTTGTCGATGAAGAGTCTCATAGCCGTGAAGGTTTCGGTACGTGAGTAGGGAGCGACGCCCTTCTCTTTCAGATAACCTTCGGTGCGCTGATTGGCGTGCTCGCCTGGACCGTACTGGCCTCGGACGGTGAAATGATCCACCGTGCCCGGGCGGATGGGGCGAATAGACCTGTAGACCTTCACCTTCTCATCCCGCACGCTGACGGCATCCAGCGCCACGGGCGGTTCCATCGCAATCAGCGACATGAGTTGGAACAGGTGGTTCTGCACCATGTCGCGCAACGCCCCCGAGTGGTCGTAATAGCCGCCGCGCCCGCCCACGCCGAGGCTCTCTGACACGGTAATCTGGACGTGATCGATGTATTTGTAGTTCCAGATCGGCTCGAAAATCGAGTTGGCGAAGCGCAGCACCATCAGGTTCTGCACGGTCTCCTTGCCCAGGTAATGGTCGATCCGAAAGACCTGGTCTTCGGCGAAATGGCTGTGGACCAGGCGGTTGAGCTGCCGAGCCGAGGCCAGGTCGTGGCCGAAGGGTTTCTCGATGATCAGGCGGACCCAGTGTGCCGGGTTCTCTTCGCGACAGGCACAGGGACGTTCCTGCTCGTGCCGGGGCAGGGTCTGCCCGAGGTGTTCGATGATCGGCTGAAACTGCGCCGGCGGAGTCGCCAGGTAGAACACGCGATTGCAGGGGACGTTGTGCCGTTGATCCAGTTTGCAGAGGGTCTCTGACAGCCGCTGGTAGTCTGCTGCGGCGTCGTACTCGGCCTGGAAGTAGTAGGTGCGCTCGGCCACCCGGGCCCAGATGTCCGAATCGATCGACTTGCTGCGGCCATGTTCTGCCACCGCGGCGCGGCAGTCACTGCGATACTGCTCGTCAGACATGGGGCTACGGGCAAAGCCGACGACGTAGAAGCGATCCCCCAGCAAGCCTTCGCGGACGAGGTCATAGATGGCGGGAATCAGCTTCCGATGCGCCAGGTCGCCGCTGGCGCCGAAAATCACGATTGCGCAGGCTGAGGGTGAACCCATATCCCCTAATTGACGGCCGGACGACAGTGGAAGTCAAGTCAATCCGTCGTCAGCTTCAACTAACCCGGCGGCCGACGATGTGGGAAGCGCCGGTTCCGCTGGCCGTCGTTCCCGTCTGCTCCTGGACGGCTGCTCCTGAAGCGGTGGAAACACCCAGCCAGCCATCAGTCTTGTTCAGTGATGGCCGCCGGAGTCTCCCGCGTGGCTCCATCTGCCTCGCCAATGACCTGCGGCGATGCGTTCTGTACAATGCACGGATGCTTGATCCCAGACTTGTGAAACTGGCGGACGTTCTGGTCAACTACAGCGTGGGCGTGAAATCGGGCCAGCTCGTGCGCATCACGGGCGCTCCCGTCTCCGCACCCTTGGTGCTGGAGGTTTACCGCAAGGTGATCCAGGCGGGTGGCCATCCCATGGTGCGGCTTTCGCTGGAAGAAGCCAGCGAGATATTTCTGAAGAACGCTTCGCAAGAGCAGCTTGAATACCGAAACCCCGTAACGGAGTATGAGTACGAGCGCATCGATTGCTCGATCGGCATCTGGGCCGAAGAGAATACGCGCTCCCTCACCCATTGCGACCCGGAGAAGATCCGCGTCAGCCAGGCTGCCCGCAAGCCGTTGATGGACATTTTCCTGAAGCGCGCCGCCGAGGGGCACCTGAGGTGGACGGGCACGCAGTATCCGACGCACGCAGGCGCCCAGGAGGCCGAGATGAGCCTCTCGGAATATGAGCAGTTTGTGTACGCCGCAGGACTTCTGGACCATCCGGACCCGGTGGCCTCGTGGAAGAAACTCAGCGAACGGCAGCAGCGCCTGGCGGATTTCCTGAATGGCAAGAAAGAATACCGTGTGGTGGCGGCCAACGGCACCGACGTGCGAATGAGCGTGGCAGGCATGCGCTGGATCAACTGCGATGGGCACGAAAACTTCCCCGATGGCGAAGTCTTCACCGGACCGGTTGTGGATTCCGTAAACGGGCAGATCAACTTCAGCTTCCCGGCGGTCCATCACGGGCGGGAGGTGCAAGGGGTGAAGCTGACATTCAAGAACGGCCGGGTGGTTGATGCATCCGCCGCCAAGGGCGAGGAATTCCTGATCAAGATGCTGGACATGGACGCCGGCAGCCGGTTCCTGGGCGAGTGCGCCATCGGGACGAATTATCAGGTAAAGCAATACACGCGGAACACTCTATTTGATGAGAAGATCGGCGGGACAGTCCACTTCGCCCTGGGCGCCGGATATCCTGAGACGGGCAACAGGAATCAGAGCGGGCTTCATTGGGACATGGTCGTGGACCTGCGGCAGGGAGGGTTCATCGAGGCCGACGGCGACAAGTTCAACGTGGATGGCAAGTTCGCCCGCGATGACTATCCAGGCTGAACGACCCGAGGAATGGAGCGGCCATGAAAGACAGCCCCGCGGGCGTGCGGATACGTCCGGCAATGGAAGCCGATCTGCCGGCCATCAACGACATCTACAACTACTACGTGGTGGAATCCACCTGCACCTACCAAGTCGAATGCGAATCGGCCGAAGGGCGAAAGGCGTGGTTTCAACTGCACGGGCACGAGCATCCGGTGGTTGTCGCCGAATTTGCCGGGGAGGTAGTGGGTTGGGGAGCGCTGTCGCGGTTCCATCCCCGCGCGGCGTATGAGCGGACGGTTGAAGACTCGATCTATGTGCGTAGCAACCTGCAACGCCGTGGGATCGGTGGGGCGATCCTGGCCGACCTGATTGGCCGGGCCCGCAAACTGCGCCACCGGACGATTGTCGCCTTGATCTCGGCTGACCAGGCCGGCAGCATTGCCTTGCATGCCCGGTCTGGATTCCACGAGGCCGGGCGGCTGGCGCAGGTCGGTCGCAAGCTCGGACAGTGGCTTGACGTGGTGTATATGCAGTTGATGCTGTGAAGACTGGGAGGACCTTGCGGCCATTGCGCCTTGTACCGGCTGTGGCAATTGTGCTTGGTTGCCGATAATGCGCGTGCGTATGGCTCGCGGCGGCGGGAGTCGGGTCCGGAACAGCGGACTGAAAGGGCGACGGTAATGAATGATGCACGCAACGGGTCGTCTGAACTGACTTGACAGGTCATCGGCATAGGATAGAGTATCGCGTCCGCTGAGGCGGGCAGACACTTTCGGCAGTAGCTCAATGGTAGAGCAGCCGGCTGTTAACCGGCTGGTT
>CAZMXI010000245.1:0-4852 GCA_964570205.1 uncultured Tepidisphaeraceae bacterium
GCAGCCTGTTCCAGAGCGAACGAGCGATCAAGCAGCGTTTCAGCCATCGCCGGCCGGTGGTGCGGCGAGGTTTGCCCAGGACCCGATGAGCGCGACGGGCTGGCTGGGTCTGGTGTGGCATCCGGACACGTACGCCGTGCGCGCTGACCGTTCGGCATCAAAAACCATTCGAGCTCGGCTTGCCGCACGCTTCATCAACTTGCACTTTGGGCGCCTTCCCGATAAGTCATGTGCATGCAAAACAGAACGCATCGAATGACCTCACGAGTATCCAGCCGGGTCGTTGTGTTCGCGGGCGCGCTGGCCATCCTCGCGGCGTCTGTTGCCATGTGGTCGTCGGCCTGCCGGGCGCAGAATGCCCCCGGGCCGGATTCCCGCAGTGCCCTGGAGGCTGATCCGCAGGGATGGATGGACATTCTGCCGCCGGTGGATTTAAAGGGCTGGTATCGCGTGTCCGTGCCGCCCACAGGCAAGCTCGGCCGCGAGCAGTGGCATGTCGATGTCGAGCGGAAGGTGCTGATCTGCGATGGCGATGGCGGCCACGACATGTTGCTGACGGACAAGGAATACGCCGACGCCATCTTCCACTTCGAGTTCCGCTATACGAAGATCGAAGGCGGCAAGGGCTATAACAGCGGGGCATACGTCCGCAATTCCAGGGATGGGGCGATCTGGCACCAGGCGCAGTTTGGGGATGCCAAGGATGGGTTCCTGTTCGGGCAGACGCCGACGGCGGATGGCAAGAAGAAGTTCTTCAGTCTCGCCAAGGAAGTGAAGGCAAACCGCGTGAAGCCGGCCGGCGAGTGGAACACCATGGAGGTGACTGCGCGCGGCAGAACGCTGACCCTGTGGGTCAATGGCGCAGTCACCTGCCAGTTCAACGAGTGCGGCCTGGGAGAGGGCCGGCTCGGCCTGGAGGGCGAGGGCTACCGCATCGAATTCCGCAATCTGAAGGTGAAGGAACTGCGGTGAGCGACGGCCAGGAAGTTGCTTCGGGAAAGCTCCCAATGCCCGATCGGACGCGGATCGTCTCCGCAGGCCCGGATGTACGTTCCGTCCGAGCGGACACCGGCCGGATCCTGTATCCGCCGGCAGAGTGGGTGCTGGTGCCGCCAGGCGATCCGGCTCTGACGCGCCGCATCAAGGCCGCGGGCCCTACGTGGTCGGTTCAGGAGAAGAAGGGCCGCAAGGTCTTCTCCCGGGGCGTGTGGGCTTCTGGAGCGGTGGTCGAGGCCATTCGGGGCGAACTGGCGGCCGAACGAGCCACCTCTGCGTATGCCCGACGGCGAACGGCGGGCGCCCGGCGGCGTGAGCTGCATCAAACTGAATATGTCCGGGAATTCCATCAGGCAGTGGTCAACGCGCTGGCATTCCATTCTCGATATGCGGACCTGGCGCAGCGCCTCGCGACAGCGGTGACTGAACACGCCACTCCGGTCGGCAGCGGCACCGTGGCGCGAACCCAGCGCATTCCACTGGAGCAGCGAGCCGTGGCGGCAGTCATCGCCTGGATGCGGCATCGGACCACGGCGTATGACCACATGGCGATACCGCGCATCAAGGGCAAGCGACGGGAAGTGCGACGGGCGCTGGCTCGTCGCTCAGAGGCACTGCTCGATGCATACCGGGCCGGCGGAGAGGTCGATGCAGCCGGTTGCCCGCTGCAGCGAGCCCTGAAGGATTCTTGATCCGCTTCCCGAGGCGCAGTTCGGGTGATCTTGCCATCTATCAAACTCCGGGCGGAGCCGGAGTGCCCGACTACGCCTGCCTTGTGCGAGGCAGCAGGGCGTTGGTCTGTTTAAGCCAGGCGGTCAGTTGGGCGTCGAGCTGCTTGACCTTTTCGGGCATCTGCGCGGCCAGGTCGGTCGTTTCGCGCATGTCATCCTTGAGGTTGAAGAGTTCGAAGGTCTTGCCCTCGTAACGCTTGATGAGTTTCCAGTCGCCGGCGCGGATGATGCTGTAGGGGACCACGTCGGCGTGGCGGTAATGGGGGAAATGCCAGTAGATGGCGTCACGGCCGAGCTGGCCGCCACGCAGGGCGGGCATGAGGCTGGCGCCGTCAATCGGGCGGTCGCTCGGCCGGGGCACGCCGACGGCCTGGCAGAGCGTGGGCAGGAGATCGACGCTGGTGGCGGGCTCGCTGCTGACCGATCCGGCCTTAGCCGTGCCGGGGTAGCGGATGACCAGGGGGACGCGGATGCCGCCTTCATAGGGATAGCCTTTGCCCGAGCGGAGCGGCGCGTTGCTGGTGGGCCCGAGGAGGCCGCCGTTATCGCTGGTGAAGATGACCATGGTGTTGTCGGCGATTCCCAGCTCATCAAGCGTGGTGAGAATCCGGCCCATGGACTGATCGACGCTCTCGACCATGGTGGCATAGGCGGGGTTCTTCTGCTCGGTGGGCGTCTTGGCCTTGTACTTGTTGAGCAGTTCTTTCTTGGCCTGGATGGGGGTATGCACCGCGTAGTGGCAGAGGTTCAGGAAGAACGGGCGGTTCTGGTTGTCGCGGATGAACTTGACGGCTTCGTCGGCCTCGCGGTCGGTGAGATACTCGCCGGGCTTGCGGCCGGGGAGGTTGTGGATGGCGCCCTGGGCGTTGGTGGAATAGGGGTCGTAGTATGTGGGGGGCTGGCCAAAATCGCACCCGCCGAGATTGATGTCAAAGCCCTGTCTATCAGGATAGAACTCGTCGGTGCCGAGGTGCCATTTGCCGATGTGGCAGGTGGCATAACCGGCGCTCTTGAGCAGTTCGGCGATGGTGATCTCGTCAAGCTCGAGGGCCGAACGGTTCTGCGGGGTGAGGAGGGGGCGGCCTTCATCGACATACTCGACTTGGGTCTGGCCGGGGGCGGGGGTGACGCCTTTCTGGAAGCGGGAACGGACCCAGTCGGTGATGCCGATGCGGGCGGGGTATCGGCCGGTCATGACGGCGGCGCGGGTGGGGGAACAGACAGCGCACGCGGCGTAGGCATCGGTAAAGCGGATGCCCTGGCTAGCGAGGCGATCGATGTGGGGTGTCTCGAAATAACGGCTGCCGTTGCAGCCGACATCAGCCCAGCCGAGATCATCAACGAGGACGAGAACGACGTTGGGCCGGCGGCCGGCGGATCGCGGGGCGATGCCGGTGGAATGGGCGCAACCGGCCAGCGCGGCAGCGAGCGTGGCCGAGAGGAAGTTCCGACGGGAAAGGGGGGTGACGTGGTGCATGAGATCAGTATCACGTTGGCTTGCGAAGCCGGCAAGGGCACAACGAGGCCGAAACGCCGCGATGCTCGATGGGCGACCGGAGGAAGCGGGCATCGCGAGGAGCGACGGTGGTCATACACGGGCGGCGCGGTCAGGCCTTCATGGCCTCGACGCCGCCCATGATCTCGGAGAGCTCGGTGGTGATCTGGCTCTGGCGTGCGCGGTTGTACCGCATGGTCAGGGCCTTGACCATCTTGTCGGCGTTGTCGGTGGCGCTCTTCATGGAGACCATGCGGGCGACATGCTCGCTGGTTGTGGCATCCAGGAAGCACTGGAAGAGAGTCATCTTCACCGTCAGAGGCAGCAGCTCATCGAGCAGCACCTTGGGGCCCGGCGAGAAATCGTAGGTGACCTCGCCGGTGACGACGTGCTCCACCCTGGCTTTGTCGGCGGTGTTGGTCAGGTCCATCGAGCCGGTGCGGATCTGGATATCCTTCTCCTCGACCTGCTGGGCGAGGTGGTCGGCGATCTGCTTGGCGCCCGCGAGCGGAAGCAGGGTCAGCACTTCGGGCTTCTGGCTGGATGTGCTGAGGAAATTCATGTAGGCGACATGCACCGAGTCGAGCTGCCCGGCGACGAATTGCTCAATGAACCGCTGGGCGACCTGCTCGACATCGGCGTAGCGGGGCTGGTCGGCGAACTGGTCGAACCGCTCGGTGATCGGCCGCTTCTGGTAGGTGAAGGCCGTCACGCCTTTCTTGCCGGCGGCGTAGAGGTCGATCTTCCTGCCGGCGGCCTCCTGCTCGCGGATGAAGGCGGCGGCGGTGCGCAGGACGTTTCCGTTGTAGGCCCCGGCGAGGCCGCGGTTGCTGGTGATGACCACGAGGGCGATGCGGTTAGTGCGGTCTTCATCGGTGACGCGACGGAGCAGCGGGTGCTCGATGTCGCCGATGCTGTGGGCCAGCTCGTAGACCAATTCGCGCACCTTCAGCGTGTAGGGCTTGGCGCCGACAGCGCGCTTGAGCGACTTCTGGAATTTCGCGGTGGCGATCATCTGCATGGTCTTGGTGATCTTGCGGATGTTGCGGACGGCCTTGCGGCGTTTGACGATTGCACGGGCTTTTGCCATGGTCGGACCTTACGCTCCAGATCGCGGAACAATCCAGTACGAATACAGTCAGGTGAGTTTAGTCGAAACCGCGCTGCCGGGAAAGAACCGGATGCGATCGGCGCTAAACGGCAACCGCCGCGTGGGCGTGAGGGTTGGGGGATGGAATCTCGTCGGGGGGTTCATCCTGGGCTTCTTCCTGGGCGATGTGCTGGAGGAGGTCTTGATTGAGGTCTTCGAGGTCTGCGTGGGATGGAGGGTCCAGGGTGCGGAGCTGGGAGGGGGAATACTCGGCCTGGCGGTGGTGGAGGAGGCGATCGGCGAGGATGTCGGAGACGTTGTCGGGGCCGATGCGGGTGGCGAGGCGCGAGGTTCCGGCGATCTTCAGGAGCTGGATGGCGGCACGGAGCTGGGCACTGGCGTTGTCGGAGCGCAGGGTCCTGGCGAGGTCATACAGGCTGGCCATATTGGTAACCTCCCAGCTTGAGCTCGATGTTCTCGAAGAGGTCGTCGATGTCTTCGAGATGGTACAAACACAACCCGTAGACCGGCCCGAGCTTG
>CAZMXI010000246.1:0-4816 GCA_964570205.1 uncultured Tepidisphaeraceae bacterium
GTGCCCTTCTCCATCTTCTCCTGGAGCTTGGCCGTCTCCTCCTGGTCGAACTTCTCCATCGCCGTGGTGACGAGCCCCACGATGTCGCCCATCCCCAGGATGCGCTGCGCCATGCCCTCCGGCCGGAACTCCTCCAGCGCATCCAGCTTCTCGCCCACGCCCAGAAACTTCACCGGCTTGCCCGTGATCACCTTCGCGCTCAGCAGCGCCCCGCCGCGCGTGTCCGAGTCGAACTTCGTCAGGATCAGCCCGTCCAGCTCCAGCTTCTCATTGAAAATCTTCGCTGAGTTGACGGCATCCTGTCCCGTCATCGCGTCCAGCACCAGGTAAATCTGATGCGGCTTCACCTGCGCGTTGATCTCGCGCAGCTCATCCATCAGCTCATCGTCGATCGCCAGCCGGCCGGCCGTGTCGAGGATGACCACATCCCGCCCCTTGGCTTTTGCCTCGGCCAGCGCCGCCCGGCAGACCGCCACCGCCGCGCCCTTCGGCACCTGCCCGTGCGGCGCCGCCTTCGTCATGTCCGTGTAGACAGGCGCCCCCACCTGCTCGCCCACCACCCGAAGCTGTTCAATAGCAGCCGGCCGCTGCAGGTCCGCCGCCGCCAGCATCGGCTGATGGCCCTTGCCCACCAGGAACTTCGCCAGCTTGCCGCACGTCGTCGTCTTGCCCGAGCCCTGCAGGCCGCACATCATGATCACCGTCGGGCCCGGATCCACGAAGTAAATCCGCGTGTCCACCGGCCCCATCAGATTGACCAGCTCGTCATAGACGATCTTCACCATGAGCTGGCCCGGCTGCAACGACTTGATCACCTCCTGACCCTGCGCCTTCTCGATCACCTTCTCCGTGAACTCGCGAACGACTTTGAACGAAACGTCGGCCTCAAGCAGCGCCGTGCGGATTTCGCGCATCGCATCGCGGACATTCTCTTCCGAGATGCGCCCGCGCCCCGAGAGATTGCGAAAGACACTGCCCAGCTTGTCGGTTAATGCATCGAACATGGATTTCCTTACTCGCTGACGACGGCCCGGACTCAAGAACCAGATTATGGGCACCCAGCGCCCAAGTGACAAGCCGCCCCGCTCAATCCTGTCGCGTGCGAACGGGAGCGTCCAACCACGGCCGAAATGGAAATGTCGCCCAGCGGCCGCTGCATAACCGCCGGAAGGATGAACTTCTGGTTCTCGCCAAGGGAACGGATGCGTTTGGAAGCATTAAAACAGGTCAAACACAGCAAGTTAGCATCGTGCAGGCCGCGTGGTTGATGGGCCTGTCGGCCCGCCAGGCCGTCCGTCTCCGCCCCCAAACATCCTCAGACGCCCGCACTTGCCCCGCTTGTCACCGTGCCGCACGACCCGCTTTGCCCTCGGCAATATCTAACGATCCTCGCGGCTCCACCCCAACATTGTGGCGGGAGGCGGCGTCCGATTGTATCCTCTCCAACCAGCGCATGACCTACCTGATCCGCAATCTGCTGCTCGGCAGCTTCCTCATCGCCTGCGTCTTGGCCACCATCATCAAGTGGCTGGCGCCCAAGTTTGATTTCGTCGATACGCCCGGGCATCGCAAGATTCACCACATCCCCAAGCCACTCGGCGGCGGCATTGCGATCTTCCTGGCAATGGCGCTGCCCCTGTTGGCCGGCCTCGCCGCCGCCCACTGGCTGGATCCGGCGCTCATCCATTCCCAGCTTGGCGCTGCCGCCGTGCACCTGCCGGGCATCCGGCATCAGACCCCGCTTGCCCTCAAGGTCCTGCTGGCGATGTTTCTCATGCACCTGCTCGGCCTGTGCGATGATCGCCATGCTATGGGACCCTTCATCAAGCTGGTCATCCAGATGACCATCACCGCCGGGCTGGTCGTCTGGGCCGACCTCCGAGCCTTGACTGTCCTCGACGCCCTCGGCCTGGGGCCCCTTCCATCCATCTTGATGACCATCCTCTGGATCACCGCCATCACCAACGCATTTAACTTCCTCGATAACATGGATGGCCTCTCCGCCGGCGTCGCCGCCGTCTGCACGACAGCGTTCCTGATCACGGCTCTATCCATCGGCCAGTGGTTCGTGGCGGCGATGCTCGCCCTGCTCCTGGGATCGCTGATTGGCTTCCTCGTCCATAACTTCGCCCCGGCCAGCATCTTCATGGGCGACAGCGGCAGTCTGGTCATCGGCCTCCTCTTGGGCACGTTGACCATTCGCACCACCTATCTGCCGATCGGTCCGGATGGCAACCCGGTGCCTCTGGCGGCCGGCTGGTATGCCCTGCTCGCGCCGCTGATCGTGCTCGCCGTGCCCCTGTACGATCTCGTTGTTGTCAGCGCCATCCGCATCAGTCGAGGCAAGAGCCCCTTTGTCGGCGACACCAACCATTTCAGCCATCGCCTCGTGGCCCGCGGCATGTCGCGCCGAACGGCGGTGCTGTGCATCTGGCTCATCACGGCGGCGACAAGTACGGCCGCCATTCTCCTGCCGCACGTGCGGACGACCTTCGAAGCCATGCTCCTGTTCGTACAGACGCTGCTGATTCTCGGCGTGGTCATGCTCCTCGAACAACACCCGCAGCCGCCCCGTGAGGAGGGCAGGTAAATGGCCACTCCGACCCGCGAATCGCAATCCGCCACCAAGGCCGCGGGTGGAAGCGCCTGGTTCGCGAGGATCACGAGTTTCGCGTTCTACCTTGCCCTTGCGCTCGTTCTGGCACGGGCGACGATGCTGGAGCACCTTCGCGATGTACTGCCGGTCGTGCCCGGCGCTGAACCGCCGCCGGCTGCGCCCGGCCCCGCCACCAGCCTGCTGCTGAATGCGCTGTTGTGCCTCCCCGCCTTGCTCGTTCTGCTTCGCCGCGTAGTGGACAGCACCTACATCGTTCGCTGGTCCTGGAGCCATGCCGCGATGGCTGCTCTGGGCACCTGGACGCTCCTGAGCACGCTGTGGTCCGCCGACAAGTTCGCCGCGCTGGTCCACGCCTCCAACTTCGCTGCGGCACTGGTGCTTCTGTGGTCAGCCACTCAGCTCGTGCGAAGCTGGAAGCGATTCCACTTGGTCATCGGGGCCGTCTTTGGCCTCTACCTGATCTACATCGCCTGCGGGCTGGAGTATCGTTACCTCGATCTGCCCGAGCTCCAGCGCAACTGGAATCAGAATCGTTCGGCGTTGCTTCGCGAGCGAGGCATGCAGGAAGGCTCCTTCGCAGCCATTCAGTACGAACAGAAGGTGCTGCGGGGCGACATTGGCTGTTTCAGCGCATCGCCTAACACCTACGCGGCCGCACTCGTGCTGATGACGGTATTGGCCGGCGGCGTTCTCATCCAACGGCTTGTGCACCACGACCCGCCCGGCTGGATCGTGCCGCTACTGGTGGCGATCGCCGCCTCGACGGTCGTGTTGTATCACACGCACAGCATCGCGGCGTTTATTACGCCTTTTCTCGCTGCAGCGATGCTCGTTGCGATCGCTCTGGTTCGGACCACCATCCAGCGCCGATCTCGATCTTTATACTGGACCGGCGTGTTTCTCTTTGTCCTGGGCAGCTTCGCGGTCATCGGCCACGGCCTTGCACACAACAGCCTGCTCCACCGCAGTCTGACCTTTCGTTGGCATTACTGGGTGGGCGCGGGAAGACTGATCGAGCAGCACCCCATCGCGGGCGTGGGATGGGCCAACTTCGGCGAGCACTACACTCAGGTACGCTTGCCTCAGGCGACCGAGGAGGTTCAGGACCCGCATAACCTGCTCATCAGGGCCTTGGCTGAGTTGGGCCTCGTTGGTGGCATGCTCTTGGTTGCGTGGCTGATGCGGATGTGGTGGGAAATGACCCAGGGCGGCTTGCCCGGCGGTCATTTGGCCGCCCTGCGCGCCATCCAGCAGGAGCGGCTGGCCTCGCCATCACGGTGCAGACCTGTCGGCGTCATGGCGGCCTTGGCTGCCGCCTCAATGCTGTTGGCCTTCCTTCTGAACACAGACTCACACGCCGGTTCCGCCTGGGCCGTTCTGCAGGGATTTCGCAGGAGCATCTGGGGGCTGTTGCTGATGATCGGCGTTTGCGCGGTCGCCTTTGAACGCTTCCGCGATGAGCGAGTTGATGACCGTCCATCCCCATGGTTGCTCTATTCGGTTCTGGCCGGCCTGGCCGTCTTCCTGTTGCATAATCTGATCGATTTCTCGCTGTCTGAAGCCGGGCCGATGGTTGTCTTTGCCCTGCTGGCGGGCAGCGCCCTGGGCATCCGCCACCCTTCGGCGGCTGGCGGGCAGAAGAGAAGCATCGCCGCCAGGCCGGCGCTTGTCGCCGGGATGCTTCTCTGGCTTGCGTTCGTTGGCCTGGTGTGGGCACCCACGGCCATTGCCGAAACCGCCGCAGCGCGTGGCGACGGAGCAATTCGCCGAGGCCGATTCCTGGACGCCGAACAAGCCTTCCTTGAAGCGAACCGCACCCAGCCCATCAACGCCGATTATGGGTATCGCGCCGCCCAGGCTGCCATATACCGCCATGCCCAACCGAACTACATCGCGGGCCTGATTGCAGGCGCCATCGAAGCCAATCCGTTCGCAATCCGGTTTCACCTTCTTGGCGCCAGGTTCGAGGCCAGCCGCGAGAAGCCCGACATCGGGGCGATCCGTCTAGGCTATGACCGCGCGATGGAGCTGGACCCCCACAATGTGGGCGTTCGTATCGAGTATGCCGAGACGCTGGAGAAACTTGACGATGGCGCAGCCGCCGCCGAGCAATACCGCCAGGCACTGCTGCACAATGACCAGCTCCCCCCGGACGAGCCAAAACGACTGCCCCCGAGAAAGCGTCAGACGATACAACAG
>CAZMXI010000247.1:0-2143 GCA_964570205.1 uncultured Tepidisphaeraceae bacterium
GGTGCTCTTGACTTCCTTGAAGGCGAAATCGTAGGACCAGCGCCAGGCGTCGGGGGGCGTGGGGGAGTGGCCCATTTCGAGGATATGGGAGGCGAAAGTGATGGCGGGCTTGAGCTTCCGGATGGCATCATCGACCTTGAGGCCGACCTGGATGTGGGGGATGAAGATGTCGATGGGCTTGTCGGGGTGCATCTTGGCGAGGTTGCTGGCATCGCCGGTGTGGTAGATGACGCAGTGGCCGGCGCGCGGGCCGCAGTCGATCAGGTACATGAGCATGTTGTCGCGCTGGGTGGGGTTGTTGTGGTGGTGGTCGCCGATCTGGACCTTGACGTGCACCGGGCCGAAGGAGAATTCGGGCGACTGGATGGCGCGGGCAGCGGCCCTGGCGTCGATTCGCCGGGAGCCGGGATAAAAGGACGTCACGACCGGTTTGCCCCTGGCGATCATGGCATCCATGAGGCGATCGTGGCGGTGGTCATCGTGTTCGTGGGTGACGAGGAGGAAATCGAGCTGGTCGGCGAGTTTCTCCGCACCGCGGAAGTGCAGATCGATGGCGAAACAGGCGTCGGGGGTCTTGAAGACGTAGCCGACGTTGTAGAGATGCCAGGCGACGAGGCCCTGCTTGACCTTCGTCCGGCGGATGTCGCGCAGGGCATCCTGAGTCGCCTGGCTGAGGTAGTGGAGGATGCCGGTGCGTTCCATGTCATCGGCGACAGCGGGCTGGGTGGCGGCCGCCCGCTCGTAGGCCTGCCATTGGGCGGGCGAGAGCTGGTCGGCGGCCTGCTGGATGACAGCCATGCGCTGGCGGCGATCGGCGGTGTTGGCGGCGGTGGGCGGATTGTGCGCAAGCCAGGCGCGGGCGTTGTCGAGGGGCCGGTTTGCCTCCGGGTACCGGTCTGTTCCGCAGCCGACGAGGGCGGCGCAGGCCATCAGGATGAGCGTTTGCGTGCACGAGGGTTGATGCATGACTTCCTCCAGGGTCTTTGGAAGGAGCGATGATACCATCGGATGCGAGGAACCGCCTTGTCATCGCCCGCCTCTCCGCCTAAAACAAGTCCATATGACCCTGAGCTACGAGCAATCCGGCGTCAACTACGATGTTCTGGACGCATTCAAGCGCGCCTGCCAGCGGGCGGCGGCGACGACAGCGCCGGCATTGACGGCCCACAACCTGTCGGAGCCTGCGGGCGTTCGCGGGGAATCGGCGTATCTGGTCGAGACACCGTCGGAGTACCTGGCGCATGTGGAGGAGGGGCTGGGGACGAAGAATCTGGTGGCCGACGCGATGCTGGCGCTGACGGGCCGGTCTTTTTACGGCAACGTGGGAATTGACACGGTCGCCACGATCGTGAACGACCTGATCACGTGCGGCGCGTTGCCGGTTTCGGTGGCGATGCACGCGGCGGTGGGGGATGCGGCGTTTTTCAACCACGCCCAGCGCACGCAGGACCTGGCGAACGGTTTTGCCGAGGGATGCCGGCAGGCCGAGGCGGTGTGGGGCGGAGGCGAGACGCCGGCGCTGAAGGGGATTGTGAACCCGGAGACGATTGTGCTGGCGGGATCGGCGTTCGGGCGGATCCATCCGAAGTCCAACCGGATCATGGGCGATGTGCGCGATGGGGATGCGATCGTGTTGCTGGCGTCTTCCGGCGTGCAAACCAACGGCCTGACGTTGTGCCGGGCGCTGGCCGACCGGCTGCCGGAGGGGTACCTGACGAAGCTGTCGGATGGGCGGGCGTATGGCGAAGCGCTGCTGGACCCGAGCGTGATCTATGTGCGGTTCATCGGGGCGTGCCAGCGGGCGGATCTGAAGCTGCATTACGTATCGCACGTGACGGGCCATGGCTGGCGCAAGCTGATGCGGTTGGATGAGCCGTTTGTCTATCGTATTCACAGCGTGCCGCGGCCGCACCCGGTGTTCGAGTTCATCATGGAGAAAGGGCCTGTGGCGGTGCGTGAGGCGTATGCCACGTTCAACATGGGGATCGGCTTCGCGGCGTATGTGTCCGGGGAGGATGCCCGGCGATGCGCGGAGATCGCGGCGCGGGCCGGCTACAGCGTCACCATCGCGGGCGTCGTGCGCAAGGAGGGCGGCCGGAAGGCCGTGGAGATCGAGCCTCTGGGGCTTGTGTTTGAGGGCGAA
>CAZMXI010000247.1:2185-4768 GCA_964570205.1 uncultured Tepidisphaeraceae bacterium
CATTGCAGGTGAGGTGAGAGATGGGCGGGGGCGCTGGTCTTTGAGAAAGACCGGGGACATTTCATCGCTTGTGGCTTGCGCTAGTTCTGCCCGAGGTCTGTGCGGGCAAGGTATTGCTCGAAGAACTCGGCCACCCTGGGCATGAACGCATCGAAATCCGGATATTGGTCGCGGTGTCGCTCGTATTCATCGAGCACGGTCACCAGTTCTCCGGTCCAGACGAAACCGAGCATCTGTTGATCGAGGACTTCGCGCAAGGCGGCCGCCCGTCCTTTCTGTGCCAGCAAGTATCTCACGACGCACGCCCTGAGCACCGACTCGCGCATCATTGTCTGCCACGATCCGTAGGCCTGGGCGCGCATCCGCTGTTCCACGCGATTGAAGAGCTTCTGGCCCGCGCCGGCCAGGATCTTCTCGTGCCGGTCGACGGCGGGATTGACGTAGGAATGACCGAATTCGTGCACCAGCAGCGGAATGTGCCGTGGGCTGTAGATGACGATGCCCTGTTCGTCGGCGGCCATGGCCCCGAGGATCGAATACACATCGACCCGCTGGCCAACCATGGATCTGGGGCCGTAGTTGTTCGGGCCCAGGAGCATGCCGATGACGAGGTTCGGGCGGACATCCGCCTTGCCGCCGAAGAAACTCTCGAACCAGTCGAATTGCGCCTCTTCCCGGGCCATTTTTCTGAGGCGGCCGGCCGAGGCTTCATATTGCGCGCGGTGGACCTCGAAGAACTCGGCGAATCTGCCCTTGACGGCGAAGTCGTTGGCGGCGGCGATGAACGTCCGCGCCTCCGGGATCCTCCACCTTGAGTCCAGGGACTCGGGGCGGGGTTCCAGGGTCACGGCTTCCTTCAACTCCGGCGTATCGGTGAGCAGCACGGCCAGGCTCATGGGGGCATCGAAGGAGATGCCGAACGTCGAGCGATACACCCGCGCCAGTTTCACGGCCGCGTGATCCTTCACCGGGGCGAAATGCTCATCCGCCGCCCTGGCATAGGCGTCGATCCGCGCCCGGCGGTATTCGGGGTGGCCGGCGAGCCGGAAGATGATGCTGAACAGCTCGATGCGCGGATCGACCCGCACGGTGAGCTTATCGGCCATGGCGGGACGGCTTGCCGCCATTGGCCGCGTGGTTGACTCAGCGGCGGCCGCCCACTGCGCCAGGATCAAGGGGATCACGAGGCTTGCCCATTTCATCGGCCGCTCCGTTCCTGCCCGATGCGTCATCAGGGTAAGACGATGTGCCCCGGCTGTCCAGGGTCTGGGTCGAGCCGGCGATGCCCGGGGCGATGGGGCGACCGGCGAACGTCGTGCAACTTCCGGGCGGCAATGGTGTACAATGGGAGGACGTGCATGTGTCCATTGAACAGGGATTCAAACCATGATGATTTCTTCTCGACGCCAGTTTCTCGCCATGAGCACCACCGCCACTCTCGCCGCCGCCGCGCCGCGGTTGTTCGCCGCCCAGCCTGCCAGGGATTTCTACAAGGCGATGATCGTGGGCAAGGTGGATGATGCAGCGCTCAAGCCCCTGAAGGATGCCGGTTTTGACGGTGTCGAGACCAGCGCGATCGTTTCCCCCGCCGAGGCGGCCAAGGGCCGCGAAGTCGCCGAGAAGCTCGGCATGCGCGTGCACTCGGTGCTGCGCGGCTGGGCGGAGTTCAACAGCAAGGACGCGGCCAAGGTCGAAAGCACTCTGGTCCATACCGAAAATGCACTTCTCGCCGCTCAGGCCTATGGTGCTGACGCCGTGCTGCTGGTTCCGTGCCGCATCGGGGGCATGGCCATGCCCGAAGCGTGGGAATTCGACATCGAGTTCGACGAGAAGACCGGCCACGTCAGGCGGGTTGCCAAGGGCGACAACAGCAAGTATGCCGCGTACATCGAGGCGCACAATCACGCGGTTGACACGTCGATTGTGGCGGTCAGGAAGCTCATCGCCACGGCAGAGAAGACCAAGGTGGTCATTGCGCTGGAGAATGTCTGGAACAACCTGTGGGTGAAGCCGGAGATATTCGCGCATTTCATCAAGTCATTCAACCATCCGCTGGTGCAGGCCTATTACGACATCGGCAACCACGTGAAGTACGCGGCTTCGCAGGACTGGATCAAGGCGCTGGGTCGGCAGATCGCCAAGTGCCACATCAAGGATTTCCAGCTCAACCCCAATGGGCAGGGCGGCAAGTTCGTGCACCCGCGCGACGGCAGCGTCGATTGGCCGGTCGTGATGAAAGCCCTGGCCGACACCGGTTACAAGGGATGGCTGACGATTGAGGATGGCGGATTGAGCCTCGAGGAGTTCAGCCGCCGCCTGGACCTGATCATTGCGGGCAAGTAGCGCCATTGACGGCGCTGGCCGCACGCGGCATTGAAGGAAGGGCGACGGAGCCGGCCGCTGGCGCCCCTGGAGAATCTGTGGAGGCCGGCCGCCGGAGGCGGGAAGCGAGACGGATTACACGGTCATTATCGGCGGTTGTCGCTGGCCTTGACTGCGGGACGGCAACCGGTAATATTGTGTTCAACCACGCGGGTGTAGCTCAGTGGTAGAGCGTCACGTTGCCAACGTGAATGTCGTGGG
>CAZMXI010000248.1:0-4693 GCA_964570205.1 uncultured Tepidisphaeraceae bacterium
TGGCGTGCTGCCTCAATGAATTAACCGTTGCCCGGAAGATTGGGCACGCCCCAACCTATCGACGATCGCGAATCTGTTGCCCATGCCGCCACCGTGTTGTATAGTTCAGAAGGCCACGCCAGGCCGTTAAGCCCGGCGTGGCTGTAAAGCCTTCAAGCCGCGACTTTCATCGCTTTTTCGCTCTTCTCGCTGGCAGGCTTTGGAGCGATCGGCGTTGAGACTTGCGGCTTGTTTTCTGCGCGAAAGGGGGCGTTCATCTTCTCCCACTTCGCCAGGATGTGGGCTCGCATGTCCCGCAACACCGCGAAGAACGTCTCAACCGAGCATCCCGCCTTCACCGTCACTTCCACGCCTCGCGCCGACGACCAGATCATGTTCTCCCGCATGGCCGGTGTGCCGCTCGGCAGGGCCGGCTCAGCACCTTCGATCCAATCTGTGCCCTTGCTGCGTGCGAACATCCGCACGGCAACCTTGCGCCGCGATTCGGGCCAGAGGATTGAGGCATCTTTGCCTAGCTCCGCCATCGTGCGGATGTAGGCCGGTAGCCGCCCGTAAGCGGCGATGATCCACTCCAACTCCTGGCGGGTTGGGACATTCTGCATGCCCGTCCACCTGTCATAAGCTTGCCTCGCTCGCTCCCGCACAGGCCCGACAACCTGCACGTGTAACCAGCCATTGATGCGCAGCCGGTGCCAGATGGCCCCAACCTCATCCAGCAGCTTCAGATACCCCGAGCGCTCATCTGATCGGCACCCGGCCAACTTCCCATACCTCTTGCGTGACGACATACAACCTCCCGCGAAAAATGACCCGGCCCGGCCTCGCGCCCGGTGCGCTTGGGCAGGCCGCCGAATTCCCTTGGGTAAAGCGCGGAAACAGGCCCGCCGCCGCGTTGCCGGGGCTGCTGGGGCTTGCGGCGTGCGCGTCGGCCTCGCAACACCCGTTTCGCCCTGCGCTCGCACAGCGTGCGTCTGGCGGGCACTGGTTCCCGCGTAGCTCATGCCGCCCCCTTCGCCTGGCCTGGCAGGTCCAATCCCGCCCGCCGAGCAAACGCCGTCAATCCCCGGATCAGGGCATCCAGCCCCGAATAGTCCAGCTCTTCAACCCGGTCCGCCTGGCCCTGGCTCACTCGCTTCCTGATCCATCCGGCCAGCCCCGCGCCGTTGGGGGCCAGGTGGCCATCGCGCTCCAGCAGCTCCGCCAGCGATGTGGCCCGATGGCGCATGCGGGCCAGGGCATCGCTGGCCTGGCCTTGCCAGTAGCCTGGCGTGAAGTGCAGCACCTTGCCGCCGGCGTACTGTTCAACCACGGCCATGAAGTTCTCAAAATCGCTGTTCGTCAGCTTGGGGCTGGTGGAGCTGATCCGGCCATCAGGAAGCCTGGCATTGGCGAAGTTGCGCAGGATCATGTCCCGCCGCTGTTCCTCGCTGATCCCGGCCGCCTGGCAGGCGCGGGCCGCAATCTGCTTTTGCTTGTTCGTCCAAGGCATCGCTCGCTCCGCTCTCAGTCGGCCCCGCTTTGCCTCATGCCACCATCGTCTTGCGCTGCGCCCCGTCGTGCCGATCGGCCATCGCCTTGACGTGCCTGGCGCGGCGGCTGCCCATCAAGAGCGCCATCGCCTCCAGCACGTGGCCGCGCTCGAGCACGTCGGCGCTGGGGTTGGCGTCCCTGGCCATGTCAGCCAGGAAGCCGATCAGCCTGAGCGTGCCGTGGTTCGGCAGGCAGGCGACGGCCCACATCAGCCGCAGGGCATCCGTCGCCAGCCGGATCTTCCGGCTGTCGAAGAATGCCCTGATCTCATCCAACGTAAACAGGTCCCTTCCCGCCGCGCCGCCGTCCGGGGCTTCGGCGTTACACACATCATCGATCAGGTTGCAGACGATCGTCCGGCTGGCGAACTGCCCCCGGCCGTCGATGCGATCCTCCACCAGCTTCAGGATGTCCACCGTGCCCGCCATCACGATCGGCACGCCGGCCTGATCGTGGATGGATCGCACGTGGCTGATGGCCTTGGTGAGCTGGTGGGCTTCATCAATGAAGATGGGCCGCTTGGTCCCTTTGAGCGTGTCCACGATGAACCGCATCAGCGATCCCGCCGCCGAATGGCATTCACCCTTGCGCCCCAGCGTGATCGCCAGGTTTTGCAGGAACTGCCGCGAAGTGACGGTCTGATCCATCACCAGATAGATGCCCCGCGTCTCTTCGCACACCGCCTGGAGCACCTTGCTCTTGCCCGAGCCGGCCGGGGCGACGATCACCGCCATCATCAATCGTTTGTCCGCCTGGTGGCAGATCGTCCGCATCGTCTCGGCCACCCATGTCTTGACGTAATCTTTGGGCTTGGCCGCCTCTGCCCGCCGGGCATCGCGCTCGAGCCAGTCATTGATCGCCCGCGTGACGGCCTCCATGTCGCCGCGATAGGTGTTGCCCTGCCACTGGCTGATGACGCTGGCGGCATAGTTCACTTCCCGCGCCACCTGCGCCAGCGAGATGCCGCGATGGCTGATGTGCTGGCCGAATCGATCGATGATGGCGAATGTCTGATCCGCCGTCAGTGCCCTGTTTCGCGGAAGCATCCTTGCCTCCAGTAGAAGCCTGTTCTGTTCGTTGAGGCGCTCCATCGCCGATCGAAGGTTGTCTTCGCTCATGGCTTGCCTCGAAATTTCGCCCACGGGTCCGAGCCCCACTCATCCGCAACGTCCGTCCGCGCCAAGCTGGCGTTCTGTGCCGGCTCGGCCTGGCGGCTGGCGTTCAATTTGTCCAGGATCGATGCATACACCGGCGTTGGCGTGCCATCGCCAACGGCCTTGCGCAGCTCTGCCGCCGCGACGGCCCGGCTCTGGCCGTCCAGTTCCGTGGCCACGATCTTCAGCCCGGCGGCCGGCGCTGCCGTGGGCTTGCTGGCGGCGCTGGCAGCGATCTCCGCCAGGTTCTCTTCATTGGTCAACACGCTGGTGATGCCGAATTCGGCCTGATGCTTCTGCGCCTTGTTGTAGGCCGCCCGCTGGCGGGAAAGCTCCGCGATATGCTCGCGGGCGATCGGGTCAGCGCTGTGATTGCCCCCGGTCTGGTTCATGGAGCACGCGCAGATGAACCGCAGCTTTTCATCGTACACCCGCACGATCCGCAGGTCCGCCGGGTCATACGCCACGTTCACCGGCCGCCGGTCTTCCTTGTGCAAACCCTTGTAAGGCTGAAGCGCTGGCTCAAATTGCCCGTACCGCACCACTCGGCCCGCGATGGCCAGGCTGATGCCGTTGCGCCCAACCGTTACCGGCTTGTGCCACATTTGCAGCAGCAGGTCCAAGGCTTTCGGATCGGCCATAACCCGCCGGCTCTGGCACCATCGCCGCATGGCCTCATCCGGGCTGATCCGAACGCCGTCTTCGGCCAGGTCATCGATGCCATGATCGGCGCTAGCGTTGTCGCCTTCGATGTGGCTTTGAAGCCTGCTCTTGACATCCTCGAAGCTGGGGATCAGCCCCGGCTTGCTCAAGACATACTCCAGCCGTTCCGGCCGCGTCTCGGGGCTGTTGCCAGCGTACGTCTCGAAGGTGCGGTAGAACCCTTCCAGCGTGCCGAACCACCGTTCGATGCGCGCCTTGCCGTTGGGGTTGTAGGCCAGCGAGAAATGCGGCTCGATGCGCAATAGGTTGAAGATGCCCCGCGCCGCCGATTCATCCACCGCCGGCTTGATACGGCTCAGCCGCTCTTTCTTGGTTTGGCCGTGGAACGCCCAGCAGTCGTAATCCTTGCCGTTGTCGATCCACACCACGGCAGGCCCGCCCATGTTCCGCTCATCCAGCAGCCCCGCCCGCAGCGCTGCCAGGATCGTGCTGCTGTTGGGGCTGTCGCTGAGCACCCAGCCCACGATCCGCCGCGTCCGCGGGCATTGCCAGGCGGTGAGCCAGGGCCGGATCAGCTTGCCGCCGTGCCTGCACCAGATGTTGAGCTGGTGATGATCACCCACCCAGCACTCGCCCGCCTTCCAAGCCTCGGGATCTTGTTCGATGTACGGTTGCTGCGTCTGGCGGTATCGCGCCGGGTCGCGGTGCATGAGCTGCGTCTGCGGCGGTATTCTGCTGTCGAGTTGCGCGTGGCAGCTCTTCAGCGAACACCACGCCCAGCCGTTGCGTTCGGCGATGTCTTTCACCGCCCGCCATGTCTGGCGGATGCTCGGCTGGTTCTCATGCAGGAACAAATCGGCAAACGTCTTCCAAGCCGCCACATCGCCCCGGCCCTTGGGTCCGCAGCCCCGCGTGTCGATCAGCTTCACCGTGTCGGCCGGGCGCTGGAAGAGTTTCTTCCAGGCATACAGCCGGCTGCGCGATGGCCTGGCGTCCGGGAAGTCCCGCGCCAGCTCCGCCAGGAACCCGCCCAGCCAATCGGCCACCTTGCCCGGCCGCGTGGCCAGGGCTTGATTAAATCGCTCCACGCACGCCCGGCGGGCCAGGGCGCCGCGCCGCTGTTTCTCGCTGAACTGCTGCAAATCCGGCTCGGCATTCCGTTCGCCTATTCCGCCCGCCGCCAGGCGAGGATCATACGCGCGGGCGATGAACCACTTGTCCCGGCCGTCCGGCGCGGCCGTCGCCGCCAGCCCCTTGAAGATCAGTTGCGTGCGGGCGATTCGGCGCAGATGCCGGGCGTGCCCAATCTTCCGGGCAACGGTTAATTCATTGAGGCAGCACGCCAT
>CAZMXI010000249.1:0-4281 GCA_964570205.1 uncultured Tepidisphaeraceae bacterium
CTCCGCCGGCCAACCCCCTCATTATGCCATCTCCCGAATGTTTGGGCACACCCAAGTCCGGTCACCAGCGTGAGCGGCTTGACTAATTCGGCGCAATTGCTACTGTACTTCGCTCTTTACGTTGCGGAGAAGCCATGTACGCGATTATCGACGATGCGGGAAAACAGTATAAGGTGACCAGCGGCGACACGATCGACATCGATCGCGAAGCCACTGCCGACACCCAGGCCATCACCTTCGACCGCGTATTGCTGGTCGGCGGCGAGGGTCAGCCCAAGGTCGGCGCCCCGGTCGTTGCCGGCGCCACCGTCACCGCCGAGATCGTCGGACCCGTCAAGGGGCCCAAGATTGATATCTATAAGCATCGCCGCCGCAAGGGCTATCGCCGGCACACCGGTCACCGCCAGAAATACCTCCGCGTCCGAATCACCGGCATCAACGCCTGAAGACGGGCACACCGCTGCATACGATTAAATGGCGTTCGAGGCACGGCCAAAAACCGTGCCTCTTCGCTATTTCTGCTGCAAATCATCTGCGAATTGCCGCCACTGTCGCTCCAAGCCCGGCTGGTTTGCCATGAAATGTCTGCGGAACAACGCTGCCCAGTCCTTGGCGCCGGATTGGCCGGCTTCTGCCAAATAACCACTGAACCGTTCGGGTTGCTTGGTCCACAGATAATGAGCCAGCGACCACGCCTGGGCATACCGATCGGCCACGGTTTGCTCATCCTCCTGCGCGCCGGGCTCGTAACGGATCAGCTCTTCCAGCCCGATAAGCGTTTGCTGATCGCGCGCCAGCCGGAATGTCTTAAGCCGATGCTGGTTCACCGCGCGCGGGCCGGCGTCCGGATGGGCGTTGCACAGTTCAAAACACGTGGCCAATCCCTCGCTCAGCCAGAAGGGGTACTCTCGCCCGCGAGCCATCAGTCCGCTGTTGTAGAACAGTTGGTGCGCCCCCTCGTGTCGCATCTTCCCCAGCGTCGCCAGGCGTGCGGCTTCGCCCAACGCTCGCTGCATGGTGTTCAGCTTTCGCGCGACACCGGGCAACTCGGCGGCCGCCCGGCCTCGCGAGCCAGGGTCGCCGATCCATTCCTCCGCCAACTCGCCGTACCGCTTTTCCAGGTTTGCGATTTCAGTGCGGATTTCGTTGAACGCCGGGTTGTCCAGATCGTGAAAGAAAGCCGCCCGGTTGGTCTTCCAGGAGTAATAACCGGCCGACCAGGGCGTGCTTACCATCTCGTGCCTCGCCATGTAATCCCGATAGGCATCCCGCCGGGAGAAGAGAATGGCCACCAGCCTTCCGGCCGGCGGCATCGGCCGCAGGCCGATCGCCGCGCACTCCTGATAAAAGATCGTGTACCCTGCCTCCAGTCCCTGCAACTGCTCCTGGGCAATCGCGTTCTCGCAGTCGGTCACCAGCGTGTAGTGCGGCCCGTGGTGCAGGGCGTAACTCGGTCCCAGCAGTTCCGCCAGCTTCGCCGCCCACCCCTTTTCAACGGGACGCTGCCGCCTGCCATCGGCATCCAGCAGATTGCCGTACGCCGAAGGGTGTTTCGGTTCGAGTTTCAGCACGTCGATCAGCAACTCCGCCCGTTGATGCTGCAAATTGTGCTCCCCGCACCACTGGGCCAAGGTCAGCCGTCCGGCGATGTCCTTGTCCTCCAGCGCATGCGCCTGCTCCAGGTAAACGCGCATCACGCTGTTGCCCTCGCTGGCGTACAGGGTGCACGTCAGTCCGATCGAGCCCACGAAGACCCAGAAACACCATCGCATGGCATGACAACTTACCCGTCCCCAGGGCGATCCTCCACCGCTTTTTCACAAGGACTGAATCTGCTCGCCGCTGCCCACCAGCATGATGCGGTTCTTGCCGAGCTGCTTGGCCTTGAAAACCAGTTCCTTGTCTGCCGCGGCGATCAACTCTTCCATCGTCCGCCCGTCGAACGGAAAAACCGCCAGGCTGCCGCTGATGGTCAGTGTTCCCTGGCCGCTGGGGCCGAGAAACGCGTGCTGTTGCCCGGTCAGCAATCGCTGGAACCGCCGCAGGACATCCACCGGCCCTTGCGGGGTACGCGACATCGGCACGGGATGGGGCTGCCGCGGCTGGCGCGGACCTTCCTTCTCCCAGAAGACCACCGCGAATTCATCCCCGCCGATGCGCGCCACCAGGTCGTGGTCGCGGCAGCAGCGCCGGATGATGGATGCGGTTTGCTTCAGAATCTGGTCGCCCACATCGTGCCCGAACCGGTCGTTGTATTTCTTGAAATCGTCAATGTCGAACAGGAACAGCGACACCGCGAACCGCTTCACCTTCGCCAGATCGAGAATGCGCGCCAGGAAGTGCCTGAAGTAGCGGGCGTTGTACAGCCCGGTCAGTTCGTCCGTAATCGCCAGCCGCTGCAGGCGGTTGTGCCGTTCGGTAAGGCCCACTACTCGACCGAAGAGCACCGCCAGCCGCGACAACAGGTGCCGCGCGGCATTGGCATCTTCCTCACTGGGCAGCAGCAACTGGACCTGGCCGGCGGCCTCTTCTCCCCTGCGCACCGCGTGCGACACTGCCACCATGCCCTCTGGCGGCATCGGCGCCTGTACCCCGGCGGGGCTGTACCGCACCTGAATCGCCGGTGCCAGCATTTCACTCAGCCGCCGCGCCAACTCGGCCGCCGCGCTGGCCGGATGCTCCGCCAGCACATCCAGCGCCAACTCGGCCAGCGGCAATCCCGCGAACAGCTCCGGGTTGCCTTCCGAGGGAGCGCTGGGCTCAGCGCCGCCGCTGGCCGCGGGCGAGGGAGCAATTCGCATCACCGGCGTCCCGAACACCTGGTGCAGTTCTGACGCGGTCGCGGGGGTGATCAGATAGTCATCGCATCCGAATGCCAGCATCTTCCGCGACAGCGGTTCCAGAGTGGGATGCCCGAACAGCACCATTCGCGCGGCGGGCGCCATCTGCCGGATCGCCTTCACCGCCGCCTCCGGGCGGCGCTCGATCGGCTCGGCCGATGCCAGCACCGACGTGTATTGATTCGCCGACAGTTCGGCAATCGCTTCAAAATAGGTCGTTACCCGCGTTATTTGCGCCTCGGGCATCGCCTGTGACAGCGCAGCCTCCACCTGGCGATGCATATCGCCCACCAGCAGCACCCGTTCTGGATTCAAACTCACCATCGCCAATGGTCCACTGGTCAATACGCTCAGAATCCCTCGCCCGGCGGGTCGTGCAGCAACGCCCGCAATTCCTCGGCCGAAAGCACCGGCTCATGCCCGTTGCCGTTGCCTGAATGCATCTCGCCTTTCACCGGCTCAGCCTCATCAAACATCCGTTCCGTCGGTGCCATGGGGGCAATTGCCCGCGCCGGGGGATCGATCGGCGGGGCTGACCGCTCAACCTGCAAAGGTCGCTCTGCCGCGGGGGGGCTGACCGCACGACCGATATTCAGCCGGTGCAGTCCCTCTTCCGACAACAGTCCATCCGCGCCGAATTGCGTGGCCTCCGCCAGCGCCGCCGGGCGGCCGTCAGTGCCCGCAAGCCATACCTCCACCTCCGGATACCGCTGCTTCAGCGCCCCGACCAGGGCCAGCTCTTCTCGATACAGATTCTGCAAGTTGAGAATGATGGCTGTGTATGCCCCCGGTTGCCGACACACTTGGGCCATCGCCGTAAAGGGATCCTCCACCTCATCGCACCCATAACCAAGGTGGCTAAGCACCTCCATGGATGCGGCGCGGCAGGCCGCTGAGCCGACCACGAGGGCCCGCCCGCCTGGACGGCTTCCTGGCAAACTGAATCCCGACATCAAACCCTTCCAAAGGAGGATCAACCAAGACTTGTCTCATAATACCCCACACCCCAGCCTATGCAATCGCAATCCTGTCCCCGCGCGCCTGCCCGGCCCGCCCGCGCGTTAAGCCGTAACGGTTATAAGGCCCACGCCCATCCCTGTGCTCCTAAACCAGTGTCCGATCGTAGTTGAAGCGGAAGGGTCTGACCCGTGCATCACGCCCCTCTAGCCATTCCTTGGACGGGTCGGCCGAGGCCACCAAATCCATCACCAGGTGCCGCACCCGGATACGGTCGTTGCGCTTGTCCCGCAGGTCAAAAGGCTCAACTGGCCGGAACACCCGTAATCCCCGCTCCTGTCGGCATATCAGCTTCACCCCTCGGCGATCGGTGACGGTGCGCCCATGATACTCCTGGGCAAGTTGAACTCTTGTTGTAAACAACGCCGGTCTGCCAAATACCACCATCGAGCACGGTACCGGGCAGTGTAAGGCCATGTGTTCC
>CAZMXI010000250.1:0-4205 GCA_964570205.1 uncultured Tepidisphaeraceae bacterium
GACCATCTGTTGTTTGGCCTCGTCCAGCGAACGCCCCAGACCGGCCAGGCGATCACCTCAGCGCCGCGGTTGGACAACTCCCGCGCCACCTCCGGGAAGAAACCATCGTAGCAGACCATCATGCCCACCTTGCCAAAGCGCGTGTCGAAAACCGGATAATCAGCCCCGGGGGCAACGCCGCCGTCCACCTCGGAACTCGGCAACGTCACCTTGCGGTACTTGCCGGCGACCTTGCCATCCGGCCCGATGAGCACTGCCACGTTGTAGATCGCCTTGCCATCCCGCTCCATGAGCCCGGCCACGATGTAGAGGTTGTGCTTCCGGGCAAGTTGGCCGAAAAAGTCGGTGGAAGGACCGGGAATCGGCTCGGCCACATCGACAGCCTTAAGCGGTGTGCCCGCGTAGGTCAGGCACTCGCCCAGGACGACCAGGTCGGCCTTCTGGCTGGCCGCCTGCTCGATCAACGGCACGAACAAGCGGCGATTCTCGTCGGCCGACTTCCCGCCGCGCGGGCGGAAGTGCACCGTCGCCAGCCGCACCTTGCGCGGCTTGGGCGCTTCGGTTGGCGCGAAGCTCACCTGGCTCCACTCGACGCTGCCCTTGCCCGACCAGAGCAGGTACAGCCCGACCTGCGCCACCTCCGCCTTGGGCGGCGCCTGGTAGACGCCGCTCAGGCGAGTCCAGCCGTCAGCGCCCGGCAGGGCATCCTGCGGATACTCCGGCTCGGCGATCGGACGCAACTGCTGGAGGACCTCTTTCACCACCGGCTCGCCATAATCGACTTCGCGGCCCTGTTCATCGCGCCAGTCGATCTTCACGATGGCGCTCTTGCGTGGAACCTGGATATCGCTGGTGCGGCGATAGGCCTCGAAGCGATACCACTGCCCGCCGGTGACTGGAAACGGCTTCACCCAGGCGCCGTGGACGGCATCGTTGCCGCCGCCAGCAACGATAAACGCCCCCGCGGCCTCACGCCCGCCAGCGCGGTCGAAACGGAAGACAGGGCGGATTTCATCGCGGGGCGAGAACGGCCGCCAGCCTTCGGGGGGCTGGTCGGCTCCAAACGCCCATCCGGCGAAGAATGCCAGGATGATCCCCGCCAGGCTTGCAGATGTGTTTCGCATGGGGTTAGCATACCACACCATCTTGTCGGAACGGGTTGACAGCCGGCCGATTGATCAGCAGGAGGAAAGGTTCATGAAAGCGAAAACCACCCTGGTCGCCTTGGCGCTGTGCCTGTGCATCGTCGTGGGCATCGTGACCACGCTCGCCTGCGCCGCGGAACTGGTCAAGTCCAAGGATGGCGCGGGCGTCATTGGCTATAAAGACACGCCCATCCTGCCCTGGTGCAACTACCACGTTCACGACCCGGACCGCCCCGCGCCCAAGCGCATCAATCCGGGCCCCGCGGCGGAAAGACCCTCGCCCATCCCGGCCGATGCCATCGTCCTTTTCGATGGCAAGGACCTCGACCAGTGGGAGAAGGGCACGTGGAAGGTCGTCGATGACACGATCGAGGCCGGCAACGGCAATCTCACCAGCAAGCAGCAGTTCGGCGACTGCCAGATTCACATCGAGTTCATGCCGCCGGCCGACTTCAAAGGGCCGTGGTACAACCAGGGCAACAATGGCGTGCTGCTGATGGGGCTCTACGAGATTCAGATCTACGATTCCTACAACGAGAAGCTCTATCCGGATGGCCAATGCGCGTCGATTTACGGCCAGACGCCGCCGCTGGTGAACGTCTGCCGCCCGCCGGGGCAGTGGCAGAGCTTTGACATCCTGTTCACAGCGCCGGTGTTCGAGGGCGACAAACTGGTGAAGCCGGCCAGGGTGACGGTCATTCACAACGGCGTGGTGGTCCACAACAACGAGGAAATCCGCGGCGAGACGGGGCACCGCATCCTTCCGGCACAGACGAAGAAGGTCAGCCAGGGTCCCTTGATGTTGAATGGGCATGATTGCCCAGTGCGCTTTCGCAATATATGGGTACGTAAAATGTAAGTAGCTTTATAACAAGTGGTTGTAATAGCGGCCGTGCTGGGTCGCAGCGGATTCAGTGCCGGGGATTTTTGTTGGCGCCACTTGCCAAGGGGAGAAACCGCGATACCATTCCCGCCCTTAACCCGTCCGGCACGATCGTTCCCAGCATTGGTTGGGACCTGCGATGCGGCCCGCGACGGCGCGATGGATCGATTCGCTGCATGAACGATTCCGCAGTCTTCACACCTTCCATCCTATGAGCAGTCCTGGCAGCCGATAGGTTCTTTCGGCTGCACCTACCGGAGTTGTAATGTCTCTTGTCGTTACGGAAGTGCCCGCCGCGGGCAGCGCGGCCGCGGGCGGCGTTTCGCCCGCGCATCGGCTGGATTCTTGGCTTCCCAAGAGCCTGGTTTGCCTTCGTGAAGGTCATTGCCGCAGGTTTTTCGTGCAGGACCTGCTGGCCGGGCTTACGGTGGGCGTGATCGCGTTGCCGTTGGCGATTGCGTTCGCGATTGCATCGCACGTTCCGCCGGAGCGCGGGTTGTACACGGCGATCGTGGCGGGGTTTCTGGTCTCGCTGCTGGGCGGCTCGCGCGTACAGGTGGCCGGGCCGACCGGGGCGTTCGTCATCATTATTGCGGGCGTGGTGGATCAGTACGGCTACCCGGGCTTGTGGCTGGCGACGGCGATGGCGGGCGTTATCCTGATCATCCTCGGCGTCTTCAAGCTGGGGGCGATGATCAAGTTCATTCCCTATCCGGTGACCACCGGCTTCACGACCGGCATCGCGCTGATCATTTTCACCCAGCAAATCAAGGATTTGCTGGGTCTTGGGATCGAGAAGGCGCCGACGGAATTCGTGCACCAGTGGATAACCTATGGCCGCGCCGTTATGGCGGGGCAGGCGACTGTCGCGGCGGCGGCGGTGGGGCTGGGATCGCTGGTGGTGCTGGCGCTGCTGCGCAAGTATGCGCCGCGCGTGCCCTCCTACATTGTGGCCGTGCTGATCGCGACGGTCATCGTGGCGGCCTTCGGGCTGGATGAGCGGCATGGAGTGCAGACGATCCAGTCGCGGTTTCAGTCGGCAGCGGCGCCGAGCGGCATCCCGCAGAAGTTGCCGTCGCTCACGCTTGATCCGCTGAAGTCGCTGGACTGGACGCACGTGCGCGAACTGATCCCCTCGGCAACGACCATCGCGCTGTTGGCGGCCATCGAGTCGCTGCTGTGCGCGGTAGTTGCCGACGGCATGATCGGCGGGCGGCACAAGTCCAACCTGGAACTGTTTGCGCAAGGAGTGGCGAATCTGGGCTCGGTGGCGTTGGGCGGCATTCCGGCGACCGGCGCGATCGCGCGGACGGCGGCGAATGTCAAGGCGGGTGGCCGAACCCCGGTTGCGGGCATCGTGCACGCCGCAGTGGTGCTGGCTCTGATGCTGCTGGCGGCGCCCTATGCCGGCAGGATTCCCCTGGCAGCGCTGGCGGCGGTGCTGGTGATGGTTGCGTGGAACATGTCGGAACGGGAGCATTTTAAACACATCTTCCACGCACCGCGATCCGACGTTGCGGTGTTGCTGACGACGTTCGGGTTGACGGTGTTTGCCGACCTGACGGTCGCCGTCGGCGTGGGCATGGTGCTGGCGGCCATGCTGTTCATGCGGCGGATGAGCGAGGTGACCAACATCGGCCTGATCCGCGATGATCTGGAGGATCAGGAGATTATCGGCGGCGAGCCCGACCCCAACTCGGTGGATCGGCGCGACATTCCGCCGCACACCGAGGTGTACGAGATCAACGGACCGTTCTTCTTCGGTGTTGCCGAGCGCCTGAGGGATACACTGAGGGGATTGGCCAAGCCGCCCCGCGTGCTTGTGCTGCGGATGCGGCGCGTTTCGGCGATTGACGCCTCGGGCATGCATGCACTGGAGGAATTCCACCACAAGTGTCATCGTCAGGGGACGATCCTGCTGCTCTCGGGTGTTCACGCGCAACCGATGTTCGCGCTGGCGAGGTATGGCCTGCTGGACAAGATCGGCGAAGAAAACCTGTTCGGTAACCTCGACGACGCTCTCAACCGGGCAAGGGAAATCCTGGGCCTGGAATCGCAGCCCAAGCCGGCCGGCGCGGTGCCGGAGGTGGCGCGCGAGCGCATGTCGGCGTCAGGTCCGCAACGCTAGTGCCGTTTCCAGTTGACCAGTTGCGTGTTCATGATACTGCTCATGCGGC
>CAZMXI010000251.1:0-4039 GCA_964570205.1 uncultured Tepidisphaeraceae bacterium
GATGAGCTGGAGGTGATCCTGATGCGAGCAGGAGCCGAAGGCGATGGTCTGGAGGGGCTTGTCTGGGGCCGGGCTGGCACTGGAACATCCGGTCAGCATCGCACCAACAACGCACAACAGGAAGGCCCACCACCTGATCATGGGGCTCGAATATAGCCGGTCGACCGCGAAATGCCACGGCGCAAGGATTTGCCGCTCATGCCGGCGCGGATCGTGATACTGGGTGCGTCCAGAGATCGGGCCGGGTGGTCAGCGGCCAGGCATCGGCAGGAACGCCCGTTGCACGCGCCCTGAACCTGGGCAAACCGCTCAGACTACTTCCTGACGAGTGTAACAGCGATGTTGCTGCTGCCTTTTCTCTGTTCATGCGCGTGGCCCTTCAGCGTGTTTCCCTCGATTTGAAGGTCAAAGGCGATGGCATCATCATCGAGTTTCCCGAAGAGAGGCACGACAAACTTCAGGTTGGTGCCGGAGTGTTCAACTTGGGCAATCTGAACGGTCTTGCCTTGATCCGCGTCCTGCCCGGTCTTGCCCAGGATGGTAAAGGCCCCCTGGACGGCGGATGGCTGCGCGCGAAGGACAAGACTTATGGCGACGGTTTGTCCCCTGTCTGTGACAGTGCCCATCCATTCACCGTTGAGGCGATTCCCATCATCAGGTTGGTCGCAGGCGGAGACCAGCAGCATGAGTATTGCAGCAGGAACTCCAGGGGAGATTCTCATGGTTGCCTCCTGGCGAGGAATCTGGGCAGTGAAACCAACCATGGCAGCGGAACGGCGGTTCTCCGCTCGCATGGGCAAGACATCCGCGCTCGGCTGGGGCAGTGTAAGCTCCTGGCCTGTCGCCCGCCAGCAGGCCTGTTGGGTGGAGATCAGTCGGAGGTGATCGGGCATCACCCTCCGTGCATGATGGAGCACATGGTCTTGGTGACCATGGGGGCGGCAATTTCGGGATCGAGGGTCAGGCGGATCAGGTCGTAGATGTAGTTGAAGACGAATCCGCCGCGTCCCTGAATCTTGAAGTGACGGAAGCCCATATCGTAGATGGCTCTGATCTCGGTGGTGGTCAGGGCGCAGCTTCGGCGGCGGTTGGAAAGGCTGTGCTTGTCGAGGGGGGCCTGGCAGTCGGCCATGATCTGCCGCATCTCGCGGACCAGCGCCTCCCGATCTGCATCGCCCGCTGCCGTTGCCTTCTGCAGTCGCGCCGTGTTCTCGTAGTGGCGGGCACGGTTGCCGCAGTGCGGGGCGCAGTTCTCGTTGATGATGATCTCGGCCTTGTCGCGGTCCAATTGATCGAGCAGATCCAGGTCGCGGCAGTCGTCGGGATGGACGACATAGCGGTGGAATCGCCGGCCGAGGTCACGGTAATAATCCGCGTGCCCGTGGCCTTGCTCGACAGTGACCTTGATGATCGAGGCGATCTGCCGAAGGCGGGGGTATTTGCGGGCGATGTAGGCCGAGAGCAAATCGCTGCTGAGAATGACTGCGTTCCGCTCCGGATGCATGGCGAGGTAATTTAGAATGCTGTTCCCGACCGAATCATCCAGGTCGGCCTCTTCGAGCAGGTGGTTGGTGAAGGTGGCGTGGCAACCGACGTTCTTGGAGTAAAGGCAGGCCAGCATCGAGCCGAACGTGTCCGGGTTGTAAGCCGCGGTGGCATACCGGCCGGAATTCCAGGAGAGGGCAGGTGCGCCATGAATTGAGTCAATCGGCACCTGACAGCCGAAACCTTGCTCGGCCAGGTCCATGAACTGAAGGACCAGAGCGTGAAAGGCGAATGCTCCGGAGATGTTGAACCGCGCGAGCGGCCAATCCGGATGCAGGGCGGCAGCCCCCAGGGGAAACATCCCCAGGATCATCAGAAACCTCCAAATGCGGCACGCGCGATGCCGAGACACGCGAATGCCGCTGACACGCCACGGCGGGTCTTCCGTCACCGGATGGATGCGGATAGCCTCGGCCGGGCCAATCGGATGTCACAGGTAGAGAGAATTGCACGATCTGGCCGCCATGGAGGACCACTCACGCCATTGGGCCAGACGCTCACGCTGAACGAACTATACCTCACATTGGCGATCCCGCAAGGAAACTCCGCCGATTGGCAAGCCATTGAAAGAGTACATGCGTGGTGCAGAAGACGGCGAAAGGAGTGCCTGGAAAGCCGGATGACGTTGGCTGGGAACAATCGTACCGCCCACCTCCCGAAAGGCCGGGAGGTGGAGGTGGGCGACGGCAGGAGTGCGCAGGGTCATCTGGTATCGAGACGGGCTCTGGCCCGGAGCCCGTTGTGCTCGAAGGTGAGGCCGAAATCGGCGAAAAGAAGGTTGTCGATCGCGGGCGGAATAGTCGGCCCGGGCCTCGGTGCAGCGGGGTGGCCGTAGACGGTGGATTCCATCGTCTGGTCCTGCGCGTTCCAGACGTATTGCCCGCCGCCGGGGCAGAGAAGACGCACCTGCCAGAATCGCTCGTGGAGGGCGACGGGGTCTTTGTCAGGATAAAGCCGCTTCCACTCGTTGAGGATGAAGAGGTTGGCCCAGGCGCGTTCCTGCATGGCCTTGCGGTACTCGCGGCTGAGCAGTGGGGTCAGGGCGTCGATGATCCGGCGATCGATCTGGAGTGCGGCGTTGGAGCCGAGCCAGGGGCGGGTGGCGGGGGCGGCGGCATTGGCGGCGGGCGCGGCGGCCGGTTTCCGGTCGATGGCGCGCTGGATGAGCTTCTCGTTGAATGAGATGACCAGCGCATCAGGCATGGTGGCGTAATAGATCGCCAGATTGTCGAGCCCGTCTGGGATGTTGCGCTTGCCCTGCTCGGTGGGGCTGATGCGGACATATGCCTGATCATGGTGCGCGCGGGTTTCCCAGAGCGTCATGCCAGGGGCGGAAGTCTCGATAAGCGTGCGGATGGCGGCCATGAAGAGGGCAAACTTCAGCGGGTTGCGAACCTCGGCACGGATCGCCACGGGCAGGCGGTGGAAGCTGCCCTCCATGAATTTGTCGGGGTCTTCGGCCCTGGCCAGTTCCTGCCAGAAGGGGTCATCGTCGGCGTAGATTGCGACGGTGTCGCCGACCCAGTCCAGCAGGCCGGTCTTTACGCCGGCAATGTTGCCGAAGTTGCCGATCTCGCGCATGAGCTGGGAATCGCGGTTGACCGAAAGCACCATGTGGGCCAGGGCGTTATGTGGGTCGCCGGCGGTGGGGGCGATGATGCCGCCGCGGGTGAAATCGACGAGCTGGCGGTAGTCGGTGTTGACGATCAGGGGCATGACGGTGACATCGGCCGCGAGCATGCCTTCCTGGAGGGTCAGGCGGGCGGCGATCGGGTCAAAGAAGGTCCAATTGCGCTCGTAGCCCTGGCGCCATTGCTCGTAAGCATCACGCTCCTGGGGGCTGACGTCGTCGATGTCCATCTCGACGATCGGAGTCATGTAGTCAAGCGTGCCGTAGTCTGGCGATGCGATGCCCGCGGGCGAAATCAACAGGCCGGAGAAGTCGGTCCAATCCGGATCCACCGGGCCGAGCTGGATGGCGTCTCGAACCAGGTCATCCATGCGCTGGGCCTGGATGGCGGTCATGATGGCGGCCGCGCGAGTGCGGCGGGAATCGGCGATGCGCCATCGCGGCGAGCACCAGCGGCGGATGGTGGCGTCGGTGAGGACGAGAAAGGCGGTCTCAGAGGCGTCGCCGCGCTGGTAGCGGTTGCGGAAGAAGGCGTACTCCGGCGTGGATGCCAGGTCGGGGGCGTTTTTCTTGAACGCGCTGGCGAGGCGCTGGAGCTGTGCGGTGGAGTTGGTGACGATGACCGCGTCGCCGAGCACGGCCATATACGAGCAGACGGAGCGGTCGGGGGAGCGGGCGCCGGAGTAGGCGATGCCGTCGATCTCGTCCGTGACGATCTTCGCTTGCGGGTTCGCCTGCATAGCCAGGGCGATCTGGGCGGAAATCAGTCGGCGCAGGGCGTCGACATCCTTGGCCTCGAAGATCACGGCGACGTCGGTGCCGACACGCAGATAGGGGTCGGAGCCGGTGATGGCGACGCTGTTG
>CAZMXI010000252.1:0-3950 GCA_964570205.1 uncultured Tepidisphaeraceae bacterium
TTTGGCGTTAGCGTATTCTCCAGTGTGGAATTCGACGGCGTTGAAGCCGAGCTGCGTTGATAGGTCAATCTGCTTCGGTTCGGGCCCGATGAAGGCCGAGGTGAAGATGCCGGCATCCTTGAGGCGCTGGACGATGCCGGCCATGCGTTGCGGATCGTGCGAGAGATCCAGGCCGCCTTCGGTGGTAAGCTCCTGTCGCCGTTCGGGGACAAGCGTGGCCTGGTCCGGGCGCGTGCGCACGGCGATATCGACGATTTCGGCGACGGTGCTCATTTCGAGATTGAGCTTGCACTGCACGGTCCGGCGGAGCAGCTCGACGTCGCGGTCGTTGATATGGCGGCGGTCTTCGCGGAGGTGCACGGTGATGCCGTCAGCGCCGCCCAGCTCGGCCTCGGCGGCGGCGTGGACGGGGTCTGGCTCGCAGGCGCGCCTCGCCTGGCGCACGGTGGCGACGTGGTCGATGTTGACGCCAAGTTCGATCATCACTTTTCCTTCCATTCTATGAGCGAGCCGTCGATATTGACTTGCATGATGTCCTTCCATTTCCGGTCCTTCAGGATCAGCAGGCGGGCCTTGAGGGCGTCGATGCCGTACTCGATCCGGCGCAGCTCCTCGGAGGCGGCGTCGGGCATATGCCGCTCATCGTCGGCCGCGTGCATCAGCAGAGACCATCGCCCGAAGAGCATGGCAAACTCGCCGAACATGTCGTTCGGCGTGAACTGCCCGATTCCCCAGGAGCTTTCCCAGCGGCGGATGGCGACATTGCCCACGCACTTGCCGTTGAGGTAAAGCTCCGCATTGGCGTTTTGCGATGGCATCGGTCAACATCCATCGGCCGCGCACGCGGCGGCCAGGCGCAGGCGGTCGATTCCGGATCGACCGCCCAACTTGGGCTTCACCACAGTGGAGAAAGGTTACACGCTGGCGGGCTGGCCCTCAACGGCTCGCTTCTTAAGCAGTTCCATCTTGTCGCGCACTTCCTGCGCCATGCGGGAGTTGGGAAACTCCTGGTTGATCGTCTCCCCGAGACGCAACGCGAGTTGCCAGTCATGCTCCTTCATCGCGACGGTGAACTGCTGGCCGAGCAGCAGAAGCTTGTCCTTGAATATCTGACGGGCGGTCTCCTGGAAGCCGGCCGCCTCCTGGGGCGAGAGATAGAGATCAAGCCGCTTGAGAATCTCGATGGCGCCATCGACGTCGTGGCCCTTCACAGCGGTTTCCCAGCATGCCATGAGCTGGAGCTTGACCGCGTGGCGCCGTTGAGCAATATCAGTGGAAAGGCTCTTAGCCTTCGGGTCATCGGGGAAGGCGGAGAGGATCCGCTCGGCTTCGCGCTCTGCGGCAATCCATTGTTCGGCATTGCAGTAGCGCTCCACGGCGGCAGCAGCCTCGCTGACCTGCCTGCGGACCTCCAGCTCGCAATGAGTGTCGATCTCCTGACGGAGGCGCTCGGCCTCGGCCTTGTAGCCGAAGTTGACCTCGATTTCCTGGGTGAGGGCGAGTGCGGCCTCCCAGTCCTTGCGGGCAATTTCTTCGCGGATGGCCCGTCGCACCGCGTCGCGCTCGTTGCCGCGAAAGGCGATGGCCTTGGCGCGTTCGCTGATGAGCTGCTGCTCGCTGATCTGGTTCAGCAGAACGGTAAGGGCCTGAAGGCGGTCGTGGACGGGTGCGACAGCGACCTCCGCCGCCTCACGGTTCCGGTCAATCGAGAACGCGAGCAGCCAGGCAACCAGGACGCCCAGGGTGCTTACCGCGCCAGAAGCGACGAGGGCATAGTCTCTCTCATAAACCAGTACGATGATGCCCCAGGTGGTGAGCCCCAAAGCCAGAATCAAAGTGACCAGAAACAGCCACGGTGCGGAGTTCTTGCGGCCTTGCATTGCTCACCTCGGAGTCGGGGCAAATCGTCTCACATCCTCTCCCGGGAATTGAGTTTACGAGTGCCCGGAAGGGGCGTCAATCGACAAGTTCACGTCATCCGCAGGGAGCCGGCCGTCGCCATCCACTGGGCCGGATCACTTGCCGCCCTGTGGAGCCGCCACAGCGCGTTCCAATTCAGCCTTCTGCAACTCGGCATGTGCGCGGACCGCGAGCACGCGGGTTTCCCGCTCCGCCGCCATGAGGCGGAGAAACATCCATGTTCCCAGAACAGCGCCGCCGACAATCAGTAAGAGCATCCCTGTGGTCTGGGTCATAGAAGGGATATCGGCCCGGGGGCGGCTGACGATGAATCAACGCCGGCGAAGGACTGCCACATAGCCGCCGTCGTGGTAACGGGCGGGGTCGTCCGATAAAGACGGCAGCGTGGTGCTGACACTGAGCAATTCATAGTCGGCGTGATGCTGGAGGAAATGCGCCATCCGCTGCTGGTTCTCCTCATCCCAGATGCTGCACGTGCTGTAGCCCATGAGACCGCCGGGATGCAGCCGCGAAGCGGCGTCATCGAGGATTCGATCCTGCAATTTCGTCAGCCCGGCGAGCGAGCGCGCGTCCTGGTGATATCGGGCCTCGGGGCGGCGCGCCAAAACACCGCTGTTGCTGCATGGGGCGTCGATGAGGATGCGGTCGAATGGCTCGGACTGATCCGAAGGGAGCTCGTCCAGCATGCCGGCGGCGTAAACAGCGACATTCGAAAGGCCGCGGCGCTGAACAATGCCCCGGAGCGCGGTGGTGCGCTGCACGGCGGGGTCCATGGCCACGAGCTGCCCGGCCGAGCCGGCGAGTTGTTGAATCTGGAGGGTCTTGGTGCCCAATCCAGCGCAACGGTCAAGAATACGCTGGCCGGGCTCAACCGACAGGCGAGGGACAACCGAGGCGGAGGTCGGGTCCTGGACCTGTGCAATGCCGCGCTCGGCAAGGTCGGTCAGGATGGAAGCCTTGGCGCCATCGATGACGAACAGGCCGGGTTGACAGTGTGACCGGACGGTCACGCCGGGGACCTGCAACTGCTCGGGTGCGGCGCCCGGAAACAGCCGGACGATCGTGGGCGGCTCTGAGTTGTTGTGCTGGCAGAGGCGCAAAGCCTTGGCCATGCCCAGAAGCCGGGCGAAGCGGTCGAACAGGTCCCTGGGGTGCGATAGGAAAACCTCGGCGTAATCGGCCGGCGATGCGGCGGGATCGGGCAGGGGCGGCGCGGGCTCGGCCGATGCCTTGCGGAGGATGGCGTTGACGAAGGCGGCGGCACGGCCGAGGCCGAAACGTTTGGCCTGCTCCACCGCTTCATTGACCGCGGCGGAGGGCGGGATGCGCTGCAGAAATTGCAGTTGATAGAGCCCGATGGAGAGGATCTTCTGCACCTGGGGATCGACGCTCTTGAGCGTGCGCTGCGAGTAGTGGCGGATCAGGTGACGCAGGAAAAGGTGGTTCTTGATGACGCCGACGATGATCTGTTCGGCCAGTGCGTAGTCCCGCGGGTCTGCCGGATGGGCCCGCGAACGATGCTTCATCAGGGCGTGGGGCGGCCAGCCGGGAAGGCGCTTGGTGTCGAGTTCGGCCAGAGCGTGGTCGCGTGCGGACATCAGATGGGTTCCAGTCGCATGCCGGGCTGCCACGCCGTTGCGGTAGGCCGCCAGGGGCATCGGGCGCTTGCCTTCGGGGTGGACTTCAAGGATGTCGATGCTCTGGCCGACGCCGCATGCGATGCGCAGTGAGTCGGTGATTGTGCCCGGCGGAGCTTGAACGGCGCCCGCCGGCAGGGCGCGGACCAGGAGCAGGCGGCCATGTTCCTGGCCAACGTCGTCGATCAGCCGTACGTGGCAGCCTGGCCAGGGATAGAACCCGCGAATGCAACGCGAGAGCCGGTCAGGCGGGAGCGACCAGTCGAGCCTTGCCGATTCGCGCTTGAGCTTTGGAGCGAGCGTGGCCTGGGCGTGGTCCTGGGGCATCTCGGTGGCCGTGCCGGCGGCCAGCTCATCGAGGACGCGAAGCATCGACGGCGCGCCGGCGGCCGC
>CAZMXI010000253.1:0-3924 GCA_964570205.1 uncultured Tepidisphaeraceae bacterium
GTCACTTGCTAAAACAGTCGTCATGCCCCGAGAGCGCATTGTCACCGCCGAGTCGCAGGGAGAGGACGAGAACAGGTTCAACTATGCGCTTCGGCCGCAAAAATTCGCTCAGTACATCGGGCAGGAAACGCTGATCCGCAAGCTGCGGATCGCCGTCCAGGCCGCGCAGTCGCGCAAAGAGCCCGTCGAGCACGTCCTGCTGCACGGCCCGCCGGGTCTGGGCAAGACGACGCTGGCGCATGTCATTGCCAATGAGGTCAACGCCCAGGTGCATGTCACCAACGGCCCGGCGTTGACCAAAGGGGCGGACCTCGTGGGCATCCTGACGAAGCTCAGCCAGGGCGATGTGCTGTTCATCGATGAAATCCACCGCCTGCCGGCCATCGTTGAGGAGTATCTCTATCCCGCGATGGAGGATTACAAGGTCGACATCACGCTCGATGCCGGCATGCACGCCCGGACGATCACCATGCCGCTGCCGCCGTTTACTCTGATCGGGGCGACGACGCGGATCGGCCTGCTCACCGGGCCGATGCGCTCGCGGTTCGGCATCGTGTCGCACATCGAGTTCTACTCGCCCGATTCGCTGCACGAGATCCTGCGGGCGAACGCAGCGCTCTTGAAGCTGGAATACGAGGACCAGGCGCTGTGGGAACTGTCGCGGCGGTCGCGCGGGACGCCCCGCATTGCCAACAGGCTGCTGCGGCGGGTGCGGGATTTCGCGGCTGTCGAGGCCAAGGGTACGCTGACGCTGCCGGTGACCCGCAGCGCGCTGGAGCTGGAGGGGATCGACGACCGCGGGCTGGATGAGCAGGACCGGGCGTTCCTGCGGACGCTGATCGAGGTGTACGATGGCGGCCCGGCCGGCGTGGAAGCGCTGGCCGCCACCATGGGCGAAGAGGTGGACACGCTGGTGGATGTGATCGAGCCCTACCTGCTCCAGACGGCTCTGGTCACCCGCACGCGCCAGGGCCGGCGGGCGACGAAGCCGGCCTATGAGCACCTGGGGCTGAAATACCGCCCGCCGAAGGATGCCCCGCCCGAGGAGGATGAATCCCTTTTCAACTCCGGCAGCCGGGCGGATGAGAAGGATGATCGCAACGACGACCGCAAGCCGCGGTGAGAGGTCACACGAACCGCCAGGTTGCCGAGAGAAGAATAGCCACGGGTTCGCACCGATGAACACGAATGGAAAATCGTGCCACAGGCGGCCTCGGCCGTGGCCTGAGGGCTATGGTGATTCGCGCGTGGTTGGCAGCGTGGCCGGGGCCTTGTCGGCCGGAAGTCCCCAGGCCTCAATCTCGATGAAGCGGTTTGAGTCGTGCCAGAAGTCGCCGCCGCCGTACACCCGCACGTATCGGCCCCTGACGCCCCGAGCATCCATGATCTTGGTGAAGTGCGCTTCGATGTATTCGCGGTCCTTGCCCTTCCCAAGCCCGGCCGATCCATCCTGATCGTTGTTGAACACGTTGAAGACGCCTCGCTTGAATTGCGGGTCGTCCGACACATGCACGATAACATCCCTGGCCAGATTGGGGCCGCCGCAATCGTGCCAGACCAAGATGGCATACACCGCGCAGGATACCTCAAGGTCAACCTGCACCCATTGCAGCCCAGGTCCGATCTCGACAACGGATGATTTCGCACCTGCGTCATCCCCGTCGGTGATCTGGCTCAGTTCTCCAATGATTGGACTACCCTCGCTTGCCGTGACGGGCTTCTTCAGCGCCAGATTCACGCTGCCCTTGGGCACTCTGAATTCCGGCCACGGTCCTTCCACCAAATCTTCCGCATCCGGCTTCTGCCTCCGCATTTGGTTGTACTGCAGCCAGCGGCCATCAAGAAACGGCTTTGGCACGCGCGGCTTGAGCAACTCCATTTTCACGGGCCTGGTGGCGGGTCCCGCGTTGGCCGCCCGGGCGGGACGCTGGGGCATGGAACCGAGCAAGATCGCTGTGACCAGGAGCATTGCGGTGCGCATGGAGGACTCCTGCCCTTTATGCGCATCCTCATAAACAGTCGTTGCTTGCCAACCACACGGCAGGGGAAGTCCTGCTTCTCAAGGCGGCCAGATTCATGCCCGGGCCGACAGTTCGCCATCTTGTTCCGGCGGGCGGGCGCTGCGATGATCCGCCGCGTCGATATCGGCAGGCGGGAGGAAAAGGAGCGCCGCGTGAGCCAGACGCTCGACTATGAGATGAGGATCGACATCGATCCCGGCTGTCTTCCGGCCTGGGGTGTGGGTGAGTTGCCGCGGCCCAGGCCGCTTGCGTTGCGCAACTGGAGGACTTGGATTGGCCCGGGGCTGGTGTTGGCAGGCGCATCGCTGGGCATGGAGGAGTTTCTTCTCGGTCCGCAGTTGGGTGCGCGGCACGGCGGCATGCTGCTCTGGATCGTGTTGATTTCGCTCCTTTGCCAGGCGGTGCTGCATACCGAGGCGATGCGGTATACGCTGCTGACGGGAGAACCGGTTCTGGTTGGGTTCATGCGATCCTGGCCGGGCCCGCGGTTCTGGGGCGTGGTTTATCTCGTGCTGGACTTCGGCGGCTGGTGGCCGACGCAAGCTGCGCTGGCGGCGAACATCCTGGTGGCGCTGTTGCGCGGGCTGGCGCCGGCCGAGGCGATCGACCCGGACCTGGCGCGCCATGTCGCGTGCGGCGTGTTGGCGATGTGCGGGATAGCGGCGCTGCTGGGCCGGAAGACCTATGACATGCTGATGGTGGTCAGCGTCGGCAAGCTGATGGCGACGCTGTTGTACATGGCGTTCTGCGCGATCTTCTTCGTATCAGCGCCGGTGTGGATGCGCCTGTGGGGCGCCCTCGTCAACCCCTTCAATCTGCCGCATCACCCGAGGACAGGTGAGATGGCGATCGACTGGGCCCTGCTGGCGGCCATGGCGGGGCTCGCCGGGCTGGGCGGCATGAACAACATCATGGTCTCTCACTTTCTGCGCGACGCGGGGTGGGGCATGGGCGCGCAGGCGGGGGCGATTCCGTCGGCGTTCAGCGCCCGCGATGTCAGGCTCCTGCATGTTGGCACGGCAGCGCGGATGGATGAACCCACGATCTTCCGGTTCAAGGCATGGTGGAAGCACATTCTGGCCGATCAGTGCATTGTGTGGGTCATCGGGTCGATCCTTGCGGTGATGCTGCCGTTGATGCTCGGCGCGCAGTACCTCAACGGAAGCCAGCGGTTGCCCGACGGCGCCTGGCGCTGGGCTGTGGCGATGGGGCAGGACTTTGGCGCTGCCCAGGGGCGCATCTTCCGCCATTTGACGCTGCTGGCGGCGCTGGTGGTGCTGATCCCCGGCCAGTACATCGCCATGGAGAACATCGCCCGCCGATGGACGGACGTGATCTGGTCGGCCTCGCGCCGGGCGCGGAGTATGAAGCCGACGAACGTCCGGCACATCTTCTATGCGCTGGTGTTCATCTGCATCGGCGCGGGTGTGCTGGCATACACGTTCTTCCCGAGGCTGGACGGGACCGAAATCATGATCGTGGCGGCCAACATGGCCAACCTGGCGATCGCCGTGTGCATTGTCCACACGCTGTACGTCAACCACCGGTTCCTGCCGCGCCCGTTGCGGCCGAGCGCGGCCAAGTCGGCCCTGCTGGCGATGGCCGGGCTGTTCTTCCTGTTGATGTTCGCACTGGCGCTCAACCAGAAGGTCATCCCGCTGTTGAGAAGCCCGTTCTGATGGCGAGAGGGCGGCCGATCAGATGATTTCCAGGTCATCCCGGCCCGGCAGCGGCGGGAAGGCGGCTGTGGGCAGCGCCTGATACCAGAACGCCACCGAGGCGATGTCGTCCTGGAGCGGCAGGTATTTCCGGCCGGAGCGCCACCCCAGGGCTTGGATGGTGACGCGCAGGTTCTGCGCGAATCGAATCGGATCGGCGATGTGCCAGCGGTACAGGCCGAACC
>CAZMXI010000254.1:0-3828 GCA_964570205.1 uncultured Tepidisphaeraceae bacterium
AGTATAGGTGTAACGCCGATGGCCCGCTTCTCCAATTCCGACTGAGGCAACACATGAGTTCGTGAATGCATTCACGAACGGCGCGAAAAAACAGTGTCGATACAACCCTCAATCTCGCGCGACGGTCAGCTCCGCTTTGGCTTCACCATTGCCTCTGTGGACGCCGATGATCTCCGTCAACTTCACGTCCTTCAGGAATTCCGTCATGCGTTTGTGAATCGCTCGGATGGGTCGCTGGATTGGACAATTGGCCGTGACCTTGCAGCTCTTGTCGACGAGCACGGAAGGATCAGGGTAACACGAACACTCTGTAAGCTGCACCGGGCCTTCAAGAACCTCTATCAGATCATGAAGGGACAGGTTGCCCAGATCGCAGATCAGACGATATCCACCCTTGGTTCCGCGCGTGCTGGAAAGCATCTCGTTGTGGTGCAGGGTCTTGAGGATATTCATCACCAAGGCCGCGGGCATGTTGAATGCCTCAGATATCTCGCGTGCTGAGACCGTCTGGGTTTGTCGGTCCGACAAGTAGCACAAAGCGATGAGCGCATACTCCGTTTTCTTGGTGAGCGATAACATAAGCTATGCCTCAATCCCGACCGGTTTGGCTTGGGCTGCGGCGACGGGCCGCTTGCCTTGCTGGAAATCACGCCCTCTCTACAAGATAGGGCCTTGTCAAAGCCTTTTCAACCACCAGCTCGGAAAAGCGACCGGCCGGGTACTATTTCCGCTTTCAGCAGCGCCCTTGACTGGGCCGGGCAACTACCTAACGTGGGCTGAGCCCATGGCCAAGCCGTTACAACCCCATTATCGCCTCTTTCCCATGCGGATTGCAAGACACAAGCGATCGTTTGCACAAGTTGTCTCTTTTTCAATAGTTGCGATCGCGAACCTGGCTTGTCCTGTGTCGGCGCAGGTGCCCGGAGAGGACTTCAGGGTCTACCTGGTCACCATTGGACCTGGGCCGAATGTTTATGAGCGGTTCGGGCATAATGCGATCTGGATACAGGATGATCGCCGCAACGTCGGCTGGGCCTTCAACTACGGGATGTTCAGCTTCGAAGAGTCGAATTTCATCCTGCGGTTTGTGCTGGGACGGATGTGGTACTGGGTTGATGCGGATAATCCCGAGGCGATGCTTCGGGCATACCAGGCGCATGATCGGTCGCTCTGGGTTCAGGAACTGAACCTCGCGCCGGGCCAAAAGCACGCGCTGGCGAAGCGGCTTGAGTGGAACGTGCGACCGGAAAACAGACGATATTTGTACGATTACTTCGCCAACAACTGCTCGACCATGGTGCGCGACGTGTTGGATGAGATTCTGGAAGGACAGATTCGACAGCAGTTGGAGCCGGTGGCGACAGGCAGGACCTATCGGTTCCATACGCGGCGGAGTGTCTGTTACAACCCTCCGATCTACACCGCACTGGAATTCATCCTCGGCCAGCCGGTGGACCGGGCGATCTCTGCGTGGGATGAAGGGTATCTGCCGATGAGCCTGCGGGATCACCTTCGGCAGGTGACCGTGGCGGACGAGCAGGGGCAGGCCGTGCCGCTGATCCGAAGCGAGCGCACGCACTACCTGAGCTCGGAGCAGCGGGTGCGCGAGATGCCTCCGAATTGCTGGCCGTGGTATGCGGCAATGGGCACGGTGATTGGTGTCGCATCAGCCTGGCTGGCGCGGGGGGTGACTCGAAACGGGTCCAAACTGGCCCGTCGCGCGTTGGCCGTGCTGTGGGGCGGGTGGATGTTGCTGCTGGGATTTGCTGGAGTCTTTGCAACAGTGGTTTGGCTGTTTACGAGCCACGTGGCGGCCTACTGGAACGAGAACCTGTGGCATTTCTCGCCACTGGCAGCGCCGTTGATCGTGCTGCTGCCAGCGTTGGCACTGGGAAGGAAGTGGGCCGGCCGGCCGGCGGCGGCACTAGCCGGGGCGATGGTGGCCAGCGGGGTTATTGGGCTGGCGCTCAAGATGTTGCCGATGTTCTTCCAGGCGAACTGGGACATGATTGCGATGACGCTGCCTGCGCACGTGGGTGTGTGCTGGGCGGTGTGGGCGCTTTGGCGGTCGCCGGGCGCGGCGCAGCCGGGGAAGCCATAGAGCAAGAGGAGCGACATGCGAATCGGGATGATGGCTGTTGTGGTGATGGCGCTGATTCTCTGCGGCTGCGCCGTGGACGATGGAAGCATTGCGGCGAAACGTGGGCCGACACAGGAACTGATCGCGGCCACGCAGTCTCGCGATCCGGTGATCCGGGCGCACGCATTGGAGGCCATGCGCGAAGCGATGGGCTCAGGGGCGCGGGATTCAATCCTGGCGGCGCTGGCGGACCCTGAACCGGTGGTGCGGTTCGCCGGGGCGATGTCGGCAGGCGAACTGCGGCTCGAAGAGGCCGGGAGGCTGTTGCCGCCGCTGCTGACGGACAAGGATCCCAGCGTGCAGATTGCCGCGATTTTCGCGCTGCACCGCCTGGGGGACACGCGCTACAGCCGGGGTCTGGAAACGGCGCTGGAAAGCCCAACTGCGGATGTCCGGGCGAATGCGGCCATGGCGCTGGGGCGGCTTGGAGAAAAGAGCGCGATCAGGGTTCTCAAGCCCATGCTGCGGGACAGGTCGGTGGAAGTATGGCTGCAGGTGGCCGAGGCGATGTGGCGGCTGGGTGATGAAGAAGGTCTGAAATACCTGGTGGCGGGCAGCATCAGTCAGCATCCGGCGCGGCAGATGGTGGCGATCCTGGCGATGGCCGGGCCGAAGGATCCTGTGGTGACAGAGCACGTGCGCAAGGGACTGGTCACGGATTACACGGAAGTGCGGCTGGTAGCGGCTCGGGCGCTGGGGATGGTCGGCTCGGCGGAGGGGCAGGCCGTGGCGGCAGAGGCGACCAGGAGCGCCGATGCGCGACAAAGGTCGCTGGCAGCGCTGGCGCTTGGGGCGATCGGCAGAAATGAGTCGCGGGGGTTGCTGGAGCCGCTGCTGAAGGATGCCGATCCCGATGTGCGCGTGGCGGCGGCGACGGCCCTGCTGCAGTTGCGGTAGAGATGAGAATCCGGCATGATCCGGTGCGGAATGGACAATTTGCATCCCCGATGTGATCAGGGTGGGCGTGTGCAACCGGAGGCGCAGAATGCAACGACAAATCGGCGTATGGGCGTTGGGCTGGACGGTCCTGGTTGCCGTAGCGGCGGATGGGCAGCAGACAGCGCCGCCGGGGCCGGAGCGGTGGGAGAAGAACATCGCGGCATTTGAGGCAAAGGACAGGACGAATCCGCCGCCGAAGGACGGAGTTTTATTCATCGGCAGTTCGAGCATCGTGGGCTGGAAAGTGACCGAGAGTTTTCCCGGCCTGCCGGTGTATAATCGGGGGTTTGGCGGGTCCTATCTTTCGGACAGCGTACACTTTGCCGAGCGGATCGTGTTGCCGTACCGGCCAAGGTTGATCGTGCTGTATGCGGGGGAGAACGACATCACAGCGGGGAAGACGCCGCGGCAGGTGGCCGACGATTTCCGACAGTTCGCGGCGAAAGTGCACAGGGCGCTGCCCAAGACGAGGATCGTATACATCGGGCTGAAGCCAAGCCCAAGCCGGTGGCGGCACATCGAGCGTTTCTGGGAGACGAACCGTCTGATCCGGGAACAGATCGAGAGCAACGCACTGTTAGCCTATGTTGATGTGGAGAAGGCCATGTTGGGGGAGGATGGCAAGCCAAGAGAAGACCTGTTCGTGGGCGACCGGCTGCACATGAATGAGAAGGGGTACAAGATCTGGGTTGAGTTGGTGAAGGAACACCTCGTTAATGCCAGTGCATGCGATTGCCGCGCCCTGATGG
>CAZMXI010000255.1:0-3634 GCA_964570205.1 uncultured Tepidisphaeraceae bacterium
TTCATCGCGCAACCGCGCTTTCAGAAGTACCACCAGGGCATGGATATCGACCGCCAAGGCAAGTCCTACGCCGCCCGCGACTTCGACCTGCCCGGCGAGCCCGTGCCGCCGGGCCTTGATTGGAACCTGTGGGTCGGCCCCGCGCCGTGGCATCCTTACAACAGCGTCTATCACATCAACCCCTCGCCCGGCGTGGTGCCGTGGTCATTCTGCGACGCCTTCGGGACGGCCTCCATCACCTGGCATCTCTCTCACAGCGCCGATGTCATTCAGTATGCCTTGGGCATGGAGCGAACCGGCCCGGTCGAGATCATCCACCCCAGCGCTGGCCTGTATCCCACGATCACCGCGCGCTACGCCAACGGCACCCTGCTGCATTTCGTCGACCACTGGGGACTGGTGAAGGATGCGTACAAGGCCCTCCCGGCCGACGCGCGGCTGGCCGGCAATTTTGGCGGCATCTTCGTCGGCGAGCGAGGCTGGATCACATCCATGTCCACCGGCGGCCCGGTCGAGGGCGGGCCCCCGTCAATCTTCGAGGAACTCGCCCTGCGCACCCGCGATGTCAACATCGGCGCCAACGACCACCATGCCAACTGGCTCGACTGCATCCGCACCCGCCGCACCCCGAGCTGCGATGCCGAGATCGGCCATCGCGGGGCGTCCCTCGGCCACTTGGCCCTCCTGACCGACACCCTCGGCCGATCACTTAAGTGGAACGCCGCCACCGAACAGGTCATTGGCGACGAGGAGGCCAACCGCCTGCTGTCGCGTCCCGCGAGAGAACCCTGGCGGCTGGCATAGGGCTTGCGCCAGGCTCTGCGCATCGCGACGACCGGACGATGCCGAACCGAACCATCAAGAAGACCGTGGCCCGCGCGATGATCAAAGCGCCGGCGCAACGCGGATGGAAGCCGCCCACCGCGCCCACCTGGGCGTTGCTCAGGCCAAATACGTCGCGGATCTGGTGCATGAAGCTTGTCACGAAGCCGAACACGACCGCCGTCGAGATCAGGGACATGCAACTCGCCAGGAACAATCACCCGGGGTTCACGCCTCCAAGCCGCGGCTGGATTTCTTGTTTTGCGGCCAAGGTCGCCATAGAGTCTCCGCCTGAGTTTGTCGATGAGTACGACATGGACCCGGCACCCGCGCCGGGTCGTTGTTCCGATTTCTGCGCATGCGGGCGAGGGTCCGCAAGGACCGCGGCGGCGTTTGCTGTTATAAGTGACGGAAATCGCACCTGATAGGGTTGTTCTCTGTTGGACGATTCACCGCTATCATGCTGCCCCCGGCGAATATGGCCAAGAGCCTGCCCCAGCTCGATGTTCTCATCCTCGGCGCTCATCCCAGCGCATTTCTTGCCGCTGCGCTCCTGAGGCTCAAGACCACCCTGCGCGTGGTCCATGCGACCATTCCCGCTGAAAAACCACTCGATCGCCCCGTGCTGGTCAATCCCTGCTTCTTCAAGCTTCACCCATTGCTGGAAGGCCTGAAACGCAAGCTCGACCTCCAGGGCATCTACGGGCTGCGGTTCCTGGCCGATGACCCCAAGATCACCGCCGAATCGCACGGCCGTAACGCCCTGGGATACATCGCCGAGCTGGCCGAGCTCCGTTCCGCCATCCACGACATCGCCCGACGGTGTGATGTCGAGTTCCAGAAACCGGCGCAAGTCCACATCCACCGCATCGATGAAAAGGGTATCGAGGTTACGCTGGGCCATCACGAGGTGCATCCCCGCGCCATGATCGTAGCCGGAAGGCTGTCCGAGCAGCAGCATCGCGTCCTGGGCATGCCCACCGAATGGGAACGAGGCGTGCTTCATCGTTACACCTATGCGCGCGTTCGCAACGCGAAGCTGCTTGATCTCGATTCCCGCCCAATCATCCCCATGAGCCTCGATCTGCGGGGAACCCTCTCCTGGGCATGGCTTCTCCCCGCGCCCAAGTCATCCCTGCTGGCCGTCGAACAGCCGTCCGACAGTGTGCAACGGCATCACCCCCACCAGATGCTACGGCACTGGACAACCGTCCTCGCCGCCCATGGGTTGCTTAGATCGCCGATCGACATCCCGGACGGCGACATCGAATCGGTGGATATGCCCCTGGCAGGGGCGCTTGCCCACGAAGGGGTGGCCAGCCGCTCCCTGCTGGTTGGCCCGGCCGGCGGCTTCTACACCGCCAATGCCGAAGACATCTACCCCGCCTGTTGGTCCGCCATCCACGCCGCCGACGTCATGAAGGCCGCCCTGAAGGAACGCCACCTCCAGGATGCGCTCCAACCCTACCGCCAGAAATGGCGCACGACGCTGGGCGACTACCTGCGCGGCCCGCAGCAAAACCTGCGTTTCCTGCTGCCGTTGATCTATCGCAACCCCGTCATGACAAGCCGCCTCTGTGACGCCATCCTCATCGGGAAGAGCGTCGTGCGGTAAGGCGGACTCCGCCCCCGATGCGCCTGTATCCACCACGAATGGGCCCGGTGTTGTGCCGACCGCGGAACCGAACGAACCGCCCGTCCGATAAGTTGGCATGGCCGATAATACCGGTGCTCTGGGCTATGCCCGGCTATTCCGTTCCCGGTAAGTAGTTAATCTGGATAAAATAGGCAATCTCTGCCCCGCGCAGAACACTACCACGCGCCGGATCATTTTGCGCCCGGGTGAACAGTGTTAGGTGTAAGTGTTTTTGTTAAAAGGGAATATGCGCAGAGCCGCATTCGTGAACACCATTCAAGATCGCCCTTTCGATCAGTCGATAGCGTTACTGCATTGGAAGTCGCCGGTATGGACGTGGAGCCGTCCGCAACAGCGAGGAGCACATGAGTCGAATCCACGGGGTCGGGAACAACATCGCCATCCAGAAGGTCATCGCCCAGCCAGTGCTGCGACAGGCGTCGACGGAGTCGGCCAACGGCATGCGGGCGTCCGACAAGCTGGAACTGTCCGGTGTCAGTCATCTGCTGGCGACCCTGAAGACCAACAACGATATTCGCATGGAAAAGGTTGCCGCCGCCAAGGCGCAGATCGAGGCCGGCACGTATGAAGACGACGCCAAACTCGCCACCGCCGTCGATCGCCTGATCGACGATCTGGATATCTGAGTTCCAGACGGAAATTCGAGACTGCCCAAAAGCCCAGGGACCTTGCCCTCTGGGCTTTCGGTCTTCATGGGATGGGGTGCAGTTCGCACCAGTGTTCGCGGCAATAGAGCACGTTGCGTGCGGACACCATGACGGGCTCTTTCAACTTCAGTTCATCGGCGAGCGCCTGGGGATCAAAATGGGGCGCCACGTGGATTTCCAGCGGCATTTCCGGCGCCCTCTGTCCCGCACGCACGACCTGGTGGCCGCGCGCCTTCAGCGCTTCCAGGGCCGGCCGCAAATGTTCGCAGACTTCCTTCTCAGAGTACTGGTCGAGAAACCTGCGCTGCGACCGGCGCCGCATCGGAATGACGACGACCAGCGCAACAGCCGCGAGCAGGACAAGGATGATCTCCAGGTTGGTCATGAGCGGTCAGCCACGGGCAACCGATCGGGCGGCCCGGGCGGAACAATCGCCGCCGCCGCCCGCACAGGGGGCGCTAGTGCCGTTTCCAGTTGACCAGTTGCGTGTTCATGATACTGCTCATGC
>CAZMXI010000256.1:0-1400 GCA_964570205.1 uncultured Tepidisphaeraceae bacterium
GGCCGCATGAGCAGTATCATGAACACGCAACTGGTCAACTGGAAACGGCACTAGAACACGCCCTGGCCAGGGCACGGCAGCTTGGATTTCCCTGCATGACACTCGAAACCGCCTCGGTCCTGAAAGAGGCGGTGGCGCTGTACCAGAGCTACGGCTTCCAGCCCTACCAGGCCGAACACTGCTCAACGCGGTGCGACCAGACCTACCGCCTCGACCTTGGGAGGTGATGTGACTGGCTGGGTCCAGGCCTGCTTCTTCTGGTCCGCATAAACCGGATTGTCGGCGGGCTTGCTCGAGGTCACCACGGCGCGGACAAAAAGTTCATTGCCGGTCAGCGTGTAATTGGCGCGGCGTCCTGACACCGTCGCCAGCGTCTGCCCGACCTGGTCAGCGCTGTTGTACCCGGCCAGGGTGCCAATGAACTGCGTGGTGAATTCGGCATCGCCGTCGGGCTCGATCTCGATCTCCAGCGTCCGCGATTGCGCGTTGTGATCGACGCGAGACAGCACGACGCCGCTCGATGCATAGACATCGCCCGCGCGGATGGCGCGAATGATCGCCTCGGGCGTCAGTGCGGCCGCCTTGACCATGACCCACCCGCGCCCAGGCGATGCCTTCTTCATGCCCTGGGCGTGATAGTTGTGGCTGTCGTCGGACGCCACGCCGATCAGCGGCGGCAGGTTGAGCCGGCTGAGGCGAATGGTATTGACGATGTCCCAGATGTGCTCCACCGAGGGGTGTTTCTGATCGCCAAGATGGTTAACTCCGGGGTGGCCGTTGTACACCTCAAAGATGCTCGCCTCTGCGACGGATGCCAGGTCCTCCGCGCTGATCGCATAGTGGAAGTTGGGGTGGTTGATGGTGTCGAGGATCGGGCGGCCGGTCTTTCGGGCCTGTTCCTGCATCGCGCGGATGTTGTTGGCGATGGTCTCCGTCACGCTGCCGCCGCCCGGGGGATTGATCTTCTCAGCGAGGTTGATCGCGTTCAAATGGATCGGGAGTTTCTTGTGGACATCACTGACTTCCTCTCCCGTCAGCAGGAGGAATCGACCTCGTTGTTCCATCGCGTGGCGCACCTCATCATAGGTCTTGAGCCGGACCTGCAACGTATCGTCGACCTCGCTGCCTCGCAGATGGACGCCGGGGCCGAATTGCTCACGGTATTTCCGCAGCGCATTGTCTCCCGCCCGTTTCCGGACGGCGGCTGCGCTCATCCACCGCACGCCTTCGAGCATGACATTGTGATCGGAGATGGCCAGGAAGTCGTAGCCGTTGCGACGATACCAGTCGGCCACCATATCGGGGAAATCGTCGCCGTCCGACCAGAGCGTGTGCGAGTGGAGATTGCCCTTGTACCACCGCGCGTCCTCGTCGAAAAACTTCAGTTCGCCGTTTCTCTT
>CAZMXI010000256.1:1410-3296 GCA_964570205.1 uncultured Tepidisphaeraceae bacterium
CAACAGGTAATACAGGATGTAAAGAACGTCGCCCGCATTGTCCGGCGCGGCGCCCTGGCATCCACCGAGAGCCGCGACCAGGACCGACACCCTCACCGCCCAGGCGAATCTGCCTGCTGCCATACCATGCCCTCCGAGTATCGCGCCATCAGGTTACAGGCCGCAAATGAAAGGGCGGCCTTCTCCAAGCCGCCCATCGTATCCACAGAGGCAAGAATTGCTATATCCACTGGTCTCGAATGAGTTTGAGCTGCTGCCAGTCGGCCTCGTTGCACCATTCGGGGCAGGCGTCGCCCGAGCCCATGACCTTGATGAAGAATTCCTCGGCCTCATCCTCGATCTGGCTGCGTTCCTGGCCCATGGAAAGCCGGGCGGCGTACATGTCATCTTCGTTGCTGGCGAGGCGCAGGACCTCCTGGCCGGCGTGCTGGCGAACGAGGCTGCCCAGCGCATGGTAGAACGCCCGTGTGTGATCGTCGGCGAAGGGTTGGGGCTGGCAATGCCTGCGCAAGGCATGGCGGAAGTACTTGAGCTTCTCATCCCAGGGCATGGCGGGGTCCAGCGCCAGGGTGATGTACTGGCCGACCTTGGCACACTCGTGCTTGAGTGCGTCGCCGGACTTGTCGGCCTCGTGAGACAGACGCGCATAGTACGATTCGGGGCACCCGATCTCGGGCAAAGGGGGAAAGTGACGTGGCTCCGTAATCATGCGGCCTCCCGAAAACCAATTTAGCACCGACAGCATGTGACGTGAGTCATGCCGGGCCTTACCAGACCTGATACCTACACCCTACGCGGCAAACCGCTTTCTTTCAAGCGAAAACCGGGCCGGGAGCGAAGAAAAGGGCCCGGGCGGGACAGGGGCCCGTTAACGATATCGCGTGGGATCAGGGATGCCTGCGTCGGCGAATCCCTGCCTGCGGAGCAGGCAACTGTCGCAATGGCCGCAGGCCAGTCCGGCCGGATCGGGGTCATAGCAGCTAGACGTCAGGGCGTAATCCACGCCGAGTTGGATGCCCCGGCGGATGATCTGGGCCTTGCTCATGCGGATCAGCGGGGTGTGGATGACCAACGGGCGGTCCGATTCGGTGGTCATTCGGGTGGCAAGGCTGGCCATGCGCTGGAATGCCTCGATGAACTCCGGCCGGCAGTCAGGATAGCCGCTGTAGTCGACCGCATTAACGCCGATGAAGACGTCGCGCAGGTCGAGCACCTCTGCCCACGCCAGGGCGTAGCTGAGGAAGATGGTGTTGCGGGCGGGGACGTAAGTGATCGGGACATCGCCGCCGATATGTCGCTGGTCGCGGTCCTTGGGAACGGCGATGTTGTCGGTGAGGGCGCTCTTGCCGAACTGGCGCAAGTCGATGGTCATGACGCGATGTTCGGCGACGCCGAACGCGACGGCTATGCGCCGCGCGGCTTCCAGCTCGAAGCGGTGGCGCTGGCCATAATCGAAGGAGAGCGAGTAGAGCGGCCCGTAGCCCTCGTGCGCGGCGATGGCGAGGCACGTGGTGCTGTCGAGGCCGCCGCTGGACAGGATGATTGCCGGTGATGCGCCGTTGCGAGTCATGCGGGGCCATTGTATCGTTCGCGGTTGACCGGCGTCAGTGGCGGCCTGGGCGTTAGGCTTGTCGTGATGGGCCGGCGGGTGAGCAGCAACCGTCGATTTCATATGAAGATTCACGAATATCAGGCACGTCAGATTCTCGCAGAGCAGGGCATTCCAGTTCCGCCTGCCCAGGTCGTTTTGACCCCGGACGAGGCGGCGACAGCGTTCGAGACGATTGGGGCGCCATTGTGCGTGGTCAAGGCGCAGGTGTATGCCGGCGGCCGTGGCAAGGCGGGGTTCGTGAAACTTGTGCGCAGTCCGGCGGAGGCCAGGGATG
>CAZMXI010000256.1:3306-3572 GCA_964570205.1 uncultured Tepidisphaeraceae bacterium
CTGACGCACAGGATGGCGAGCCCTCAGACGGGCGCCGAAGGCGTGCCGGTATCGGTATTGCTGGTGGCGCCGGGGGTGGAAATCGCACGGGAATATTACGTGGGCATCACAGTGGACCGGGGACGGAACACGGTGACGATGATCGCGTCGGCCGAGGGGGGGGTGGAGATCGAGGAGGTGGCAAGGCGGTCGCCGGAGAAGGTGATCAAGATGCCGATGCACCCGATGCTTGGGTTGCTGGGTTTCCAGGCCCGGGAACTGGCCTA
>CAZMXI010000257.1:0-3310 GCA_964570205.1 uncultured Tepidisphaeraceae bacterium
TGCTGTTGGTGATCGGCGGGATTGTGGCTTATGTCCTGACGCGCGGGGGAGCGCGCGGCGGCTCGGGCGTCGTAGGTGGGAGCCTTATATTCTTCCAAGCTGTCCCACGTGCCGCAGTCGGGACACTTGCCCATCCATTTCGGGTGCACTGAGCCGCACTTGTTGCAGAGGAACTGAGTCCGAGGCTTGGCCATAATGTTCGGTAATTGTACGAATTCCGTGCCTGGGCTTCCAGTTGCCGTGACCCTGTTTGCGCATCCATCCTGGAGTATTCGCCAAATCACGGCGTGCGCCCAGGAGCGACTCTGACATGTCTGTCCCCTGGTTGACGTTAGTGGACGCAATGGCGACAATGTCCACAAATGTCACGGGAATGCCAGCGATGATGCAGGATGGTTTTGCATGCAACTTTCAGTTAAAGATACTGCACGGCTGCTCAATGTCTCTGAGAAGACGATTTATCGTTGGATCAAACAGGAGAGCATCCCGGTCTATCGAATTAACGAGCAATTGCGGTTCAATCGTGCCGAGATTCTGGAATGGGCCACGTCGCGGCGGATTCAAGTGTCCCCTGAGATCTTCCTGGAGCCCGAACGGGCCCAGGTTCCGCTGCCCAGTTTGACCGAGGCGTTGCGCGATGGAGGCGTGGCCTATCGCCTGGGTGGGAATGACAAGCCCTCAGTACTTCGTGCCTTGATTGATGTCATCAAACTTCCCGAGGAGGTGGACCGGGAGTTTCTCTTCCAGGTTCTCCTGGCGCGCGAATCCCTGGGCTCGACGGGCATTGGTGAAGGCATTGCGATTCCGCACGTCCGGAATCCCATTGTGTTGCACGTCACCAAGCCGTTGATCGCCCTGTGTTTCCTTGAACATCCGATTCCGTTCGGAGCGATTGACGGCCAGCCAGTGACGACATTGTTTGCTCTCATCAGCCCCACCGTTCGGGCGCACCTGCATTTGTTGTCACGCCTTGGCTTCGTCCTGCAGAATCCGGGATTCCGGACCGCGCTGAGACAGCAAGCCGCTCGTGAGGAAATCATGTCGCTCCTGGCCGAAGCGGAGGCCGCGATCCCGGCGTCCGGCGGCGGCCCGGCGATCAGTCAGGCACAAAAGACGGAGTAAGCGAAGCGGTCACAGGCCCCCAGCGCGTGGAGCAGCCGATGTCCTTGATTCTGGTTGTTACAGCGATCCTAATGATGGCAGTCAGCGGCCTGCCCGGGCTGTTGCTCGACCGACGGTCCGTGCGGGGGCAGTGGATTGCGGTGGTGCTGGCCGTGTCGGCTTCGGTGACAGGCCTTACGGGCGCCGGACTGGGATTGGCGCAGCCGGAGACCGTTTCCGTCTTGCTGCGTTTCACGGTCATGGGTGGCTACCCAAGCCTGGCCCTGGACTCTCTCAGCGCGTTCTTTCTTGTTCCTGTCTTCCTGATGAGCGGGCTGGGCTCGGTATACGGGCTGAGATACTGGTCTCCGCACCGCCACGCGAGGAATGGAACGAGACTCGGTGTCTTCTGGGGATTGCTTGCTGCCGGCATGTCGCTGCTGATTGTCAGCCGCAACGGTCTGACCTTTCTGCTCGGCTGGGAAGTAATGGCGTTGTCGGCGTTCTTCCTCATCAGCACGGAAGACCACCGCTCCCAATGCCGTGAAGCAGGCTGGACCTACCTGATCGCTACGCACCTGGGCACACTGACCTTGTTCGCGATGTTTGCCCTATGGCGATGGGCGACCGGTTCTTACGACCTGGTGCCGGCCGGGACGATGAGCGCGGGCGTCAGGAACAGCCTGTTCTTTCTGGCTCTTGTCGGCTTCGGCCTCAAGGCGGGGGTGATGCCTCTGCATTTCTGGCTGCCGACCGCGCATGCCAATGCGCCCAGCCACGTCTCGGCAATGCTGTCGGGCGTGGTTCTCAAGGTCGGCATCTATGGATTGATCCGGATGCTCTCGCTGTTGCCTGATCCGCCGGCTGTCTGGGGCGGCCTGATTCTGCTGCTCGCCGTCGCGAGCGCTCTGCTCGGGGTCGTTTTTGCCATCGGCCAACACGATCTCAAACGGCTGCTGGCGTATCACAGCGTGGAGAATATCGGCATCATTCTGATGGGCCTGGGCCTGGCCATGATGGGCCGTTCGCTGCACCGGGCGGACTGGGTCGTACTTGGCATGGCAGGGTGCCTGTTGCACGTGTGGAACCACAGTCTCTTCAAGTCACTGCTCTTCCTCTGCGCCGGCTCGGTCATACACGCGGCCCACACGCGGGAAATCGATCGCCTTGGAGGACTGGCGAAGATCATGCCCTGGACGGCAGTGCTGTTCCTGGTGGGAGCGGTGGCCATCTGCGGACTCCCTCCGCTCAACGGCTTTGTCAGCGAGCTGGTGGTTTACGTTGGCCTGCTGCAGGGACTGTTCGTTCAGGGCAGCGGTGGCCCGGCCGTGGCGCTCGCAGCGCCGGTCCTGGCGATGGTTGGCGCGCTGGCCGTGGCATGTTTTGTGAAGGTCTATAGTGCGGTTTTTCTGGGCAATCCGCGTAGCTACGCGATGGCACACGCTCACGAAGCCCCTTGGTCCATGCGCGGGCCCGCCGTGGTTCTTGCCGCCGGTTGCATCCTGATCGGAGTGGCGCCGATGGCGGTCGCGCCGCTTCTGGACGCGGCGATCCGGGACTGGGCGCCCGCGATGCGTCCTTCAGGCGCGCCCGTTGCCAGTCTGGCGCCCCTCGGAACCGTGAGCGTGATGGCGTCTGTGCTGGTCCTGTTGATTCTGGCCGTGAGCGTGCTGATGGCACGCCGCAGACCGAGCGATGTGGCAGTCGGGACCTGGGATTGTGGCTATGCCCATCCCACCAGTGCCATGCAGTACACCGCTTCATCCTTTGCGCAGATGATTGTCGGCATGTTCGCGTGGGTGCTTCGGCCGCGAATGCGACGGCCGCGCGTTGACGGGCCCTTCCCGCAGTCGGCGACGATGCACAGCCACGTGGATGAACTGGTTCTGGATCGGTGGCTCGCGCCGATGGGCCGCGCTATTGCGGGGTGGTTCCATTGGCTTCATCGTTTTCAGCAAGGATTGACCCAGCATTACGTGCTCTACATCCTGATCACGGTCATGGTGATGCTTGCGGCGCTCATACCGTTCGAAGCGATCTTCCTGCGGTTGTTTGCCCTTTGACTTAAACGATGGGCGCTGGCGGCCGTGCCGGTGGTCCGGTTTGGCAAGAGGATGATGTCATGTTGAGTATCCGGCTGGTTCCTGGATCGGTAGGGCTGCTTACGCCCGTCGAGCGGCGGGGGGCTCAATCATGATTAGCAACCTCA
>CAZMXI010000258.1:0-3302 GCA_964570205.1 uncultured Tepidisphaeraceae bacterium
GCCGCATGAGCAGTATCATGAACACGCAACTGGTCAACTGGAAACGGCACTAGCATTCTGAACAGCGCCTTTGCCACGAAGGGCATTCATGGTCAGACGCAAATGCCGGAGGACCTTCCGCCTGCTGGTGTCACCACCGGCTCGCTTGAGCATCTGCTCTTCATCACGCTGACCGTTGCCATCGACTACCAGCGAGACGCCATCGACCTGTGGAGGAGTTCACGAGATGCTTTCGAAGACCCGCTGACACGCTTTCTCTACAACCCACAAGCTCTCCACGAGGCAGGGGTGTCGAAGGTTGGACAAGACATGCAGCGACATCGCTTGTCGAAGAAGCTGCAGAAAGACGCGTTCATCTGGCACACCATCGGCGTAACGTTCCACAAGAAGTGGGCTGGCGATCCTCGACGGTTTCTTGCTGACTGCGGCTGGGATGCGCCCACAATCCTTGCTCGCCTTCAGGCCGATAGGCATCCGCAGAATGGTCGGATGGTGCTGGACTATCCCTTCCTGCGTGGTGCGAAGATCGGCCCGCTGTGGCTCAGGATGCTTCGGGATAACGTGGGCATTGCCGATCTGAAAGGACTAGATCGGGTGCCGATCCCCGTGGATATCCATGTGGCGAGAGCCACCCTGTGCCTCGGCGTGGTGAAGGGACGGTATGCTGGCCCGCTCGCTGACCTGTTCGAGCGTGTCAGGGAGGCTTGGTTCGAGAGCGTTGGGGGCTTGATTGTCAGGGGGAGGCCAATGATCGCATTGGATGTGGATGAGCCGTTGTGGCACCTGTCCAAGTACGGCTGCACGCACCGTGGCGGCACGACAGACCTATGCCCCGTCTATCACCGGTGCGAGGCCAGAGACCTATGTGCCGAGGGAATCGTTCAGACCGAGAAGACGACAATCCAGGTGGACACATGAGATCGCTTTGCATCGTCCCTTGCGGCAGCAGGAAGATATGGGCCAGGTGTCCGACCGCAGGTCCAACGCCTGCGAGGTCGGTCTATATCGGGCCGTTGGCGGTCAAATGCAGACAGTACGCCGAACGATTCAACCCGTCCTCGTGGTGCATTCTTTCAGCCAAGCACGGTTTCCTCTTCCCCGATAATGTCGTGCCCGGCCCCTACAACGTCACCTTCAACGACCCGAAGACGAATCCGATTGGTCCAGAGACCCTATTGCTTCAGTCTACGGCACGAGGGCTCGACGCCTACGAGCAGATCGTGGTTCTTGGGGGCCGCAATTACGTACGGATCGTAAGGCAGGTCATGACGGACAAGAGCATCCATGCCCCGCTGAGCGAGTGCAAGGGGAACGGATACATGATGCAGTTGCTCAACAAGGCAATTGCTCAAGGGCAGTGCCTGTGATAGAGCTGGGATTTGAATGACCTGGGCAACAGGGAGAACACGACGATCGGCAGCGATCCGGAGCAGACCCGCACCTTCAACGAGGCAAGTCGGGATGATTGAGCCTGTGTTCGCCGGCGTGGGCGGCCCGCCGGTCAGTGGGCGATGACTTTGCTGAGGCTGAAGACGGGGAGGAGCAGTGCCATGACGACGCCGCCGATGATTGCGCCCATGAGGACGATCATGATGGGCTCGATGTAGCGCGTGAGGGAGGTGATCTGCTCTTTCAGCTCGATCTCGGCGTAGGCGGCAACCTGTTCCATGACGACGGCCAGCTTGCCGCTTTTTTCAGCGCTGAAGATCATCTGGGCGACGGCGGGCGGGACGAGGGCGCAGGCGAACAGGGCGTCGGAGAATTGGCGGCCGGCCTGGATCTGCTCGCCGGCATCGTGCCAGAGGCGGCGGAAGTAGCTGTTGGCGCAGAGGTCGTGGGCCGTAGCCACGGACTCGAGAAGCTGAATGCCAGCACCGGTCATGGTGCCGACCATGCGCAGGCCGCGCGACAGATGCAGCTTGCGATAGAGCGAGCCGAACAGGGGCATGTTGAGCTGGACGTAATGCCAGGTCCTGGCGCCGGTGGGCGTTCGCAGGAAGAAGAAGGCGCTGATGGCGGCGGTGGCCACGCCGACGAGGATGGCCGGCCAGTGGCCGACGAGAAAGTTGCTGGCGGCCATGAGGATCTTGGTGGGCAGGGGCAGCGCTGCGCGCTTGTTGGCGTAAAGAACGGTGAACCGGGGAAGGACGAAGGCCAGCAGGAAGGTGGTGGTGGTGAGGGCGAAGCTGAACATGATCAGCGGGTAGGTGAGGGCGCCCTTGACGCGGCGGATGATCTGCTGCTCATCGCGCAGGTATTCGGTGGCGCGGGCCATGAGCTTGCCGAGCAGGCCGCTTTTCTCGCTGGCGCGGATGATGGCGATGTAGAGCTGGGGGAAACTGCGCGGGTGCCGCGACATCGCGTCGCTGAGGCTGCTGCCGTTCTGGAGGCTGTCGGCGATGTCGCTCACGATGGCCCGCACGGCGGGTTTGGCCGCCTGCCTGGCGATGCACTCGAGCGCTTCGCTGAGCTGCACGCCGGTCTCGACCATGATGGAAAGCTGGGTAGAGAACTGGATGAGGTCGGCGCGGCTCATCCTGGAGATGGCGGCCGGCATTTCCGTTTCCACGCGCTGCCCGCCATCGGCGATGCGGACGGTGATGGGATACTTGCCATCGGCCCGAACGGCGGCAATCGCTTCGCGTTCACCCTCGGCGGACACGGTTCCCGTGACCTGCTGGCCCCGGGCATCTCGAGCTGTGTAGGCGAATGTGGGCATGTCTTTCTCGGCCGCATCAGCGGAATGCGCGGCGGACCCGGTTTACGTCGTAACGCGGTAGACCTCCTCGAGGGTCGTCAGGCCGGCCTTCACCTTGTCGAGGCCATCAGCGCGGAGAGTCTTCATGTCCGTCGCCCGGGCCAGTTCTCTGATCTCGTTGAGGGTGGCGCCCTGGCTGATCCGGTCGGTCATGTTGTCATCCGGCACGAGCAGCTCATAGATGCCGATGCGGCCGGCATAGCCGCGATCTCGGCAGCGGGCGCAGCCGCGGGCGCGGAAGAGGGTATCAACAGAGCCGGCAAGGCGTTCGATCTGCCGCTTTTCGTTGATGGATGGCTCGTAAGGCTCTTTGCAGTTCTGGCAGAGTTTTCGGACGAGCCGTTGAGCCAGCACACCCACGACGGTGGCGCCCACGAGATACGGCTCGATGCCGAGATTGAACAGGCGTGTCATCGCGGTGGGCGCATCATTCGTGTGAAGAGTCGAGAGGACCAGGTGTCCGGTCAGGGCGGCCTGGATGGCGATCCTCGCGGTCTCGCCGTCGCGAATCTCACCCACCATCAGGATGTCGGGGTCCTGCCTG
>CAZMXI010000259.1:0-3249 GCA_964570205.1 uncultured Tepidisphaeraceae bacterium
CTTAATCAGCGTGGATCGGAACACGAAAGTCATGAACTGGAAGCGGCACTAGCAGGCGCCGGCCGAGCCCTCGCCCGCGGGCGCTGCGTTGGATGTACATCTTGCGGAGTTCCACGCTGCCGCCTTCATGGGGATAGAGCCCGACCGAGCCGAGAATCGCTCCGGAGGCGTCGATCAGCACATCAAAGGTCCCGCCGCGACGGTGGTAGCTGGCTTCGAGGTCGGCCAGGTCGGCGTCCGTGCAGGCCGGGTCGGGCTTGAGGCCATATTCGCGCAGGATGTCGAAAACCAGCTCGCGAACGGCCGGCGCATCGGCGTTGGTTGCCGGGCGAAGCTGGACGGAATGGCATCCGGGGTCGATCACGCGAGCAGTCCCTTCCGCGTAGTGGGCTTGCCGATGAGCGGCCAGGCAAATCGGCCGAGGATCACGGAAAGGATGTCGCCGCCGCGGGCGTTGAGCACCCGCGAGATGATCAACCCCAGCGCGATGACCATGCCGGCGATCAGCCCGCCGAGGTGCGCCCAGTGGGCGACGCCGGTGTCGGCCTGAAGCGTGATCCAGAGCACGTCGAAGCCGAAATAGAAGAGCACAACCCAGAAACCACGGACGGCCCAGATCTTCCACCACAGCCTGAAGCCGGCAATCAGGCCCAACCTGATCCAGAACGTCATGAAGACCCGATGCACGGGGAAGAGGATCAGGTACATGCCGGCCAGACCGGCAATTGCGCCGGATGCGCCCAGCATCGGATGTAGCGGCTCGCTCGACGAGGTGAGGGAGTAGGCCACAGCCGACAGGACCGCGAGGATCGGGTAGAGCACGGCGGTGGCAACATTGCCGATAAGGGCATTGACGCGCGTGCCGAGCACCAGCAGGAAGACCATGTTTCCCGCCAGGTGCATGAGGTCGCCATGCAGGAACGCGCAGGTGATGGGCTGGAACCACTGGAAGCCGTATGGGAACGGCTTGGCTTGGCGCGGGGTGCCACTGCGAAGCAATGCCTGCTTCTCCCGCATCAGCGCAGCGCGATCCTGTGCGATCTCGATGCGGTCCTCGGTCGTCAGGTCCGGATCGCGCTCCTCCTCCTTGAGTTCATCCAATTGCGCATCGATCAGTGCCACTTCATCCAACGAGTCCGTCGCCGCGAGCAGTGCTGGATCGATCTTCTTCTCATCGCCGACCCACATCATGTACTGGGAGCCTGGCGGCAGGTCGTCGTCACTGGTCCAGCTTGAGATGAAGAACGCGAAGCTGGTCACCATGGTCAGCATGAAGATGATTCTGATGGTCCATGGCTTGTGCAGGCCGAAGGCTTCGGAGGCGATTGGGTACAAGCCCGTCGGCAGCAGCCAACTGATCGGCCGGATGGTGTTCTCGGCCTTGACGTAGAGGGAAGCCTCGTCCACATCGCGGGCAATGCGCAAAGGGCGGCCGGAGGGGATGCGGATGCCGCAATCGGTGCAGACCTTGGCCCCGGGGGCGAGGGATCGTTTGCAGCTCGGGCAGACAGGTCCCCCGCCGGGAACGGATCTGGTTGTCGGCGGCGAGGCAACCGCTGTGCCGGTGCCCGCGACTTCGGCCGTGGCGGCCGCCTGCAGGCCGGCCATCCCACCACCGCCATCATCCGCCACCCGATATTCCAGCTCGTAGTTGCCGACACGGACCTTGTCGCCATGCTGGAGTTCATGGGTGGAGATACGCTGGCCGTTGACGAACAGGCCGTTTGTGCTGTGGTTGTCATCCAGGCGCCATCGGGATGGGCCGAAATCCACGCGCACCAGCTTGCAGTGCAATCGCGAGACCAGCGGGCCGGGGATACTGATGTGTCGATCCGCCTGCTTGCCGATCTCGATCTCGTTGCACCCACCCAGCAGGATCTGCTGGCCGAGGCGGGTCGGGCCTATGGTGACCACGAGGCGGGCGTCGAAATCGCCCGCTCCTGCGCCTTCGGGAATCTGCTCTGGACAGACGAGGTTCAATTCCTTTCCGCAGTTGCAGCATCCGTAGACTTGGTTGACGTCGGCCTCGGGCAACTCCATGGTTGCGCCGCACTCACATCGGATCGTGATCATGTTCCTCCCTGTCGCACCCGGTGACCTGGATGAGCCCGAATAGGTTGTAGCCGCCGGCCCGCCGCGACGCAAGAAGTGGTGGCAACAACGGAGCAGCGGCCGGGGAAGTGGTTACTGGGAATGGCAGGAATCGCCCGAAGTCAGTGCGGGTGTGGAGGGGAGGTTGAAACACAAGGCACGAAGGCGGCCTTGAGGAGGTGGACAGGGCTGCGAAAGTGAAATCTGTACTGTGGGACATTTGGGGACAAAGTGGGACATGTTGCCTGCTCCATGTGTTGGAAGGGATTGTCGGGGAGGGAAGTTAGGAAGAATGCTCATATGGCATCCAGTTGATGATTGCTGTGCATTGCGTGTTGCGTGTTACGTGGGAGAGAGGGGGAAGCCACGTTTGGCGCGGATGCGCATGAATGGAGTGTGGATTGGGGGGGGGGTGGTCAGCGGGGTGGGGTTGTGGCGATGAGCATGGGCCGGTCTTCTCCATGTTGCCCGCCTGCCCATTCGCACCGACGGGGTGCGGGATGGCAGGCAGGGTGTTCTGTTCTATATACGTTCGGGTAATGGTTTTGTTGTTGATTTTATTAACTTTTTTCTTGTTTTACTGCTTAATATGGGAGGGGAATGGTGCGGGATGGAGTCGAGGGGCTTCAGCGTGTTTGGTGGCGGAGGTGGAGTTCGAGCGGAGCGTTGGCCAGGTCGTTGTGGCAGTCGGCCCCGCAATACGATGTGCGTCACCTTCTTTCGTTCCCGATGTGCGTCACCTTCTTTCGTTCCTTGCGTTCGAGCGAGGTGCGCGTGTGACGGCTTGCGACCGATGTGACCGAGCCGCATAATCTTGGGCGCTGGCCAAGCCGGTCCGCCGGGGCGGATGGTTTGTCGGCGCGCACCATCATGGGAGGCAGGTCGTGTCCATCACTTTCCGGTGTTCCGAATGTGGGCGGGTGTTCAATCTGGATGACAAACTGGCTGGCAAGAAGGGCCGATGCAAGCAATGTGGCGCGACCATAGAAGTGCCTCCGGCACACGCAGCGCCCAGCCAGATCGCTCGCTCCGGCACGGCGATCTACCGCCATGAGCCAGCCACCTCCACCATCGAGGTTCAACCGACGCCTTATCTCCAAGCGATCGAGCGTCACATCGAGAAGCACGTAGGCCCGGTCTCGGGCGTCTTCCACGAGA
>CAZMXI010000260.1:0-3131 GCA_964570205.1 uncultured Tepidisphaeraceae bacterium
CCGCATGAGCAGTATCATGAACACGCAACTGGTCAACTGGAAACGGCACTAGCGGGCAAGAGACGCGGCGGCCTATGAGCGGCCATCGTCCTCCGTTGTGCGATGCTTGATCGAGTCCTGCTCATCCGGATCGACGACGGGGATCTGATACTTGCCCCCAAGCCATCGACCCAGATCGATCAACTTGCACCGCTCGCTGCAGAATGGGCAGGCGCTGCTCGCACGATCCCGCTGCATTTCATCCACTTCGGCCTTGCAGATCGGACAGCGCATGGTCGGATCCCCGTTTGGGCCTCATTTCTTCACGGCCTTCGCGGCGGCACCGGAGGTCGAGGGCTTGCTTTCGGACTTGGACGGGCTGGCAGCATCGCCGTTGCCCGTCGATGTGGCCGGCGTGTCGCTCTTGGCTGGATTCGTGCCGCCGCTGTCACTCTTGGCGGCCGATCTGTACGAGTCAGAGCGGTAATCGGTGCAGTAGAAGCCGCTGCCCTTGAAAATCAGTCCCGCTCCGGTCCCGATTAACCGGCGCACCTTGGACTTGTTGCATTGTGGGCACTTCTTGACCGGCGGCGCCGTGATCGACTGGAAGCGCTCGAACTTCAAACCGCACGCTTCGCATTGATACTCATACGTCGGCATAACGCTCACCTCTTCGGATTCTACTCCGTCCTGCTTACCGCCACCTGCGCCGGCCGCAGCACGCGACCATAAAGGCTGTAACCCTTCTGGAACAACTGCGTTACGGTCGGCTCCGCATAACGGTCATCCGGCTGCTGCATCAGCGCTTCGTGCCGGTTGGGGTCGAAGGGCGTGCCGGGTTCCGGGGCAATGGTCTCAACGTTCTCCTGCGCCAGCGCTTTCATCAACTGGTCATGCACCATCTGCATGCCTTTGAGCAACGCCGGCAGGTCGGTCTTCGCAGGGTCCACCTCGAGGCCTCGCTCGAAGTTGTCGATCACAGGCAGCAGCGACTTGATCAGTTTGGCGTTGGCAAACTGGATCGACTGGAGCTTCTCCTGTTCCAGCCGCTTCTGGGCATTACGGAAATCCGCCTGGACGCGCGCCACCTGCTCGAACAGGGCGTCCCGCTCCTCTTGCAGTTTCTTCAAATCGACCTCGAGGATGGAACTGTCGTGCTCGGCGCCATGGCCGGGAGCAACCCCATCGTCGGACCGGATATTGTCATTCGCATCCGTCATGAAAACCTCTGCGTACTCCTCACGCGCCGACTGCAATGCACATGCCCGCCGGAATCAACTGCCGGTGAACTTCTCCTTGAGCTTCCCCAGGAAGCTCTTGCGCTGCGGCAAGACGGATTCCTCCTCCATTTCAGCGAAGTCGCGCAAAAGCTGCCGTTGGCGATCATTCAGTTTGCGGGGAATCTCGATGAGTATCTGAATCAGCTCATCGCCCACCCGCTTGGATCGCAAATCGGGCAGGCCGCGCCCCTTGAGCTTGAACACCTCGCCGTGCTGGGTGCCGGCGGGAATCTCAAGCTCGTCTGCGCCGCCCAGCGTGGGCACCTGCAGCCGCGCGCCCAGCGCCGCCTGACTGAAGCTGATCGGAATCTGGCAGACCAGGTCATTGTTGTGGCGGCTGAACAACTCATGGGGCTTGACAACGATGTAACAATGCAGGTCTCCGCCCGGGCCACCTCTGGCGCCGGGCTCGCCTTCTCCGGTCACCCGGACGGCCTGGCCCTCATGCACGCCCGGGGGAATCGTGATCTTCACGACGCGTTTGCGCATCTCGCGGCCGGTGCCATGGCATGCGGTGCAAGGATCGCGGACGACCGAACCGGCGCCCCGGCAGTTCGGGCACGTGGTCACCATGCGGAACATCCCGCCAAATCCCTGCTGGGCGACCCGCCCCTGGCCGCCGCACTGCGGGCAGGCCACCGGCGCGGTGCCGGGCTTGGCGCCGGTCCCGTGACAGACCTGACAGCCGTCCTGCCGCTCAAACTCGATTGTCTTTTCCGCCCCGCTGGCAACTTCTTCCAGAGTCAACTCAACCTGGGTCTCCAGGTCATAACCACGTTCCGGGCGCATGCGGCCGGGCGATCCACCTCCGCCGCCTCGCCGCCCGCCGAAACCGCCGAATATCTCGTCGAACATCGAGAAGATATCCGACACGTCCATATGCGAGAAATCGTGCTGGCCGTGGATTCCGGCGTGGCCGTGCTGGTCATAGCGACGGCGCTTGTCGGCGTCGCTGAGAACCTCGTAGGCCTCAGCGCATTCCTTGAACTTCGCCTCGGCGGCGGACTTGTCGCCGTCAGCGCGGTCCGGGTGGTACTTCATCGCAAGCTTGCGGTACGCGCGCTTGATCTCCTCATCGCTCGCCGACTTGGCGACGCCCAGAACCTCGTAGTAATCGCGTTTTGTCGTTGCCACGCTCATCCTACGTTAGCGATCATTGACTGATTCGCCAGCCGCCCGCCAAATTCCGTCATCCGTGCGCCAGCCATCACAGGCAGTCCGTGGAAAGACACGGAGACACAAGAAAGCCTTATGTGCCGTTCCTGTGTCTCCGTGTCAGTCTCGCCATGATTTCAGGCATCACGAAACCGCGCCGTTAACCGGCTGCGGCTGCTTGTCGCCCTTCTTCTCCTTCAGCTCGGTCACCAGCACATCGGTCGTCAGGGCCAGACCGATCGCGCTGGCGGCGTTCAAAAGCGCTGTCCGGGCAACCTTGGTCGGGTCGATGATGCCGGTCTTGAACATGTCGACATATTCGCCGGTTGCGGCGTTGTAGCCGTAGCTGGCGTTCTTGTTCTCCAGGATCGTGGCGACCACGATCTCGCCATCCTCGCCGGCGTTGTCGGCGATCTGGCGCGCCGGAGACGTGAGCGCCGAGGCGACGATATCGAAGCCGATCTTCTCATCGCCACGGGCCTTGCTCTTGGCATTCTCGACGGCCTCAATCGCCCGCAGGAAGGCCACGCCGCCGCCAGGAACGATGCCTTCCTCGGCCGCGGCCTTGGTGGCGTGCAGGGCGTCGTCGATCAGATCCTTGCGCTCCTTCATCTCGGTCTCGGTCGCGGCGCCGGCCTTGATGACCGCGACGCCGCCGGTGATCTTCGCCAGGCGTTCCTGGAGCTTCTCGCGGAACGCCTGGCGAAGATCACCGGC
>CAZMXI010000261.1:0-3098 GCA_964570205.1 uncultured Tepidisphaeraceae bacterium
TCCCCATGCCCCTGTTATCGGCCAGAACAGGTCTGCAACGACGGTCGTGGACCCCCCGGGCCGCCGCCGTTTCCCGCCGGAGGCACGCGCGGTATCCTCGGCGACATGCGACACATCTTCCTCGCCGCGGTCATCATGCTGGGGCTTTCCACAGGCGTTCGCGGGCAGGAGCAGGCCGACAAGCCGGCGCCCAGGTTGCAGGCCCTCCCGCAACCTTATCATCAGGTCTCTTTCCAGCGCGATGAAGATGACCTGGCACGCTACCATTTCGGCCGAGATCTGCGCCGTCCCTTCGTGTTTCCACTGATTGGCCCATCCGGCCGATCCCTCACGCGCATGGGCCATCCCCGCGACCCGGAATCGCACAGCCACCACAACTCCGTCTGGATTTCGCATAACAGCGTCAACGGCCTGAGCTTCTGGGATGACCGTGCAAAAGGTAGGATCGTCCACCAGCGCATTGAGCAGTTCGAGGACCTCGGCGAAGCATCCTGGATCACCACCGTCAATCACTGGATCGACGAAGCGGACAACAAGGTGCTCATCGAGGAACATCGCCGCACCCAGGTCCAACTTATGCCCGAGAACCAGTTCATGCTCATCATCGACCTGCGCCTGCAACCCAGGGGCCAGGTTGTGCTCGACAAAACCCCCTTCGGCATGATCGGCGTACGCATGGCCAAGACCATCGGTACCCACGACGGAGGCGGCGTCATCCGCAACTCCAGTGGCATGGTGAACGAGAAGGACATCCTCTGGAAACAAGCCAAATGGGTCGATTATTCCGGCCCCACCAAAGCAAACATCATCGAAGGCGTGACATTGATGGATCACCCCTCCAACCCCAACCACCCGACCTATTTCCATGTCCGCGGCGATGGCTGGATGGGCTCCAGCCTCACCTATGACGCCCCGCGCACCATCGAGCCCGGCAGCCCGCTCACCCTCCGCTATGGCGTGTTTGTCCACGCCGGCCGCCCCGCCATCGAACAGCTTGAGAAGCAGTGGGCCGAATTCGCCAGGACCTCGCCGCCCGATCTGTCGCCCAAGCGGTAACGTCGCTCCGCCTCTCCCATCAGTCGCCTTCATTTCCGCACGTCGCGCACCCGCCCGCGCGACTCGTTGCCCGCTCGATCGACCGCCGTCACGGCCACCTGCTCCGGCAGGCCGAACAGCGGATGGGCCGGCACGCAAACCTTTCCCTCGGCGGCCGGCGCAACCTGATGCTCCCACAACGCGCCATATCGAAGATAGACCACCCACCGAAACGCATCCTCCTGCGGCCGAAACCGCAGCACCACCTGACCGTCCGCCCTCGATTGAATGCGCCACCTCGGCTGCTCAGGCCGATCCGCGTCCGCCTTCTCCAGCCAGGGCGACCGCGGCGACAAGGCCGGCATGGCATACGCGCCATTCCTCAGCTTCTCCGCAATCCCGTCGCGATTCTGCATCAGGCATTTCATGCTGAAGTGTACATTTCCCGATGCGCCGGGCGTGTTGCGCGTCAGTTCGATCTGCGCGAGGATCTCCTCCGCCGGCCAATTCGAATTCGCCCGGCCATCCTGGATCCGGCTGGTGTAATTGCCCGGCCAGATGTGCCGCGCTTTCGTGTTCTCGGAAATCCACCACTTCAGCAGTTCCCCATAAGGCTGCTGCGTCGCGCTGATCTTCCAGTAGATCTGCGGCGTGAAGTAGTCGCACCACCCCTCGTTCAGCCACAGCTTTGCATCCGCGTAGATCGCCTCGTACTGGTCCATCCCCCGCACCATCTCCGGATGCCCCGGCCGCCAGATGCCGAACGGGCTGATCCCGAACTTCACCGCCGGCTTCTCCCGCTTGATCTCGCGATAGATCCGCTCGATCAGGCGGTTGATGTTGTTCCGCCGCCAGTCGGCCTTCGACATCCCCCGGCCATACTTCGCGTAGGTTTCCTCATCCGGGAATTCCTGGCCGGCAACCCGATACGGATAGAAATAGTCGTCGATGTGAACCCCGTCGATGTCATATCGCTTCACGACATCGAGGAACACACGGACCGTATGCTCCTGCGACGCCGGGTCTCCCGGGTCGAGCCATTGAAAATCGCCATAGGTCCGAACCAGATCCGGCCGGATTCGGCTGATGTGGTTATCGGCCGTCGCCGCGTCAGCCGCATGCGCCACGCGCGCCCGGTACGGGTTGAACCAGGCGTGCAGTTCCAATCCGCGCTGGTGCGCCTCGGCCACCCACCTTGCCAGTGGGTCGTAGAAAGGCTCCGGCGGCCTTCCCTGCCGGCCCGTGAGATATTCGGACCAGGGCTCCAGTTTCGAAACATACAGCGCATCGCACGCCGGCCGCACCTGGAGGATGATCGCATTCAACTTCAACTCCACCGCCCGATCCAGGATGCCGATCATCTCTTTCAGTTGCTCGTCGCTGGACAATCCCGGACGGCTCGGCCAGTCGATGTTGCCGACCGATGCCACCCATGCGGCACGAAACTCGCGCATGACGGGCGAGGGAGGGATCTGGGGTTGACGATGGATGCAGCCGACGATCAGCGCAAGGGCGAGAGGGGCCAGACGGTGCGCCATGTTTCTCCTCCGGTGGTTGAGGCGATCGAAGCCGGAAAAACCGGCACAGGCGATACGCCCGACCGACACTGCCCGCGGCCAAATCGCCAAACTGCGCGGCGAACGCCGCCCGGCGCCTCGGCAAATCGTAGAACAGAGACGGAAAGTGCGGATGCTATCTTAGCGAGGTGATGGCCATGTACGCCAACTTCAAGCAGCGCGGGTTCACGCTGATCGAGATCATGATCGTGGTGCTGCTGCTGTCGATCATCGTGGTGCTTGTTGCGCCCGTGGTCTCAGGCGCCGGCGCCGACGCGCGCAAGGCGGGATTATCGGAGCAGCTCCGCATCGTGCGCACCCAGATCCAGCTCTTCATGATGCAACACGGCGATGCGCCCCCCGCCCTCACCGGCAACGACTGGGACGACCTCGTCACGCCTACACTCTACGAGGGCAAGAACTGCGGACCCTACCTGCCCGAAGCGCCGCGCAACAGCCTTAACAACCTCTCAGCCATCTCCGTCGTGAATGTCGATCCCAACTTCG
>CAZMXI010000262.1:0-2665 GCA_964570205.1 uncultured Tepidisphaeraceae bacterium
TGCAGGAGCAGATGAAGGCGATTCGCAAGGAACTTGGCGAGGGCGACAAGGGCGCCGGTGCCGAAGCGGATGACATCCGCCGCAAGCTTGACGCCGCACAGCCGCCCGAAGCCGTCATGAAGGAGGCCATGCGCGAGCTGAGCCGGCTGGAGGGACTGCCCAGCGCCAGCCCGGAATACGGCGTCATCCGCACCTATCTCCAAATCATCAGTGAACTGCCATGGAGCATCGCGACGGAGGACAAAATCGATCTCGTCGAGGCGAGGCGCATCCTTGACCGCGACCATTTCGATCTGGATAAGGTCAAACGCCGCATCATCGAGCATCTCGCCGTTCGCAAGCTCAAACCCGACGGCGGCGGGGCCATTCTCTGCTTCGTCGGGCCGCCGGGCGTCGGCAAGACCAGTCTGGGCAAAAGCATCGCCGAAGCCATGGGAAGGCACTTCATTCGCGTGGCTCTGGGCGGCGTGCGCGACGAGGCCGACATCCGCGGCCACCGTCGCACCTACATCGGCGCCATGCCCGGCCGGATCATTGCCGAGATCCGCAAGGCCGGCACCCGCAATCCGCTTATGATGCTGGACGAGATCGACAAGCTCGGCGCGGACTTCCGCGGCGATCCAGCTTCAGCCTTGCTGGAGGTACTCGACCCGGCGCAGAACCATACTTTCACCGACCATTATCTCGACGTGCCCTTCGACCTGTCCAAGGTGCTGTTCATTGCCACGGCCAACACAATGGACACCGTGCCCGGTCCCCTGCGCGATCGCATGGAGGTCATCGAGATCCCGGGATACACCCTCTCGGACAAGTTGCACATCGCCAAGCGATATCTCGTCCCTCGGCAACTGGATGCCAATGGCCTGGCCACGCAGCACGCCGCTTTCAGCCAGGCCGCCCTGCAGCAGATCATCGAAGGCCATACCCGCGAGGCCGGCGTCCGGAATCTGGAGCGCAACATCGGCGCCATCGCTCGAGGGATAGCGGCAGAAGTTGTCGGCGGCCGAACCACAAAGGCTCATGTCGACAAGATCATGGTGGAGCGATTGCTCGGCCCCCGGCGGTTCGAGCCCGAGTTGGCTTCCCGAACCAGTGTTCCCGGCATCGCCACCGGTCTGGCCTACACCCCCGTCGGCGGCGAGATTCTTTTCATCGAGGCTGCGAGGTTTCCCGGCAGAGGCGGCATCACTCTCACGGGCCAGATCGGCGATGTCATGAAGGAATCCGCCACAGCCGCATTCACCCTGGTCCGCTCGCGTGCAGAGCACCTGGGCATCGACGCCAAGGCTCTTGGAGAGAGCGACATCCACATTCATGTGCCGGCTGGCGCCATCCCCAAGGACGGCCCCAGCGCCGGCATCGCAATGTTCGCCGCCCTGGCGTCCCTCATGCTCAACAGGCCCGTCCGCCACGACCTGGCGATGACCGGCGAAATCACTCTTCGAGGACTGGTGTTGCCTATCGGTGGCCTCAAAGAGAAGACGCTCGCCGCCATGCGCGCCGGCATCAAGCAGGTCATCGTTCCAAGACGCAACCAGAAGGATATGCCGGACATCCCCGACGAGGTCCGTGGCGGCATTGAGTTTCACTTTGTCGAAAATGTGGACCAGGTTCTCCAGATCGCGCTCGGAACCGCCGGCCGTGCTACAATCAAGATGCGCAGGAAGGCCCTTCCCCCTGCAATAACGGCCGGGAAGTCCAAACCTGGCATCGCCGGCAGTGGCATGCGAGGCCGAACCGGAAAACGTCGGAAAGCGGCCAGCCGGCGCAATCGTAGCCGGGCATGAATCGCCCAGGAAAGACATCTGCACCCATGAGTCACTTCAGCGTCCAGCAGATCGCTCAGACGACAGTGGTGGAATTCACGACGGCGTCCCTAATGGACCCGCTCGAACTGGAGAAGGCGGCTGCCGCCCTGTACCGCCTGATCGATGACGAGGATCGACGGAAGATCGTCCTCGACTTTGAGAAAGTCCAGTATCTCTCCAGCCAGGCCATTGGAATTCTACTGGCCATGCAGCGGAAGCTCGCCGCCCTTCCTGACAGCCGCATGGTGCTGTGCGGGGTGGGACCGCGACTCCTGGAGTTGCTTCGCATCACGCGACTGGACCGCGTCCTGGCCATCAAGCCGTCGCAGAAGGAGGCGGTTCGCACCATCATCTAGGATCCCCCGCAGTGTCTGGACATTTCACGGCGCCGCCTGATACGGAGGAGATTTATGGCTCAAATGAACGTTCGACCCCAATTCAGCGTCTTCCTCGTCAACAAGCCCGGAGTCCTGGCGCAGGTCACGCAATCCTTGGCTGACCAGAAGGTGAACATCGTCGCCATGACTCTTGTCGACTCACAGGAACATGGTGTCCTCCGTTTCATCGCTGAGGACCCGGAGGAGGCCCGCGCGGTCGTCCGACAGCTCAATCTGCCCATGACCGAAACGGATGTGCTCTGCATTGAACTCTCCAATCGCCCGGGCGCACTGGCCGATGTGGCCGGAACGCTCGGACAGAACCACGTCAACATCAACTACGCCTATGTGACAAGCGGCGCGCCTGGCGGTCGAACCACCGGCGTCTTCAAGGTCGCCGATCTCAATAAGGCCCAGCGCATCCTCAAGGAACGCGCGCCCAAGCAGCGTCAGGCCGTCATTCGCCGCCAGGGCGGACGA
>CAZMXI010000263.1:0-2563 GCA_964570205.1 uncultured Tepidisphaeraceae bacterium
GATGGAGCACTTCAAGCTCAACATCGAGGCCAACCACGCCACGCTGGCGGGCCATACGTTCGAGCATGAGCTGACCGTTGCCTCTGCCGCCGGGAAGCTCGGCAGCATAGATGCCAACACTGGGGATATGCTGCTCGGCTGGGACACCGACCAGTTCCCCACCAGCATCTACAGCGCGGTGTATGCGATGATGGTCGTCCTCAAGCAAGGCGGCATCGGCTCCGGCGGTTTGAACTTCGACGCCAAAGTGCGTCGCGGCTCGACCGACCTGGTCGATCTGTACTACGCCCACATCGGCGCGATGGACACCTTCGCCCGAGGCCTGATCATCGCCGACCGGATCATCGCCGATAAGGCGCTCGACAGCTTCATCACGCAGCGCTATGCCAGCTATGAGAACGGCATCGGCAAGGCGATCATGAGCGGGAAGTCAAGTTTCGACGAACTGGAGAAATGGATCCTGCATAACGGCGAGCCCACGCTGAAGAGCGGCCGGCACGAGCACCTGGAGAACATTGTGAACGACTACATCAACTCGACAGTTGATTAGGTTTCAGGCGTAAGGCCTCGGGAAGGGCCGCCGTTCAGCGGCCCCCGGACGCCTTTCTGTCGGCATGTCGCGTGCCCATCTGGTCGTTGAGTCGGCGTCTGTTTCTGGGATGGCTGTCGGTTGCGGCGTGTCCCAGGGAGTACCTATTGGAACCTGATCCGGAAAGGTGTCCATGACAGACCAGCGCCCTTTCAATCCGCCAGCACCGGGATCAAATGATGCTGTGCTGGAGGCATTGGTGCGGCGTTATCTGCCGACGGTGTACGCGGCGGCAAGGCGGCAGTTGCCGGACGCGAGCCTAGCCGAGGATGTGACGCAGGCGGTGTTCATGGTGCTGGCACGGCGGCATTCGAGCCTACCGGCCGGCATGGTGCTGTCGAGTTGGCTGCTGAAAGTCACACGCCTGGCGTGCTTGCACGCCAGACGGAGCACCGGGGGGGGGCCTGCAGCACAACCGGAAGGTGACGAGAGTTCTGCTCGCGGCAACTTAACGACCGCCAGACGCGCCGGATGGCTCAGGCCAGTTTCTGGCTTCTCGTCACGATGGGCCCATCCAGGCGATTGAGGTTTGCTGCGAGAGTGTTTTGGCGGAGGCACCCATGAAGCAGTGGCACATAATCCCCCTGGCCATCCTGAGCCTGACGTTGCAGGCAGTGGGCGAGCCCGTTTCGCTGACCGTCCACACGGGTCGGACAACCAAGACCCTCGATGTGGGCGTCTACGGGCAGTTCCTGGAACATATCTTCAATTCGGTGCATGGCGGGCTCTGGGGAGACCAGGTTCTCAACGGCACACTGGAGCTCTCGCCCCGTGGGCCCGGGCGTCCCGGAAGGGGTCCGACGGCCGCTCCCACCGCCGCGCCGCCGCCGAATTGGGAATTCGTCGGCATCGAAGGCGAAGTCATCGTGGATCGTGTCAATCCCTTCAATGCCGACGTGTCAGTCCGCATCGACGCCAGAGTCCGCACCGACAACCTCATTGGCTCCGGCATCCGCCAGAAGAATATCGCACTGAAGGAAGGCGAAAAATACACGCTTACGCTCTACGCCCGCGGCAAGGGATCGCTCATCGTCACCTTTCAGGATGCTGCCGGTGCTGAGGTCTTCACCAGGAACATCGCTGGCCTCACCGATCAATGGCAGAAGTTCACCATCGAATTCGATTGCCCCAGAACTGTCGATGCCGCCACCCTGACCCTCAGTACCACAGCGCCTCAGACGGTTAACGTCGATCAGGTCTCCCTCTTCTCCGCCTCCGCCCTGGCCACCGGCGGCTATCGGCCTGATCTGTTCAAGGCAATCGCCGACCTTCAACCCGCCTCGATCCGATGGCCCGGCGGGTCGTTTGCCAACAGGTACATCTGGCAGAACGGCGTCGGCCCTCGCGAAAAGCGCCTTCCCCACCCCATCGCGCAATGGAATGACCGTGACACCTATCAGTTCGGCACCGATGAGTTCATCCAGTTCTGCGAGAAGGTCAAGGCCGAGCCGATCCTCGTGATCAACACCGCTCGCGGCGTTGACGACGCCCTGAACTGGCTGGAATACTGCATGGGCGACGCGACCACCGAGTTCGGCAAGCAGCGCGCGGCCAACGGCCACCCCGCGCCTTATCAGCTCAAGACCCTCGAGATCGACAATGAGCCATGGCTCCTGATGCAGTACACCGCCTATCTCGAGATCGTCAACCGGTTCTGCCCCGCCATCCGCGCCAAATACCCCAATCTCAAGCTGTCCGTTGCCGGCAGCTACGGCTACGACACCGGCCCTGGCGAGGGCGACCAGGCGGCAAACCGCAACTGGGACCCGCGCATCATCGAACAGGCCGGCAAGCTCTTCGACATTCTCTCGCCGCATTACTACAACGGCATCTACTTCCCCGCCGACCATATTGAGGATCCCTATAAGTACGAGCAGTTTCTCAAAGGTCGGGGCGAGATCATCAGGAAATCGGCCAACCCCAACATCAAGATCTATGTCTCGGAATGGAACCTCACCAACGGCCGCTGGGGAA
>CAZMXI010000264.1:0-2394 GCA_964570205.1 uncultured Tepidisphaeraceae bacterium
CGTGTCAAGGTGCGTCAGCCGGCGGAATGAGGCGCAGGGACGGTCGTTCACCCTCCGAACCGGCAAGGTCAACAGTAGGCTCGATGACGCATGCCAGGCCCACGTTACAGCGCCGCCATCGCTTCCCTGGCAGCGTCGCGGATGTACTGCTCGGCCTTTTCCGTCCGGGTCTGCGCCAAGTGCTGATAAATGCGGCGGGCAGGGCCTTTCTGGCCGGCGGCCGCCAGCTTCTCGGCCAGAAGCAGGATGGCCTGAGTCGCCTTGATCCGCTCGAAGCCCTGGGCGTCCGCGGCGGCGATGAGCAGGTCGACCGAGGATGCATCGCCCATGTTGGCCAGTCCCCAGACCGCCGCAAGGCGAATCTCCGGGTCCCTGTCTGTGGCCATCGATTTGAGGGCGGCGGCGGATTCGGCGTCCCGAAGCGTGCCCAGCGCCTGCACGATGGCCAGGCGACACCGCCCGGTCGCGTCGGGCAGGGCAGCGCGGAACTGCTGCGCCGCGCCTGTGCCGATGGCGAGCAGCGCAGCGGCCGCCTCATCGCACATCTGCGCATCGCCAAGCAGCTTGCCTATCGCCGCGACGGCCGCCGGACCCCCAGCGCATTGAAGCTCACGCACCAGGAACAGTTGCACGGCCTTGGGGCGATTGCCACGTAGCTGCGAGGCGAGGGTCTGGACGAACATCGCCTGCTGATCATCCTTGTTCGGCCGACACACATAAAGGGCGATCGCATGGATCGTGTACCGCACCTTATGGTTCCCCAGTTCCTGTACGGTGATCATGTCGATCAACCTCAGCAGGCTCTGGCGCCCGCCGGCCAGGATGGGCTCAATCAGCTTCTCCGCATCGCCCCAGGAGGGACCGGTCAGCTTGCCGGTTTCCGTGCTGCGGTTCGGGGTGGTGGTCTTGTCCAGATCCGGCATCTTCTCGACCAACGCGGCGATATCGACTGTCTGTGCCATGGTTTCTCTCCTTGTTTTGACGACCAGCCCTTTACAGATGCCACGGGGCGCGCATGGGCTGATTCACCAGCCGATTCGCCTCTTCATCACCGACGACCTGCTCTTGGACCGGATCATACTTCAGCTTGCGCCCGGTGCGGATGGCGATGTTCGCCAGGTGCATCAGGCATACGGTGCGATGGGCCGCCTCGGGATGCCCGCCGGCCTGCTTACGCGTCTTCACTGCCTCGGCGAATGTCCGCAGGGGTTCGGGATCGGGCATCGTCTTGAGCTTCGCCTGATCCTCTTCGCTGAGGTCGTTAAGGGTGACAGCGCGGCTTCTGGTCCCGCTGGGTGGGCCCCATTCGCCGCTCTCCAGCACCAGGGTGAAGCCGTCGGCGTACCTGAACTTGATCCAGCCCCACATCCCGGTCACCTCCGGGTGCGCTGGCGGGGCGCTGGCCTCGATCTCCACCGGACTGGTGTCATCCTTGCCGAACATCCAGTTCACCGGATCGAGGTGATGCTGCCCCATATCCGTCAGCCCGCCACCCTCGTAATCCCAGTACCACCTGTGTGTGCCGCCGTGACGGGTGCGCACGAACGGTTTGAGGGGAGAGGGGCCGCAATACATATCCCAGTCGAGGTTTGCCGGTGCCTCGCTCACCGGCACATCCAACCGGCCGCTCCATTCCTTGACCTTGAAACCGCCGTTGCGCACGAGGACGCCCTTGCACTCCTTTATCAGGCCACTGCGCATGATCTTGTGCACCAGCCTCGCCTGTGCGCTGCCGGACTGCCCAAACCGTCCGAAAGTGCCTACCTGAAAGATGCGCTTGTTTCGTTTGAAGGCGTTGACCACCGCCCTGCCCTCGGCGATGAAGCGCGTCATCGGCTTCTCGCACAGCACATCCTTGCCCGACTCCGCCGCCGCAATCGAGATCAGTGCGTGCCAGTGCGGCGGTGTGGCGATAGCGATGAGGTCGATGTCCTGGCGGTCCAGCACGCGGCGGAAATCGGTGTACCACCGGCTGTTGTCCACCCTGTCCTTGAATTTCACGTCACAATCCGCCACGCGCACGACGTTCAGGCCCTTGGTGAGTTCCGTGTACGTTCCGCCGCCCCGCCCGCCACATCCAATCAGGGCGCCGCCCATCGTCTCGCTGGGCGCGACGTGCTCCGCGCCACCCAGAATGCTGGGCTTGACGATCATCAGGCCCGTCGCTGTCGCCGCCGTCTTCAGCCAGAGTCTGCGCGATATGCGGTTTCTGTGGTCGTTCATGCTAAACGCTCCCGAACGAGGTGATATGAAAACGGTCCATCACGTCGCGCATGCCGAGCGGCGCGACACGCGTGTTCATTTGTCATACCATCGCCCTGGGAAGGTGTTATCAGCAAACTTGAACCCCCTCACGAACAGCAGACCCCCGGGCAAGTGCCGGGGGTCTGGTTA
>CAZMXI010000265.1:0-2102 GCA_964570205.1 uncultured Tepidisphaeraceae bacterium
CGCGCCAATGGGCTCGGGCTATTTTATGCACTGCCAAAACTGGGGATGGTTCAGTGCGCGTGGTCGTTGCACGTCGGGCGGATTCCGTTAGGATCAGCCGAGTTTGCCGGGCTCGAAATGGGACTCTTGCGCGGAGCGATGAATGATTGCGTGGATTCTGCTGACCGTGTTCGTGGCGGGAATGGTGGCGGTCGGATTGTGGGGCATGAAGAAGACCACCACATTGGGCGATTTCTTCCTGGGCGGGCGGACGATCGGTCCGTGGATGTCGGCGTTCGCCTACGGGACGACCTATTTCTCAGCGGTGCTGTTCATCGGCTTCGCGGGCAAGCTCGGGTGGGGGTTCGGCCTGAACTGCCTGTGGATCGCCGTAGGCAACACCATCGGCGGAGCGCTGCTGTCGTGGATCGTGCTGGGTCGGCGCACGCGGGTGATGACGCACAACCTGAGCGCCATGACCATGCCGGAGTTCTTTCAGGAGCGATACGGCGCCCGGTCGCTCAAGCTGCTGTCGGCGCTGGTGATCTTCATCTTCCTCGTGCCGTACTCGGCTTCGGTCTTCAAGGGGCTGGCGTATCTGTTCGAGACGAACTTCAAGATCAACTACGACCTGGCGCTGGGCATGATGATCGCCATCACCGGCATCTACCTGGTGCTGGGCGGCTACTTCGCCGTCGCCCTGACGGATTCAATCCAGGGCATCATCATGCTGGTGGGCGCGGTCGTCATGTTCGCGATCATGACCGGGAAGGCCGGCGGCCTGGGCAACGCGATCCAGTCGATTTCGCAGAATTACGCAGCTCACGTGCCCCCCGCCAAACAGCCGGCATGGTGGATACTGGCCTCGCTGGTCTTCATGACCTCCTTCGGCGTCTGGGCTCTGCCGCAGATGGTGCAGAAGTTCTACGCCATCAAGGATGAGAAGATGATCGTCAGGGCGGCGATCATCACGACGATCTTCGCCGGGATCGTAAGCACCATCGCGTATTTCAATGGCGCGCTCGCCCATCATTTTCTGGAAAAACCTCTGATGGCGGGCAATGCTCCAGACTGGGACCGCATGGTCCCTTATCTGCTGACCCAGCACCTGCCCGAAATGCTGATGGCGTTGATCCTGTTGCTGGTGTTGTCGGCGTCGATGTCCACGCTGGCGTCGCTGGTGCTGGTGAGCAGTTCGGCGGTGACGGTCGATTTCTACCAGGGGCATGTCAACCCGAACATGTCCAAGAAGGACGCCTTGCGGCTCATGCGGGCGATGAGCATCGTGTTCATTGTTCTGTCATACCTGGTGGCGCGGTTTGAGTTCGGGTTCATCGTCACGTTGATGTCGCTGTCGTGGGGCGCGGTGGCCGGGGCGTTCCTGGCGCCTTACCTGTACTCACTGTTCTGGAAGCGGACGACGCTGCCGGGCGTCTATGCCGGCATGTTTGTCGGGCTGGCGCTGGCCATCGGGCTGTTCTTCCGGCTTGGGGCGGCGCTTTCGCCCGTGGCGGCCAGCATTGCCATGATCGCTCCGTTGTTCGTTGTGCCGATCGTCAGCCTCTTGACGCAGCCGCCGTCGGCGGAGCTGATCGACAAGGCTTTTGCGGGCATCGGCCATGCGCCGCCGCCTCGGAAGACCGAGGAGTTGATCGCGGCCGGAGAATAGGCGTAACAAGGAGCCGTCCATGAAGTGGTTCTCCACCGTGCTGTGTCTCGTGGCGTTCGGCTGCGCTGGCGGGAATCGGAGCCTTTTCAATGGCAAGGACCTGTCTCAGTGGGAAGGCGATGCGCACATCTGGTCGGTTCAGGATGGCGCCATCACCGGCCGGACGACGGCCGAGACGAAGCTGAAGGAGAACAACTATCTGGTCTGGAAAGGCGGCGAGATTGAGGATTTCGAGCTGCACCTGCTGTACCGCCTGGAGAACGGCAATTCCGGCATCTATTGCCGCGCTGCCCGCCGCGCAGAGGGCGAGAAACGCCAGGACCCGGTCTTCGCCTGGCAGGCCGACATCGACGACAAGCACCAGTGGACCGGGGTGATCATGGAGTGGACCGGCCGGGAGCGTCTAGTGCCGTTTCCAGTTGACCAGTTGCGTGTTCATGATACTGCTCATGCG
>CAZMXI010000266.1:0-1915 GCA_964570205.1 uncultured Tepidisphaeraceae bacterium
TCTCGCGATTCCAGTGGCGTCTATATGGCCGGTCGCCCGGGTCGCCGTTCTTCGAAAACCCCTGAGCCGCCACCACTGCCGCGAATCGAAAGCCTTGTGCAACAAGACGTTAGCGAGGCAGAACGCTCTGATGGCCTCGCGATGCCAATCCATTCATCGGCCCGTCGAGGCCGATCCATGGGCGATCTTGACCCCCAAAGGCTCGCAGCCTTCACTATTTCCGAGGCAATAACGATTCATCGGGCGACTGTGACGATTATGCGGCCCGTGACGGGCATAATGCCGAGCCGCGGCTTTCCCCAGGCCCTCTTACCGCCCCACCTCACGCGATGCTGGCCCGCTCCGCCTCGCGCGCGGTTCGCTGCCCCTCTGGGATGTCAATGAGGTGCAACAGGACTGCTCCAATCATGAAGAATGCTGCTAAAAACAATACGCCAATGCGGAGGTTGTGAGAGAAGACAATGAGCACCAGCGTACTGCCGAACAGTCCGGAGAATCGATCCATAATCCCGAAGAAGCCGAAGAACTCACCGGACTTATGCCGCGGAATCATGCTGGCAAACATCGACCGGCTTAGCGCCTGCGTGCCTCCCTGCACCGTGCCCACCAGGACCGCCAGCGTGAAGAACAACCACGTGTTGTGCCGATAGCCCGGCTCGGGGCGCATCGCAAACGCAACCAGGGAGATGACGACGTAGACACTCAGCCCCAGGAGCACAGCCCGCTTGGCGCCGATCTTCCCCGCCAGCATCCCGAATAAGAACGCAAACGGAAACCCGACGAACTGCGTCAGCAGAATCGCCAGGTACATATGCTCATCCTTCAACTGCATGCTGGTGCCGTAGAACACCGCCACGCGGATGATGGTGCCGATGCCATCGTTGTAGATCAGGAACGCCAGCAGCATCAGGAAGGCGTGGCGGTAGCGCCGCAGTTCATTGAAGGTGGCTCTCAGCCGCCCGAATGACACGAACCAGATGTTGCCCTCGCCGGATCGCCGGTCGGCCGGAGGCTCCGGCACCCATCGGAACAATGGAATCGAGAAGACGGCCCACCACACTGCCACGCCAACGAAGCTCAGCCTGGCTGGCAGAGTGGGATCCGGCGTCTTCAAGCTCGAAATCATCAACAGCGTTGTCAGCAGCACCAGCCCGCCGCCGATGTACCCCAGGGCATATCCGGCGCTCGATAGCCGGTTGGCCTCTTCTTCACTGCGCGCCACGTGCGGCAGCAGCGCGTCGTAGAACACGAAACTTCCCGTCGCCCCGAGATTCGCCAGGAAGAACAGCACGGAAGCAAGCAACCAGTCGCCCGACCGGATGAAGTACATGGCCGCCAGCGCCGCCGTGCCGATCGACAGAAAGACCCCCAGCAGTCGCTTCTTCAGCCCCGCGTAATCCGCTATCGCGCCAAGGATCGGGGCCAGCACGGCCGCCACACCGATACTCAGGTACGTCACTGTGCCGTAACGCAGATTCCTGGTCTGCTCCGACGCGACATCCGCGCAGGCAACCAGGCTGAAGAATCTCGGGAACACGGCGGTGATGATCACCACCACCATCGCCGAATTCGCCCAGTCGTACATGGCCCAGGCGCGAAGCTCTGGGCGATTGAGCCCGAGCCTCGCCATCAGGCCCTGAATCTGAGGCGCAGGTTCCTGCGCAGGCGGACTCACCGTCACGAAGCTCCTTGCCAGAGGTCGCCGGATTCTACCCGCCCTTTTGCCAGCCCCGCAAACACTGCATCCATCAGATGCAACGGCCGAGCGGGATATTCTGCGCCCTCGCCTCGACTCTCCGCCCTATGCCTGGGCGCCCCGAAAAGCTCACTTGTCCTTGCCGCCGAGTTCTTCCCGGGCTCTGCCAACGCATTTCTGGATTCTTCCTTTGGCCTGATGGGCGGTGCTGCGTCTGAC
>CAZMXI010000267.1:0-1855 GCA_964570205.1 uncultured Tepidisphaeraceae bacterium
GCATTGAGCATACCAGTACCGCTGGCCCAGACAGAGACACAGAAAACAATCGGTGACAAGGTGCGTCGAGCTTATGACTTACGGGCAAATGCGCTGGAACTTGAGGACCAGGCACAAGTCATGCTCGCTAAAGCTTTGGAACTGAAAGACACACTCTGAAACATCACTTGACAGCAGCACGCCGGCATCATATCGGTGAGAAACCTCAGCCGATGTCTGATAACGCAGCACATTGAGGTGCCATGGCCCGACTGATCATTCTACCTGCCTCCGGCCCCCAAGATGAAGGGGAGACTCTGGTCATCGATTACTTGCGCGAGGCGCTCCCAGAAACCTACACTCTGATCCCCAACATCGAGATCATCGAACAGGGACGTCCACCGTTCGAGTACGATCTGATCGTCGTCGCGCCCCACGCCGTCTACGTGGTCGAGGTCAAACGCTGGCGAGGGGGCATCCGCGGCGACGATGATACCTGGGTGGTGGCCGGCCGTCACCCGCGGCCCAACCCCTGGCTGACCACCAACAACAAGGCCCGCGTTCTGAAGAGCCAGATCGGCCGCCGCCAGCCTGCTTGCGCCAACGTCTGGGTGGAGGCCGCCGTGGCCATCGCGGATGACCAGGGCGAACTGGCCTTGCAGGGCCGCTGCGCGGAGCGCACCTTCCGCTACACAGAGCTCCCCGCCTTTCTGACCGATGCCGGCGCGCTAGGCGACAAGGCCGGCGATTGTCGCGCGATTCGGGCCTACCTGGAGAAAGGGATCATCGAGTCGGCGCGCGGCCGATCACCTCAGGGCCTGACCTTCGGCAACTATGAGGTCATCGAGACCCTCTCCCGCCGTGACGAGGTAGCCGAATACCTGGCCCGGAACGCCTTACTGCGCGGCGAGGAGAAGGTGCGGTTGCGGGTCTTATCCTACGATCCGTATTTGCCGGCCGAGGATCTGACCCTACGACAGGAGGTGATCTGCCGGGAGGCGGAGGCGCTACAGAAAATCGGCGCTCATCCCAACCTGATTGCCTTGCGCGGCTTTGACACCGCGCCTCAAGACCCCAACCTGTTCGTGGAGATCACCGATTGGTCAGAGGCGGGCACACTGCGCACGCTGCTACGCGCCATGGCGCCCTTGTCACTGGAACGCAAGCTGGAGCTGGCCCAGGGTATCGCCCGTGGCCTGAACGCTGCACATCAGGCGGGCGTGATTCATCGCGACCTGCGGCCAGAAAACGTGCTGATTGGCCGCGACGGCCAGCCGCGTTTGATGAACTTCGACCGCGCGCGTTTGGCCTTGTCCCAAGCGCACACCATCAGCCCGCTTAAGCCCGACCCATCAGTCTCACGCGCATACATGGCACCGGAGCTTCTCCACGCCAACCAGCCAGCGACGGCCGCGGCCGACCTGTACAGCCTCGGCGTCATCCTGTTCGAGATGCTAGTCGGCACAATCTTGTACGAGTCGCCAGAAGATGCCTTGCGAGCCGGGACGAGTGCAGGCGGGCCGGTGACGTGGGGCGCGTTGGACGTGCCGCCTCAACTCAATGAATTGGTCCGTCGCATGACCAGCCTCAAACCGTCAGATCGCCCTGCCTCGGCCGAGGCCGTGCTGATCGAGCTGCAGGCCATCCGAGAACGGCCGTCGGGCACGGTGGTCGAGGTATCGCGTCCCACATCCCGCCCCGTGCATAAGGAGATGGACCCAGCCACGTTCCAGATCGGCGACGTGATTGACCACAAATACGAAGTGCAAGCCGTGCTGCCGGCTGGTGGCTCCGGGCGGGTATACAAGGTCTATGACGAGGGGTGGGATCAGACTTGGGCGCTGAAGGTCTTCAACGACACGTCCGTGTCGTTGGA
>CAZMXI010000268.1:0-1549 GCA_964570205.1 uncultured Tepidisphaeraceae bacterium
GATGATGATGCCGCCCGTGCTCGTGTCGCTGCCGCTGAAACTGCTGTTGTTCGTCCTGGTCGACGGCTGGAACCTGGTCGTCGGCATGTTGCTGGCAAGTTTTCAAACCTTCACGTGACGCCCCGTCCCCCAAAATCCCCAAATCCCAAAATCCCTAATCCCTTTTCTCTTCCCATGTCCTCCCAAGACGCCCTCGAACTCGCTCGCCAGGCCCTGGTGCAGACGCTCCTGCTGAGTTCCCCGATCCTCGTCGTGGGGCTGGCCGTGGGCCTGGTGATCGGGCTGCTCCAGGCACTGACCCAAGTTCAAGAGCAAACCGTCGCCGTGGTGCCCAAGATCATTGCCATGTTCGCCGCGCTGCTGGTGCTGCTGCCCTGGCTCATCAGCACGATGGTGCAGTATACGAGTCAGATGATTGCGACCATTCCGGAGAGACTGTGAAGGAAGGGACTGGGGATTTAGGGATTCAGGGTTGACGGCTGTCTTGCTTGATGTGCGTCATAGCCGCCGGCGGAAGCCGTGGTTTCAGTGTTCAGATCGAATCGAAACGGCCCATGGATTGGCTTCTGCGGCTCAACCAGGAGACGTTCGTCCTGTTCACCCTGGTTTTCGCCAGGGTGGCCGGGCTCGCCATGACCGCGCCGATCTACGGCACTCGCGAAGTGCCGTTGCAGATTCGCGGGCTGCTGGCCTTCTCGCTAGCCGTGCTCGTGACGCCGACCCAGTGGCACACGTCGGCCGTCGCGCCCAGTTCGGTCGTCCAGTACGGCCTGCTGATCGCGGCCGAGGCCATTATCGGCGTGTTCCTCGGGCTGGGAATCGTCTTCTTGCTCTCCGGGATGCAATTGGCCGGCGCGACGGTGGGCCGCCTCGGCGGGCTCGTGCTGGCCGACGTGTTTGATCCGTCCACCAACGAACCGACACCACTGGCGGGTCGCCTGATGGGACTGCTGGCCGTCGTCGTGTTCGTCGCCATCGGCGGCCATCGCATGGTGATGGGCGCGCTGTTGGATACGTTCCACTCGCTCCCGCCCGGCTCGATGGCCTCGGTCGAGTCGATGGCCCAGGTCCTGCGCGAACTGGTTTCGCAGAGCTTCGTGCTGGCCGTGCGCGCCGCGGCCCCCGTGGTCGTGGCCGTGTTGGCTTCGACGCTGGTGCTCGGCCTGGTCAGCCGCGCCGTGCCGCAGATGAATCTCATGGCGGTTGGGCTGGGCGTCAACTCGATGCTGAGCATCGGCCTGCTGGCTCTCGCGCTCGGCGCCGGCGCCATGCTCCTGCAAGCCGACTCCACCGGCGATCGAACCTTCGACCCGACTCCGCATCGCCGCCGCGAGGCGCGGAAGCGGGGCCACGTCGCGCGAAGCCACGACCTGGTTTCGGCCGCGCTGCTGGTGACGGGGCTCGTCGTTCTCGCGCTGGCGGGCGAAGGGTTGATCCGGTTTCTCGGCGGCTACACGGCCCAGCAGCTTGGCGGCCCCGCGTGGTTGACGGCCGATGCGGCATCGGTCGAGTCGCACTTTGCCGAGACGTTGCGGGGGCTCAGCCGGCA
>CAZMXI010000269.1:0-662 GCA_964570205.1 uncultured Tepidisphaeraceae bacterium
TTCTCTTGCGGCTCAACTGTGCCGGCGAACTTACACCTTCCACGGTGCGCGCATCGGCCGATCGAGCATGCGGTTGGCCTCGTCGTCGTTGAGGAAGGCTTCTTTCGCCGGGTCCCAGCGGAGCTTACGTTCCAGCTTGATCGCGATCTGCTCCAGATGGCACAGGGTATCGACGCGCGCGGCGATATCGATCGGCGCGGCCGGCTGGGTCTTCCCTTTGACCGCGTCGACGAAATTCACGTGGTGGTTGTCGCTCTTGAAGAGATGGATTTCCTGGGGACTGAGTTTCACTTTAAGCAGCGACTTCGGGTTCGCGTCGATTACGCCGCGGTCGACGTGGACCCAGCCCTCCTCCCCGATGAACAACACCCCGTGGCCATATTTCTCGACCTGCTGGGGATGCTTCCGGGCGGTGCCGTCATCCATGTGGACCATCGTCACGCCGTTGGCATAGCGGTTCTCGATCTGCCAGCTCGTGGCGCCATCGGTCAGCATGTCCTTGGGAAACACCCCCTTCCCCTCGATCTCCGTCGGGCCGCTCAGCTCGGTGTTGTTGCCCCACTGGGCGATGTCCAGGTGGTGGACGCCCCAGTTGCCGATCATGCCCAGGCAGTAGTCGGAGATGCAGTACCAGATGCTCCAGCCGCCCTTCTCGGCGTACG
>CAZMXI010000269.1:672-1530 GCA_964570205.1 uncultured Tepidisphaeraceae bacterium
CGCTGGTAGCAGTACGGCGCCTCGGGCGCCGGTCCCAGCCACAGGTCGTAGTCCAGTTCCTTCGGCACGGATTCGGTCGGCTGCTTCGGGCAGGTCCAACTGGCCGGCACTCCGACCAAAATGGTCTTCAGCTTCCCGATCTTGCCGTTCCGCACCAGCTCGCAGGCTTGCCGGAACTTGCCGCCGGATCGCTGCTGGGTCCCAAACTGGAAGACCACGTTGCTTTTCTTCACGGCCTCCCGCAACGCCAGGCCGGCCCGCATGCTCCAGCCCAGCGGTTTCTCACAGTACATGTGCTTGCCCTGCCGCACTGCCTCGAGCGCGATCAGCACGTGCCAGTGGTCGGGCGCGGTGATCTGCACGGCATCGATGTCCTTGCGGCCGATCACCTCGCGGAAGTCCTTATAGACCTTGCAGTCCTGGTTGGCGTAGCCGTCGTCCACCGATTTCTTGGCCCGGATGCGCTGGGCTTCGTGCACGTCGCACACCGCCACGACGTGGGCTTCCGGGTTGCTGCGGAATGTCCGCATGTTGCCCAGCCCCTGAATCCCCATGCCGATGCAGCCCATCACGACGCGATTGGACGGCGCCACGGCGCCCGCTCGGCCGAGGACCACCGACGGAACGATCGCCGGCAGGCCCAGCGCGCCGGCCAGCGCGGCGGATTGCTGAAGGAAGTGGCGCCGGTTCACCGGACGAGGAGGGGCTTGCGGAACGTGTGGCATGGGGTCATCTCCTTGGCTCAGTTCACGGGGTTCGAAATCTTGTCGTGGCCGCCGGAACCCTGCGAACACGGGCGGCCGGAGCCCAAATGATCGCACTCGTCCGCGGCCAAAGCAAGTGGCACAGGCAGCGGCT